>JBKJQB010000188.1:0-8271 GCA_046594105.1 Thermoanaerobaculia bacterium
CTCCGCTTCGTAAGAGAACTCGAACGTGGCCTCGCCCGCGTAATGCGCGCGCAGATAGGTCTCGATCGCTTCGGGCAGGTGATGGACGTTGACCACAAAGTCGCGGACACCGGCTGCCAGGAACGATTCGACCGCCCAGCCGATGAGCGGTCGATTGCACAGCGGCACCATCGGTTTTGGGAGCGTGTAGGTGACGGGGCGCAGACGGGTGCCGTAGCCGGCCGCGAGGATCATCGCTTTCATGGTCTTACAACTCCTCAGGCGGAAACACCATGTTCTCCGGAAGCTCTCCACGGGTGCGGCGGGCCAGGCGATAGAGGTCGGCGTAAGAGTGACGGATGGCCTGATCCATGTTCATCCCCAGGTCGGCGGCGATGGATCGAATCAGATCGAGAGGGCCTTCGATCTCGAAGTACTCACCGATGGGAGTCCGGTCGATGACCACTTCGACCTCGCGGACGCGCCAGACTTCGCGGAACTTCTGATAGCGGAACGTGGGCTTGTAGCCGAGGGAGTCGAAGAGCTGAATGGCCAGCTCGAAACTCTCCACGCCGGTCTGGACCTCTTCGCGCGATTTCACGCCGCCCTCGATCGACATGGGGCCTTTGAACGTGGCGATCGTGTACTTGCCGAACTTGCGAACGCGGAGGAGCGCGCCTTTGGTCCGCAGCTCGCCGCGGCGGTCCATGACGATGTTGTCCTCGAACGTCTCGGGATAGAGACGCTTCGCGCCGAGCTCGATCAATTTCTGCACAAGCTCCGAGCGATCGCGGAGGGCAAACTTCACTTCGATTTCCTGAGCCATGATGGTTGAAGGCGGTAGCGTGCCGCTACGCCTTCAGCACCTCGACGCCGGGCAGAACAGCTCCCGAAATGAATTCGAGCGACGCGCCGCCGCCGGTGGAAATGTGGCTGATGCGCCCGGCCACTCCGGACGCTTTGATGGCCTCGACGGATTCGCCACCGCCGACGACGGTTACGCCATCGACGTTGGCCACTGCCTGGGCCATGGCCATGGTGCCTTTGGCGAAGCGGGGATGCTCGAACACGCCCATCGGCCCGTTCCAGAAGACGGTTTTCGCGCCGTCCAGCGCGGTCCGGTAGGCCGTGATGGTCTTCGGGCCGATATCGAATGCTTTCTGGCCGGCGGTCAGCCCTTCGCTGACAGAGACGGTCTCCACAATCTTCGGAGCCTTGAGGTCGTCGCCCACGATGAGGTCGACGGGCAGATTCACGCCGGCGCGGAAACGGCCGTTGAGGATTCGCGTGGCCACTTCCATCGACTCCCCATCCACCAGCGAACCGCCCATCTCCACTCCCTCGGCGGCCAGAAACGTGTTGGCCATTCCGCCGCCGATCAGGATCGTGTCGGCCAGATTCACCAGCGCCTCGAGCGGCTCAATCTTTCCAGCGATTTTCGCGCCGCCAAGGAGCGCGACAAAAGGCCGCTCCTCGACGTTCGTGATCTTCTGCAGGAACGAAAGCTCCTTGTCCAGCAACAGGCCGCCGGCGGACGCCGAGGTGGGAAAGAGGCGGGGCAGGGCGTCGATGGAGGCGTGAGCCCGATGGCAGGCGCCGAACGCGTCGTTGACGTAGATATCAGCGAGTCTGCGAAGCTGCGCGGCGAATTCAGGGTCGTTCGCTTCCTCGCCCGCATGGAAGCGCAGGTTCTCCAGTAGAAGGATGTGACTCGGAGCGAGCGCCGCGGCCTGAGTCTCCGTTGCTTCACCGACACAATCGGCGGCCCATGCGACCTCCGTCCCGATCAGTTCCGCAAGCTTGCTGCGTACGGGAGCCAGCGAGTCTTTCTCATCCCGTTTTCCCCTCGGCCGGCCGAGGTGGGCGGCCATGATCACCGCCGCTCCGCGCTCCAGCAGAAGTCTCAATGTGGGGAGCGTCTCCTCGATGCGGGTGGCGTCGGAGATCACTCCGCCATCGAGCGGGACGTTGTAGTCCACTCGATAGAAGACACGGTTGCCCGGTTTGATGTCGAGCGTATCCAGCGTGCGAATCCTGATCATGAGTGTGAAGGAAAAGGCCGGCGCAGCCTCAGCGTGAAGCCGTCAACGACTCCTTCCGAACCCGTGCCACATAGGTGATGAGATCGAGGATGCGGTTCGAATAGCCCCACTCGTTGTCGTACCACGAGAGGATCTTGTGCAGGTTCGCGCCCACGGAGCGAGTGAAGGAGGTATCCACGATCGAGGAGTTAGGATTGTGATTGAAGTCGACCGAGACCAGCTGTTCGTCGGAGTAGTCGAGGATGCCTTTCAAAGCTCCTTTCGATTCTTCGCGGACGGCAGCGTTGATCTCCTCGGCCGTGGTGGCCTTCGCGGAGACGAATGTGAAGTCGACGAGGGAGACGTTCGGAGTGGGCACCCGCACGGAGATTCCGTCGAGCTTTCCCTTCAGTTCGGGAAGAACGAGGGCCACTGCTTTCGCGGCGCCGGTGGAGGTCGGGATCATCGACAGCGCGGCGGCGCGACCTCGCCGCAAGTCCTTGTGGGACACGTCGAGGATGTGTTGATCGTTGGTGTAGGAGTGGATGGTGGACATGATGCCGCTGACGATTCCCCAGCGTTCGTGAAGGACCCTGGCCACGGGGGCCAGACAGTTGGTCGTGCAGGAAGCGTTGGATAGGACCTTGTGGCCGGTGGGATCGAAGCTGCGCTCGTTGACGCCCATGCAGATGGTGACGTCGGCGTCGCTGGAGGGCGAGGAGATGATCACGTGCTCCACCGTCTTGCGCAGGTGGGCCGCCGCTTTCTCGCGCGAGGTGAAGCGTCCCGTGGACTCCACGATGATCTCCGCGCCGCTGTCGGCCCAGGGGATTGCCGCCGGATCGGGGGAGGAAAAGACGCGGAGCTCTTTGCCGTCGATGGTCATCCCACGCTCGCTGCTGGTGATGGTGTTCGGAATGGTGCCGTGGATGGAGTCGTACTTGAGCAGGTACGCCAGCGTTGCCGCGTCGGTGAGGTCATTCACGCCGACGAATTCGATTTCGAGATCGCGTTCCAGGGCCGCGCGGACCACGTTCCGCCCGATGCGACCGAAACCATTGATGCCTACCTTAACCATGGATCCTCCAACTTCGCGGGTAGTATAACGACGCGATCACACCCGGCCTTCCGTGCCCGATTTCGAGATGCCGGTGATGAGGCGAGAGACCACTCCATGCACGTGCAACCGATCCGCTGGCGAGAAGACTCGCTCGAGCTGCTGGACCAGCGGCTGCTCCCGGGCCAGACGCATTACGCCGTATGCCGCACTGCGGACGAGGTCGCCGCAGCGATCCGCGACATGGTGGTGCGCGGCGCTCCCGCCATTGGCGTGGCAGCCGCCTTTGGACTGGCGCTGGCCGCTCGCAGCGGATGCGATGTCCAGGCCGCTGCAGAAACGTTGAAACAGGCGCGTCCCACCGCGGTGAACCTTGCCTGGGCCGTCCAGCGGATGCTCGCCGCGTTTGCGGACGGTCGCGACCTCTCGGCCGAAGCAGAGGCGATGTACGCGGAAGACATCGCCGCCAATCGTCGGATCGGGCAATTTGGCGCCGCCCTCCTCGGTCCACGATCGACCGTACTCACCCACTGCAATGCCGGCGCGCTGGCTACCGCCGGCTACGGCACCGCCCTTGGCGTCGTCCGCGCTGCGATCGATGGGGGGAAGAGCGTCGCGGTTTTCGCCGATGAGACCCGGCCCTATCTTCAGGGAGCGCGCCTGACCGCCTGGGAACTGCAGCAGGACGGAATCGACGTCACGGTGATCACCGACAACATGTCCGGCCATTTCTTTCAGAAGGGGACCTTCGACGCCGTGATCGTCGGTGCCGATCGGATCGCCGCAAACGGGGACACGGCGAACAAGATCGGCACCTACACCGTCGCCGTGCTGGCCGAGGCCCACGGTGTGCCGTTTTACGTTGCCGCTCCGGTGTCGACCATCGACAGCACCTGCCCCTCCGGTTCCTCGATTCCGATCGAGGAGCGATCCGGCGCGGAGGTGGTGACCATGTTCGGACAGCTCATCGCGCCAGAGGGAGTGAAGGTCCGCCATCCTGCCTTCGACGTCACGCCGGCGCGGTTGATCACGGCGATCATCACCGATCAGGGAGTGCTGCGAGCGCCCTACGAGCAGTCGATCGGCGCGCTGTTTTCCCAGGTTCGCGATCTCCAGGAGCAGACGCGCTGATGGAACCGGAAGAGCTCGAAATGGAAGCGTTGCCGTCGGACGACGATCCGCTCTCGGCCGCGGTGACGGAGGAGATCCCGCTCCGCGCGAAATCCTCCCTGTCGGCCGGCGCCGCTCGCACTGCGCGGGCCATTACCCGGCTGGTCCAGGCGCTCTGGTTCGGGACGGCGGCGTTCCTGCTGATTGCTGCGGCCGCGGCGTTTCGGGCGGCCAGCAGCCCTTCCGAAGCGGCGAATGTGGTGGGCGCGATGCTCACACGATGGCACTACATCTCTCTGTTCGCACCTCTGACCTTGATGATGCTGGAGTGGCGCCGGAGCCGTCCGGCCATCCTGCTCACCCTGTTCGTCGCCATCGTCCTGGCTTCCGGCGGCGCGATCCTGGACACCCGGATCCGGGCCATGCGCCAGGAGTCGGCGTTCCCCATCAGTGAGCGCTCCAGGGAAGATCCCATCCGGCAGCGCTTCGGGATGATGCACGGCCTGTCCTCCGCGCTATTGCTGCTCGAACTTCTGCTGGCCGGGACCACCATCGCCATCGACGACGAGAGTTGAGCCGGCACGGCCGGCAGCGTTGGTTCGGCCGGCACGGCCGGCGGCGTTGGTTCGCAAAGCGTCCGCCACGATGTCGCCTCAGCCGCGTTCACTTCGGCCGCCTTTGGATCGCAGGTGACACGCGAGCGCGTCATTGGATGTGGTGACACGGCGCGAGTCGCGACGATTTGATCGGTGGAACGGGACTGGGAGCCGAACCGCAGCCGCGGAGCGGCGGAATCTCCGTAGCCCAGCGCGTCAGCGCTGGGATTCAAGACGCGATGCTGAGGAAGCCGCGGAGCGGCGACATCTCGCAGGGAGACGCTCATCGTCCCTACCGGACTGAAGGACCCTCGATGGGGAGGGGCCGCGAAGCCGTAGGCGATCCAGCCATAGCGGGGCGTTCGCACCGCCATCCGACCGGGCCACCCCCGAACGCGACCTAGTTTCCAATGCGGGATTACTCCGGGCCTTTTGGCAGTTTTTGATACCCTTGCGGCGCTTTCCGGCATGAACGTCTACCTTTTCCTCGCACTTGCTTTTGGAGCCATCTCCGGGCGCGTAGAAGCGCCTGTGAGCCGTTGCGTGCTCGCGGGGGTGGTGGCCCAACGAGGGTCGCAAGCGGTCGAACAGCGCGTGGTCGAGAAGCGGGCTCATCGCCGGCGGTCCGCCTCCGCGTCGCGACCGCCGATGGACGAAGCCCCCTCGAGGACGACGGACCAGCCTCTGACGGGCGGCGCCACTCCTCGCGCTCCGTCACGCGCGGTCTGAACGTCGTCGTTCCCACCGCCGATCCGTGGCAGCCACTGCCCGGAACCCTGAAGCACCCCACGGAAAGAAAACCATGATCGACAAAGTATTGACCGCCATTTTCGGCTCGCAGCACGAGCGTGACGTGAAGAAGATGATTCCGATCGTCACCGGCATCAACGCGCTGGAGCCCTCCATCTCGCCCCTGAGCGATGCGCAGCTCCAGGCGAAGACCGTCGAGTTGCGCGAGCGCCTGCGTCCGGCGGTGGAAGCGCTCGACGCAGCGAAGAAGGAAGTGCCTCTCGACGAAATCAACGTGAAAGCGGCGCAGGCGGATCTGCAGGCCGCGCTCGAAGAACTGCTGCCGGAGGCTTTCGCGGTCTGCCGCGAGGCGGGCAAGCGCGTGCTGAACATGCGGCATTTCGACGTCCAGCTCATGGGCGGCCTGGTGCTGCACCGCGGCAAGATCGCCGAGATGAAGACCGGCGAGGGCAAGACCCTGGTGGCCACGCTCCCGGTCTATCTCAACGCGCTGACCGGTCGGGGAGTGCACCTGGTCACCGTCAACGATTACCTGGCCCGCCGCGACTCCGAGTGGATGGGACGGCTGTACAAGTTTCTCGGGTTGACCGTCGGCGTCATCCAGAACCATCACGGCGACCGCGAGCGCAAAGAGGCGTACAGCTGCGACGTGACGTACGGAACGAACAACGAGTTCGGTTTCGACTACCTGCGCGACAACATGAAGTTCGACCTGGAGTCGATGGTCCAGCGCGACCACGTCTTCGCCATCATCGATGAGGTGGATTCCATCCTCATCGATGAAGCCCGCACCCCGTTGATCATCAGCGGGCCCTCCGAGGAGCGGGTGGACAAGTACTACATGGTCGACCGCATCATTCCGCGGCTGATCAAGGACACCGACTACCAGATCGACGAGAAGCAGCACACCGCGGTGCTCACCGAAGAGGGCGTGGCCCACGCGGAGAAATTGCTGAACATCGACAATCTCTACGACCCGAACAACATGGACACCCTGCACGCGGCGCAGCAGGCCCTGCGGGCGCATGCGCTTTACAAACTCGACGTGGAGTACGTGGTCAAGGACGGCGAGGTGCTCATCGTCGACGAGTTCACCGGGCGGCTGATGCCCGGCCGGCGGTGGAGCGACGGGTTGCATCAGGCGGTCGAGGCGAAGGAAGGGGTGAAGATCGAGGCGGAGAACCAGACCCTGGCCACGATCACCTTCCAGAACCTGTTCCGCATGTACGAAAAGCTCGCCGGCATGACCGGCACCGCGGACACCGAAGCCTCGGAGTTCCACAGCATCTACAAGCTCGAGGTGGTGGTCATCCCGCCGAACCGCATCATGGTCCGCGACGACGCCGCCGATCTCGTCTACCGCACCGAGCGCGAAAAGTTCGAAGCCATCGTGGAGGAGATCAAGAGGCTCAACGATCTGGGGCAGCCAGCGCTGGTGGGGACGATCTCCATCGAAAAGTCGGAGACGCTCGACAAGATGCTGCAGAAGCGCGGCGTCCCCCATGTGGTCCTCAACGCCAAGTACCACGAGCGCGAAGCAGAGATCGTGGCGCAGGCGGGACGCAAAGGTGCGGTCACCATCGCCACCAACATGGCCGGACGGGGAACCGACATTCTCCTCGGCGGGAACCCCGAGTTTCTCGCTGCCCAGAGAAACAAGGATGTGGCCGACCCGGCGGAACGGCAACGCAACGAGGAAGAGATCCGCGAGCAATGGCAGCGCGATCACGATGAAGTGGTTCGCATCGGTGGCCTGCACATCCTGGGCACCGAGCGCCATGAGTCGCGGCGCATCGACAACCAGCTCCGCGGCCGCTCAGGACGGCAGGGCGATCCCGGCTCGTCGCGTTTCTACCTCTCTCTGGAAGACGACCTGATGCGCATCTTCGGCGGCGATCGCCTGATGGGCTGGATGGAACGCCTGGGCATGGAGGAGGGCGTGCCCATCGAACACCGCATGGTCACCAAGTCCATCGAGCGGGCCCAGAAGCAGGTGGAAGGCCGCAATTTCGAGGCCCGCAAACATCTCCTCGAATACGACGACGTCATGAACAAGCAGCGGGCCTCGATCTACACGCTGCGCCGGTCGATTCTCGAAGGCCGCGAGGGTCGCGACTACACCCTCAACGCCGCCGATGAGATCGTCGAATTCATCATCGACACGCATTACCCCGAGGATTCTCACGAGCATCCCAACGAAACGGAGTTGAATGTCGAGCTGTACGACTACTTCGGCCTGGACCTGAAGAGCGCCGGCATCGACCTCGATTCCACGCCCCGGGCACAGCTCAAGGAACGCCTCATCGACGCGGTGAACACTCGCTACGACGAGAAGGAAGGCCAGATCGGAGCGGAGATGATGCGCCTGCACGAGCGCTATCTCCTGTTGCAGATCATCGACCAGCAGTGGAAGGACCACCTCCTCAATGTCGATCACCTCAAGGAAGGAATCGGGCTGCGCGGTTACGGTCAGCGCGATCCGCTGATTGAGTACAAGAAGGAGTCCTTCGAAATCTTCCAGGAGATGATGGAGCGCATCCAGAATCGCATCGTGCAGTACATCTGGAAGACCGAGGTGGTTGTGGAACGGCAGGGCGTGGACGCGGAAGGGGAAGTGCAGCGCGTGCAGCGTGCCTTGCCGCCTCCGAAGCCGAAAGCGCAACCGATGGTCTTCTCCGGATCCCAGGGAGAATCGAAGGCGCCGGTGCAGCGAAAAGAGCCCAAGATCGGCCGCAACGATCCCTGCTGGTGCGGCTCA
>JBKJQB010000103.1:0-6970 GCA_046594105.1 Thermoanaerobaculia bacterium
GGACAGAACTCTTCGCGCCTCGGGGGAGAGGACGGTGGCCCTCTCCTCGATCTTCTGAGCGATGGCAGTGTTGGCAGTGGGGGGCGCGATGATCGCGACGTGCGTGATGCCGTCGGCCTTCAGCTGTGAATACAAGCGCTCGGGAACGCCTGCCTCGAAATAGCCGGAGATCCGCTCCCCGTCAAAGTTGCCACCGCCGCGCGCTCGCCTTCCGAACCAGAAAGTCTCGTTGAGGCCGACGACCAGCGTGCTCGATGCCTCCGGCAGCAAGGCGTCGATGGCCTTGATCGTGGTGTACGAAGGCCGTTGTCGCGCCAGGAACTCCTCGTCGGAGGCCGCCCCCGACATGGTGGAGAAGACTTCGCTCCGGTCCACGAAGAAGACGATCAGGAAGAGTTGTACGGCGATTCCGCAACCCAGCAGAACGCGGAACCATCGTCCACCTGGCCGGCAGCGGGCCGCCGGAATCGCCAGATACGGAACCAGCAGCCGCGCGGACGGGGCCATCAGGAAGAGCAAGATCGCGGCACCGAGAATTGCCAGCGGCAGCAGTCCGCCGGCGGCCGCGCACGCAGTCAATAGTGATGCACCCAGGCTCTCATCGAGGAAGTGCCCGTCAAAAATGTACGAGGAGAGATACGGATGCCCGCGATAGCCCGCCACGTGCGGCGCTCCCGCGGTGAGGAAAGGCGCGACCGGGTTGTGGGTGAGCACGAGGTTGCGCACAAAGAACAAGGAGCCGGCGATCGCGGCCGGCCACAGAGCGCGCCACATGCTGCGCCCTTGACGGGTGGTCAGAAGGGCAATGAGCGCGAAGGGGATGAAGGTGTACTTCAGCAGCAATCCGGCCGTGATCGCTGCGGTCACCGTCGGCCTGTCGTCTTCCTCCAGGCCGAGGATGAGCGCTGCGCAGACACCGAGCAGCGGCCAGTCCGCCATGGACCATCCGGCCGTGAGGGCCAGCGCCGGCGTGGCCACGATGGCCGCGGTGAGAAGACCATCGCGGCGCGTCAGGCGATACAACAGCAAGGTTGCCGCGAGGGCAGCGCCGAGGTGCAGAAAATGCGAGGCCACCGCACCGTCGCGACCCATCAACGTGAGCAGTGGTAAATCGGCCGACTCGATCCCCAGCGGAAAGTACGAATGCGAGATCAGCGGGAGGTCGATGGCCCTCCCTTCCTTGACCCAGCTCCAGGGGATTGCCAGGTGATAGGCCAGTTCGTCGAGCGAGGACGCGGGCGCCTGCGCGGTCACGAAGCCACAGGCGAAAACGATTCCCACGGCCAGTGCCGGAAAGAGACGCATCGGCGGAGGCAGCGCCAGCGGTCGTGACTCCAAGCGACGGATCACGATGTACAGACCTCCCAGCGCCGCAAGCGAGAGGAGCGGGATCATCGTCCAGCCGGCGATGCGCACCGCACCGACCAGAAAACACAGGGCTCCGAATACCGGGTAGCCGAGGAGCAGGTCACGCGGGAGATCGAGATCGGCAGTGGACCAGGCTCGTGCCAAGAGGGCGCGCAGGGCGAAGCCGGTTCCGATCGAGGCCAGCAGGGTCACGGTCGCCAGCACGATCGCCAGGCCGGTGCGCTGGAACAGCAGCTGGATCAGAACGAAACGGTCCACGAGGACGAGAAGCACGTACGCGCCGATGAGGATGGCGAGCCCGCGCCGCACATTCGTCATATCCGGGAGACTAGCATCGGGCTCGATTCAGGGCACGGCAAAGTTGGAGAACCGTCAGATCCGGGGCAACGCCGCACGGATGGCCAGCACGTCCTCGATGATTCCCCGCGCCACTTCGGGGCGCACCTGCGTGGTGCGGTCGGAGAGCGCGGAGGGCGGGTTGTCGTGGACTTCCATGAAGAATCCGTCCGCTCCGGCCGCAGCGGCCGCGCGAGCCAGCGGACGGGCGAACTGTGGCGTGCCGCCAGTCTGCTTTCCCTCGCCGCCAGGCTTCTGCATGGAGTGGGTGATGTCGTACACCACCGGCGACCCAAAACCCTGAATGATCGGAAAGGAGCGCATGTCGACCACGAGATTCTGATAGCCGAACGAGGAGCCGCGCTCGGTGATGAACATCCGCTCGTTCCCCGCCTCGACGCCCTTGTCCAGAATGTTCTTCGTCTCCTCGGGCGACAGGAACTGCCCCTTCTTGACGCCCACGGCCTTGCCCGTTCGCGCCGCCGCCGCGACCAGATCGGTTTGGCGGCAGAGGAAGGCGGGAATCTGCAGAATGTCGAGAACTTCCGCAGCGGGCCCTGCCTGTTCGGGCGAGTGGATGTCGGAGAGAAGCGGAAGTCCGGTCTCCTCTTTCACTGCGCGCAGCATGGCCAGACCCTTCTCCAGCCCCGGTCCGCGGAACGACTCGATGGAGCTGCGATTGGCCTTGTCGAACGAGGACTTGAAGATGAGGTTGATCTTCAACTCATCGCGAAGCTTGACCAGGATGCGCGCCATGGCGAGCAGGTGATCCAGCGACTCGATGACGCAGGGTCCAGCGATGAAGAGTGGCGGATGGTCCCCGCCAAAGGAAATGTCAGGGGTGATCTGAATGACACGGGTGAGCATGAGGGAGCGATTCTAATGTGTGAAGGGGATTTGTGTGGCCCATCGAGAGTCCTTCTCCCCGGACACGGGGAGAAGGTGCCGAAGGCGGATGAGGGGACCTCAGGAGTCGAAGCAGGACCCCTCATCCCCGCTTCGCGGACCTTCTCCCCGTGTGCGGGGAGAAGGACACTAGGGGGGGGACACGGTCGCGTGTCATCTGCAATCAAAGGCGGCCGAGGAACGCGGCGCGAAAATCGTGGCGGACGCTTTGCGAACCAACGCCGCCGGCCGTGCCGGCGCCGGCCTCAGGATGACGACGGTTGCGCCCCGACTGTCACCGGATGCGCTCCCACCCGCGCCCCGACCAGCGTCATGGCGATGTAGACCATGAAGGAGAGGGCGGAGAACCAGACCGGCTGGGGGATCAATACAGAGTTGGCGATGCCCGCTGCGAGCAGGAGGCCGCCGACCACGTAGGCGGCGATGCGGCGCTGCGCGATCCGCGCTGCGAGCCAGGTCCCGAAGAACGTCCCCACCAGCCAGCCGGCAAGGACCACGAGCAGAGCGGAAACCGGCAGCGAGGCCACGAACTGCTTGACCTGATTGAAGTCGGTCATGTCCATCCCCCGCGGCGGCGGATACAGCTTGTGCGCACCCATCTCGGCGATGGAGACCAGGAGCCATGCGGCGATCAGGCCGGCGATGACTCCGCCGATGTTTCTGAGCATCGCCTACACCACCTCGGCTTCTTTGCGCGGCTGGGACATGGTGGTTTTATTGGTGAAGCGGTATTCGCGGGACGCGGCGATGAACGAGCGGAACAGGGGATGTGGCGCCACCGGGCGCGATTTGTACTCCGGATGGAACTGACAGCCCACGAACCAGGGATGTCCTTCCAGCTCGATGATCTCGACGAACTTGCCATCGGGCGACGCTCCGGTCACCCGAAAGCCGAGGCTCTCGAGCTTGGGCACGTACTCTGGATTCACCTCGTAGCGATGGCGGTGCCGCTCTTCGATGCTTTCGACACCGTAGGCCTCGCGCACGATGGAGTTCTCCACGAGGTTGCAGGGATACTTGCCCAGTCGCATGGTGCCGCCGAGGGCATCCACGCCGATCAGGTCGCGCAGCTTGTAGATGACCTTGTACGGCGCCTCGTCGTCGAACTCGGTCGAATTCGCGCCGACCATGCCGGCCATGTTGCGGGCAAACTCGATGGTCGCGCACTGCATGCCCAGGCAGATGCCGAAGAAGGGGATGCGGCGCTCGCGTGCGTAGCGAATCGCTCGGAGCTTCCCTTCCACTCCGCGTGATCCGAAGCCGGGACCGACCAGGATCCCATCCACCTTGGCCAGATCTCCGTGGTAGCCCTCTTCCTCCAACTCCTCGGAGTCGATGTAGATGATGCGCACCTTCACGTTGTTGGCGATGCCGCCGTGGGTGAGCGCCTCGTTGAGCGATTTGTAGGAGTCGCCGAACTCGACATACTTGCCCACGAAACCGATCTTCACCTCATCTTCGGGATGGCGCATCTTCCGGACGATCTCTTCCCACTTGGTGAGGGCGCCGATCTCCACGTGTGGAAGATGCAGCTTGTCGAGCAGGATCTCGTCGAGACGTTCGCGGGAGAACGCCAGCGGCACCTGGTAGATGAACTCGACGTCGAGGGCCGGGATGACCGCTTCCTCTTCCACGTTGCAGAAAAGGGCGATCTTGGCCTTCATCTCCTCAGGGATTTCCTGTTCCGACCGGCAGAGCAGCACGTCAGGCTGGATGCCGATCTCGCGCAGTTTCTGCACCGAGTGCTGCGTAGGCTTGGTTTTCAATTCGTCGGACGCTTTGATGTAAGGCACCAGCGTGAGATGGACGTTGATGGCGTTGCCGCGCCCGACCTCCAGGCGGAACTGGCGGATCGCTTCCAGGAAGGGAAGCGACTCGATGTCGCCGACCGTGCCGCCGATCTCCACGATCACCACATCGACGCCTTCACTCACTTCGCGGATGCATTTTTTGATCTCGTCGGTGATGTGGGGGATGACCTGCACAGTTTTGCCGAGGTAATCGCCGCGCCGCTCCTTCTCGATCACCTTCAGGTAGATGCGGCCGGTGGTGAAGTTGTTCTTGCGCGTGGCCCGCATGGTGGTGAAGCGCTCGTAATGGCCGAGGTCGAGATCCGTCTCCGCGCCGTCGTCGGTCACGAACACTTCGCCGTGCTGGAACGGGGACATCGTGCCGGGATCGACATTGATGTAGGGATCGAACTTCTGGATGGTGATGCGGAACCCGCGATTCTCCAGGAGGGCACCGATCGACGCGGCGGCGATGCCTTTGCCCAGTCCTGACACCACACCGCCGGTGATGAAGATGTACTTGGTGCTCATCATGGACCTCCTGTGAAACGTTGCAGGGGAAATCGTGATAACCGGATGCGCGAACGGTCCCCTGACTGCGACTGCCAGCGATCAAAAGTCAGCAGGAGGCCAGCGGCTTCGCGTTGACGACTGCGGGAGAGGGGAGTGGTGGGTGGGGTTTGGAGAGAAAGGTTCGCCAGAAGCCAGCGGCTCAACGAAAATCTCCGGAATCAGCCCTGTTTCGCAAGTTCATGTTCGACGCGCTCCACATCCTCGGGACGGTCCACACCGAGATGCGGCGATGCGGTTTGCAGCACCCGGATTTTAAAGCCGTTCTGCAGTGCCCGCAACTGTTCCAGTGATTCGGCCTGTTCCAGAGCCGACGGTGGAAGGGCCGCCAGCGCCTGCAGCACAGCTTTCTGGTAACCGTAGAGCCCGATGTGCCGGAGCGCCGGCGCTCCGCCGTGGGGGATCGGGGAGCGCGAGAAATAGAGGGCGTTCCTCTGGTGATCCAGAACGACCTTCACGATGTCGGTCGAGTGGAACTCGGCAATCCCCGAAATGGGACAGGCCAGCGTGACCAGATCGCATCCCTCGACCTGTAGGGCGTCGATGACCCGGTCGACGCTGTCCACGTCGATGAGCGGCTCGTCGCCCTGAACGTTGATGACCTGATCGACCGCGCCGTCGAGCAGCGGGAGGGCCGCAGCGATGCGATCGGTGCCGGTTCGGAAATCGCCGAGGGGGCGTACCACCGTCCCGCCGAACGAAACCACATGCTCGGCGATGCGGTCATCATCGGTGGCAACGACCACCCCGGCGGCTTTGCGCGAGCGGATGGCCCTTTCGTAGACGCGTTGGATCAGCGAGGTGCCGGCGATCATCGCCAGCGGCTTTCCGGGAAACCGTGTGGAGGCCCAACGGGCGGGAATTACAATCACAGCCTTCATGGACGACGGCGATTCTAACGTGGGGAAGAGCACCGGCAACGGGATCCCCGTTCTTCAGCGTCTTCGGACGCACGATTTCATCGCACCGCACGATCGGCACCTGATGCGGATGTTCACGATCGGTGCGGTCGTCCTGTTCATGGTGGTGGCCGGTTTCACACGACTGCAGTCGCTCTACGGCCATAAGTTTTTCGACGCCACAGGCCAGGCCCAATGGATCTGGCCGCAGCATCGACTGAGCCGGGGCACTCCGGTGGCCTTCTTCGCCACCCGTACGTTCGATCTCCCGCCGAATCGGTTGTTCACCCGCATCAAAATCCTTGGAGATCCCGAATACACCCTGTTCTTCAACGGGAAGGAAATTGGAGGGCGGCGGGTCGGCGAGGACCATGCGCTCGATGTGTTCGACGTCAGCGCGCTGGCGCGAGATCGCGCGAACCGGATCGTGGCGGCGGTGCGCAGTCCGAATGGCGTGGGCGGTCTGATCGCCGCAGTCGACGTCGCCCCCGAGTTCCAGAACCTGGTGCCGACGAACGCAGATTGGAAGATCTTCCGCGAGTGGAGGCCCAGCCTCCCGAATCAGGATCCCGATCGTCCCGCAGCGGGCAAGCCAATGCTTCTCGGCAGTCCACCCGCGCGTCGGTGGAACTATCTCGGGCGACGGGCGGGCGCAGCCGCTCCGGAGGCCCGCGAGCGGCTTCAGGCGCGCGAGCACTGGGACTTCAAGACTGCCCTGCCCGCCATCCAGGTCGTCGGCGGCGTGGCCGTCTCTGCGTCGCGCCCGACCGGCGCGACCGTTTTCGATTTCGGTTCGGTGACCGGCCGGGCCCGGCTGACTCTGAATGATGAGAGCGGAATCGCCCACACCGTCAACGTGCGTTTCGCCAACAGCCGCGCCGATCTGCAAAGCGTGGAGGGGGGAGTGGAGCCTTTCGTGTTCGCGGCGCGGGAACGGACCATCGTCGATCCGGAAAAGCGCGAGTTCCGCTACGTCATGGTGTACGGGAGCGAAGCGAGCGTCGAAGTGCTGCGGTAAGGGCGGGGGGCGCGCTCCGTCGTTCTTCTGAGCCGGCGCTACGAAAGGCAGGCTCGTCTCCGACTAGGAGCCTGCGCGGCAGA
>JBKJQB010000137.1:0-6699 GCA_046594105.1 Thermoanaerobaculia bacterium
CTCGCCGAACAGTCGCCGGCTGGAAGCCGGCGGACCGGCCGGCAAGGATGCCGGCGCTCCGTTCGCTCCGCTCAGAAGATCCACGAAGCGCACGTTCATCGCCCTCTCATCGGCTCATCGCGCTGTTTTCCAGCTCAGGATGACAGGCGGATGACAAGGGCGTGATGAAACCGCTTTGGCATTTGAAGGAACGCTCGCGTTAGCGACACGACGCCACTGAGCGCTGCAGAGTCGCTTACGCGGGCGCGAGATACACGCGGCGTTCGGAAGAGGGAACGTTCCGGGCCGCGCGTGAAGTTCGAAGTAAACGTTGCGTCAAACACCAGGAGCGTCCGCGATGGGTCGCACCTTCGGTTTCGCAATCCTGGAAAAGAAAAACGGGGCATCCGTAAATCGAGTGGATTGAGAACGGAAAGCCACCGATGGAAAAGCGGGAAAGGCCGCCCGGGCCGCCACCCGCCTTTTCCGCAAAACAGGCGTCTGACCTTCAAAGACGCTGGAACACAAACAATTTCTTTGCCTTCTGCATCCTGCCTGATTATCGCGGGCCACCAATTAGCGTTGGCCAGTTCGCGATGATGGTCGTCGGCGCGGCCGCGGAATCGTCATTGGAAACCGCGGCCAGAAAACGCTGTCCATCCGGAGAAGCGGAGTACGGAAATCCCTGCAATGTAGCGACGCGAGCCTCGAAGAGGATCCGCGCATCGCCGGCTTCCAGCGTCTTCCCGATCTTCACAGGGACCGACATCAGCTTTCGATCGATGGACAGATAGAAGATCTCGTCTCCCTTCCCCGACCAGCGCGGAAATGTGCCGCCCGATGGCGAGAGCTGCAGCTTGCCGGGGCGCCCGATCGGCTGCGCGTAGATCTCCGATTTGCCCGATTCGTTCGAGGAGTAGACGAACCACGAGCCGTCAGGCGAGAAGCCTCCGGGGAACTCGGAAAATGGGCTCTGTACCAGCGGCGTACGTTTTCGATCGGCCATGGAGAGGAGCCAGATGTCGTAGATGATCTTCTTCTTCGGGTTGTGGTAACCGACCAGGAGGAAGCGGCCGTCCCGCGACCAGTCAACCGGGACCCGCTGCGACTCCTGCTCCTCCCATAAAGTCTCTTCCACTCCCGAGCCTCGCGACGGCTTGACGGCAATGTCGTAAGCCGGCCGCTTTGGTCCGGTGGCGAATGCGATCTGCTCGCCGTCGGGAGACCAGACGCCAGAGAAATCGTCGATCGGCTTGAACGTAAAGCGGCTCGCCGTGGAGCGGGCCAGTTCGTGAATCCAGATGTCGGATTTTCCTGCCGACTCGAGGATGTCGGCCGCAACGCGACCGCCGTCAGGAGAGATGGTCAGGCCCACCAGCTCGGCCGGCGATCCGACTTTCCCTGACTCCTTACCGCTCCTGTCGAACCAGGTGAGCTGGGTCCTCGCCGAGCCCTGCGCGAAGGCCAGTAATCCACCGTCGGAGACGGAATAGACAGCTCCGGCCGTGCCGGCGATGTAGGTGAGCTTTTCCGCAACGGCAACCGGGTCTCCCTCGACTTCGAAGGATCGGCTGTTGAAGGGTTGTGCCAGAAGGGTCCTCTCGCGAGAGAACAGAAGATACCCGTTCGCGCAGGCGGCGTTTCCGGAAGAGCGGATGATCCTCTTTCGCTCCTTCGATCCGAGCAGGCCGAGCCAGACGACGCTCTCCTCGGCATCTTCCGCCCGCGCCAGGAAGAGGTAGTGTTTCCCATCGGGCAGAAAGAAAGGCCAGCGGTGATCGGCCTCACCCTTTGCCGCATCGAACGTGGTGATCTTGCCTGGATCGCCGCCGGCTGCCGGGACCTGGTAGATGCCATCCCGCACCAGTGCGAAGAGAATGATGTTGCTGCGATTCCAGCTTCCGCCGCGCGCGTTGAGGGCGGCGCAGATGGTCTGAGGCGGCCCGCCGGTAACGTCGATCTTCTTGAGTTTTCCATCGCCGAAGAAACCAACGAAACGGCTGTCCGGCGACCAGAAGGGATAGCTGGCTCCCTCCGATCCTGCCAGTGTCTGCGAGCTTCCTCCTCGCAGTGTACGGATCCAGAGCGCGTTCTCGCCCGTGGCCGTCTGAGCGAGAAAGACGATGCGCCGCCCATCGGGGGAGATCGCCATCGGTCCGTCGACGAAGCTGAACTCCGAGCCGCGTGGCGGAAGAATCGAGGCCTGAATCGGCTCGCCGAATCTCGACCGGGCCTGGAAGATGTGGAAGGCCAGAAGTGCAGCGGCGATGGTCGCGATCGCCGCAAGACTCCATGCCGCCGCCTCACGGCCCTTCTTTCGCGAGGAGGGAATTGCGGCGCCGCCGGCCTGCGAGCCGGTTTCGCCGATCCAGCGAAGCTCCTCGCCAATGTCGTGGGCGCTCTGCCAGCGGTCATCGGGATCCTTGCTCAGACATTTGGCGATCAGGTGCTCCAGGCTATTCGGCGCGAGCGGCTGCAATTCGTGCAGCGCCCGCGGCTCACCGGAAACAATGGCCGCGATGAGTGAGGTGCGGGTCTTTCCGTCGAATGCCCGCTTGCCCGTGACCATCTCGTAGAGCACGCATCCGAAAGCGAAGATGTCGCTGCGGGCGTCCAGCTCGGAGCCTTCGAGCTGTTCGGGAGCCATGTATTGAAACGTCCCGAGGATCGTCCCCTCCTGCGTCAACGGCTTCTGTACCGTGCCTCCTTCAAAGTCGACAACCGCTGCCGATTTGGCCAGGCCGAAGTCCAGCAGCTTTGCACCCGACTTCGTGAGCATGATGTTGCCTGGCTTGAGGTCGCGATGAATTACGGCGGAGCGATGCGCGCGATCGAGCGCCTGGGCGATCTGGCAGCCGTAACGAACGACCTCGCTCAGCGGAATGGGTCCTCTGGCCAGCCGGTCGGAGAGTGATTCCCCCTCCAGCAACTCCATGACGAGAAAGTCGATCCCGTCCTCGTGGCCGATGTCGAAAAGCGTGCAGATGTGCGGGTGGCTGAGCTGCGAGATCGTTCTGGCCTCACGATCGAAACGAGCCTTGAGCTGTTCGTTCTGCGCGAATCCAGTGGTCGTGAGGATCTTTACAGCCACGCTGCGGTCCAAGCGCGTATCGCGCGCTCGAAACACCTCGCCCATTCCCCCGGCGCCGATCGGGGCCACGATCTCGTAGGGCCCGAGCCGCCTTCCCGGTTCCATTGTCATGTGTGGGAAGACTATACGCGTGAAGCAGGCTCAGCGTGGTCAGACGATCACGCGCATTTGCGTCGGACCGCTTCGCGGATCCCGACACGCAACCCGGCCGGCGGCGCACCGATAACCGCGGAACTTCAGAAGCCGAACGAGCACCCGAACTCGAGTTCGTCTTCGTGCATCTTGAGATCGCTTTGCTGGGCCTTGTGGGGCCAGACCTTCGTTCTGCGGCCTCATGGTGCGGCCTCGTGGGGCCAGACCTTCGATTTTCTTTTCCGCAGTCATGTTTCTAATCCCCGGGTAGACCGGAAGTCGAAGCGTTTCGCCCGCCGCTCGGATCGCGACGCACCGCCGTTCGCCGACTGTGACCGCGCCGGGTCGATGACGTTCCCTCGACCGGAGGCAAGCTGGCGAACTGGTAAGGGATCGGTTCAGACAACCGAGGCATCAGGGCGCTGAGGTATCCTGTGCTCTCCCCTTGCTGACCCCTCAAACGCGCCTCGGGCCCTACGAGATCGTCTCCTTACTCGGTTCGGGCGGGATGGGTGAGGTCTACCAGGCGCTCGACACGCGGCTCGATCGCACCGTGGCCATCAAGGTGCTTCCGCATCACCTGTCCAGCGACCCATCGTTGCGCGAACGCTTCGATCGCGAGGCCCGCGCAATCTCCAGCCTCACCCATCCCCACATCTGCGCGCTGTATGACATCGGCCACGAGGGGGGGATGGACTACCTGGTGATGGAGTATCTCCAGGGTGAGTCGCTGGCCGATCGTCTGGCCCGAGGAGCGCTGCCGGTCGATCAGGTGCTGCGGTACGGAGTGGAGATCGCCGATGCGCTCGACAGCGCCCATCGCCGCGGTCTGGTTCATCGCGACCTGAAGCCGGGAAACGTCATGCTGACCAAGTCGGGGGCGAAGCTGCTCGACTTCGGCCTGGTCAAATACCAGAACCCCACCGAGGCCGGACAGTTGACCAGCCTTCCCACGGAGAACCGGCCGCTGACGCAGGAAGGCACCATCCTCGGGACATTTCAGTACATGGCGCCGGAGCAACTGGAAGGGCGGGAAGCGGATGCCCGCACCGACATCTTCGCGTTCGGCGCGGTGCTCTACGAGATGGCTACCGGACGGCGCGCGTTTCAGGGCACCTCGAAGGCCAGCCTCATCGCGGCGATCATCACCGCGATGCCGGAGCCGATCTCCGCCATTCAACCGCTCACGCCGCCGGCGCTCGAGCGCATCGTGCAGGTGTGTCTGGCCAAGGATCCTGACCGTCGCTGGCAGAGCGCGCACGATCTGGCGGAGGAGATCCGCTGGATCTCGGAAGCGGGATCGCAGGCTGGCGTGGCCAGCGTGGTGGTGGCCCGTCGCAGGAACCGGGAGCGTCTGTGGTTGGGGACTGCGATCGCTGCGGCACTGGCGGCGCTCGCGCTGGGGGGCTTGTGGTGGAAAGGGCACAGCGTGGAGCCGCGCGCGTTCCACGCCTCGTTCGTTCCACCGTCCGGCGTGTCGTTGTCCATCAACCAGAACGACGCGGCCTCCCTGTCGCTCTCTCCTGACGGGAGATTCCTGACCTTTAGCGGCGAGACCGCGGATGGAAAGAAGAATCTCTGGCTCGCCCGTCTGGATACCGGTGAGATGAAACCTCTGAGCGGAACGGAGAAAGGCTTCGGCCCTTTCTGGTCACCGGACAGCCGCAGCATCGGATTCTTCGCGGCCGGAAAGCTGAAGAGGATTGATGTGAGTGGCGGCCCGGCCATTGCGCTAGCGGATGCGCCCGACGGCCGCGGAGGGAGTTGGAGCAAAGACGGTGTCCTCCTGTTTGCCGGCTACTGGCGCGATGCCCTCCATCGCGTTTCCTCGAATGGCGGGCCGGTCACGACCGTCACCCGGGTCGATGAGGAGCACGGCGAGACGACCCATCGGTGGCCCGTCTTCCTCCCCGATGGCAAGCGCTTCCTCTACCTGGTGGGAACCCATCGCGCCGGGGCGGAAAGCGACATGAACGCGGTCTACCTCGCTTCGCTCGACTCGAGCGAGCGCAAGTTGATCCTCCGGGTGCGCTCGAATCTCGCCCTGTGTGGGGACCAACTGCTGTTCGTGCGGAACCAGTATCTGCTGGCTCAGAAGTTCGACATGGCCAAAGGGCAGCTGACCGGAGAGCCGATTCGGGTGGCCGAGGGGGTGGCGGAGGAGATCGGTTTCTTCCGCGCGGTGTTTGCCATTTCTGATGACGGCACGCTCGCCTACGCCACAGGCAACGCAAGCCTGCGCCCACGTCTCACGATGCTCGATCGCGCCGGTCGAGGCACCGACGTCGCCGGTCCGCCCGATCAGTACAGTTTCTTGCGCTTTTCACCAGACGGCAGGCGTGTTGCGGCCGCCATTGGCGATTCATCCGACGTCTGGATTCTCGATCTCGCGCGCGGCGCGCGAACGCGCTTCACCTCAAATCCGCTGAATGATTACCTGCCAGTGTGGTCACCCGACGGCAAGCAGATCGCGTTCAGCACCGACCGGCATGTACTGAGCGAGATCTTCATCAAACCGGTTGATGGCCTGACGCAGGAGCAGCCGCTCCTGGCAATGAAGGAAGGAAACCTCGAGCCGTTTGACTGGTCGCCCGACGGCCGTTTCCTGGCGGTGGACCTTCTGGATGTCAAGAATCCTGATTTCACGGGGGACATCTGGATCGTGCCGATGACGGGGGGCGCCAAGCCCTATCCCTTCGTGGCCACGGAGTTCAAGGAGCGCGCGCCAATCTTCTCGCCAGATGGAAAGTGGATTGCTTTTTCGTCAGACGAGAGCGGCAGAGACGAGCTCTACGTGGTTCCCTTTCCCGAGCGGGGAGAAAAGCGCCAGTTGTCGACCACCGGGGCCACCTCGTTCTACTTCTGGCCGGCGAAAGGTCATGAGATTTTCTGGGTGGCGCCGGATGCGGCCTTGATGTCCGTCGAATACAAGAACGGGCAGTTCGGTGACCCGAAAGCGCTCTTCAAGTTCCCGGCCGTGCCGTCAGCGCTCGACTCGTTCGACGGCGAAAAGTTTCTCGCTGCGATTCCTGAGAAACGAGAAGGCGCGCGCGTCTCCCTGGTCACCAACGCCCTCCAGACCGCACAACGCTGACGTCGTCAAAATGCAAACGACCCTCGGGGAGGGCCGTTTGCGGATCCGTGCTTGTGCTGTCGATCGGTCAGACCGCGACTTGCGGGCGGTAGGCTGCAGGAGCTTGCGGCTGGTAGGTCGCGTCGCCCCAATCACCAACACCATGATCACGAGCCACACGACGGTCATCCCCGCGCCAGGACGAGCGAGAAGGTGATTTCGTTCTATGATCGCGAACGCCCCGACATCGAATTCACTGGCGGCGGTGAGTCATCGATGAACCCAAGCGCGCGTGTGATCGGAACGAGATGCGCCTTTTAGTGGCGACAGCACTGCTGGTCCTGGCGGGTCTGCCGGCTCTGGCGCAGCAGGGCACGACCGGCGAGCTGACCGGCGTCGTGAGTGCGGCATCCGCGCCTCTGGC
>JBKJQB010000206.1:0-5063 GCA_046594105.1 Thermoanaerobaculia bacterium
GGCGTTGGTTGCCCAAGGCTCCGCCAAGATCGCGCTCCACGACTTTCTGCCGCGCAGGCTCCTGGGGCGCTCGATCTGGACGATGTGGAGAGCCGCGGAGCGGCGGAATCTACGTAGCCCAGCGCGTCAGCGCTGGGATTCGGTCGGGGCCAGGACTACGAAGCCGCGGAGCGGCGACATCTCCTGGGATAAACGTTTCCGCCGCCAGGGATGCCAGCGTTCCGAAAGCCTTCAGTGAAACCGCGTCAGGACGAAGGCGATGTCGTCTTTGAAATCCTCGGTGGCCGGGAAGCTGCTGACATCGCGGAAAATGGTGTCGTACAACGTCGGAAGATCCTCGTGTCCGGCCTCTTCCATCAGGCGGGCAATCCGTTCGATGGAGTAGAACTCGCCCGCCTGGTTGCGCCGATCGGTCAGGCCATCGGTGTACATGAAGAGCGTGTCTTCCGGCGCGACTTTGATCGAACGTTCCGCGAACGGCATGTCCGGCATGGCTCCGAGCAGGTGACTGGGCTCTTCATGCACCACCGTCTTTCCACTCTCCTGACGGTGCAGAAGGAAGGGCGGATGCGCCGCATTCGAATACGCCAGATTCCCCACTGCATCCAGGCGAAAGAGTTGCGCCGTGGCGAACTGCGTGGGGAGGGAGACGCTGAACAGGAAGTCGTTCAGCTTCGACATGAATGACGAAAGCGGGGTGTGGGCGTCGGTCTCCGTGTGCAGGTAGCTCTTGAGCAGGGACACCAGAATCGCGGCCGGCAGCCCATGCCCGGAAACGTCTGCCACGAACAGATAGATGAGATCGCCCTGCTGGAAGTAGTCGTAGAAGTCGCCGGAAAGGGTCTCGCTGGGGATGTAGGCGGAGCGGATCTCGATGCGTGGCGTGCGGAAGGTCCCCTGCGGCACCAGGGCTTCCTGAACCCGGCGGGCGATCTGGAGGTCGCGAAAAATCTGCTGGTTCAATTTGCGAAGCTGATCCTGGTAGCGTTTCACCCGCAGCAGGGCCCGCAACCGGGCCACCAGCACCTCGGTGTCGGAAGCTTTGGTTACGTAGTCGTCCGCTCCGGCGCCCAACCCCTCCACGACGCTCTGCGGCGCGTCAGCACCGGTCAGCATCAGCACGGGGATGGTCTGCAGGGTCGGATCGCTTTTGACCCTTCGCGTGAACTCGAACCCATCCATACCGGGCATGCGGTAATCGACCACGAAGGCATCGGGAGTGAGGCGGGCGCCGAGGGCCAGACCTTCCTCGCCGGAGGTAGCGCCATGGACGTCATAGCCCTTTCGTTCGAGGAACCGGCGGGTGACCGCAAGGTCGTTCGCACTGTCGTCCACGACGACGATCCGTTCGCGCTGCTCAGTGGCCATGCGGTGGAGCGGCATCATATCCGACCGGGAGGTGTGGATTGCTCGCGCGTTGTTCGAGGCGGGCGTGTCATGGAGATGGACTGGCCTTCCTGTGCGGATTTCCTCAGTCGGGCATTCCTGATGGCCGGACCTGTTACCCTTCCGCGCCGCATGAAGCTGATCGTCGGACTGGGAAATCCGGGTAGTGAGTACGAGCGATCCCGCCACAACGCCGGGTGGATGGTGGCCGACGCGTTCGCGCGGAAGTTTCGTATCACCCTGGATCGTCACGAGAAGAATGCGATGACCGGACAGGGTCGGGTGGGTGGCGGAACGGTAGTGGTGGCCCGGCCGCTGACATTCATGAATCTGTCCGGCGATGCGGTGCGGCTGCTGGTCAGCGCCTACACGGAGTCGCTGGAAGACCTCATCGTGGTCTTTGACGAGATCGACCTTCCGCTCGGTCGTCTGCGCATCCGTCCTGAGGGGTCAGCAGGAACTCACAACGGGATGCGATCGATCGTCGATGCTCTTGCGTCGGAGCGTTTTGCACGCTTACGATTCGGAGTGCGCGGCCCGGATTACTCGGACGTCCGGCTGCGCGACTACGTGCTCGACGATTTTCCGGAGACGGAGCAGCCGGAGCTCGAGCGCACCATCGAACGCTCCGTCGACGCGCTGGCGCTCTTTGCCCGCGGCGATCTGCGGCGCGCCATGAACCAGTTCAATCGCGACCCGGAGCCCCCTCCGGAAAAGGACCCTGACCCCTCATGAACATCCATACCCTCGGTGAGCTTCGCGCATCTGGTGCCCGTCTTCGTTCGGTGAAGGACGAGATGCGCGAGAACCTGCTCGGTCACATCAGTCGCGGAGAGCCCACCTTCGCCGGCGTCCACGGATATGAGCGCACCGTGATTCCGGCGGTCCACAACGCCATCCTCTCGAAGCACGACATCATCCTGCTCGGCCTGCGCGGGCAGGCCAAGACGCGCATCCTCCGTTCGCTGACCTCGCTCCTCGACGAGCGCGTTCCGATCATCGAAGGCTGCGAGATCAACGACTCGCCCTTTGCCCCATCCTGCAAACGCTGCCGCCGCCTCGCTGCAGAAAAAGGCGAGGATCTCCCGGTGGCCTGGCTGGCGCGCGAGGATCGTTACCGCGAGAAGCTGGCCACTCCGGATGTCACCGTGGCCGACCTGATCGGCGACATCGATCCGATCAAGGCAGCCAACCAGCGCTTGACCTACGCCGATGAAGAAGTGATTCACTACGGCATCATCCCCCGCACCAATCGCGGGATCTTCGCCATCAACGAGCTGCCCGATCTGGCGCCGCGGATTCAGGTGGCGCTGCTGAACATCCTGGAAGAGCGCGACCTGCAGATCCGAGGATTTCCGATCCGCATTCCGATGGACGTGGTGCTGGTGTTCAGCGCGAACCCGGAGGACTACACCAGCCGCGGCAACATCATCACGCCGCTCAAGGACCGCATCGCCTCGCAGATCCTGACGCACTACCCGCAGTCGGTAGAAACGGCCATGCAGATCACGCAGCAGGAAGCGTGGCTCGATCGCTCGTTCCAGACGGAGATCGTCATTCCGGAGTACGTGCGGTCGCTGGTGGAGCAACTGGCCTTCGTGGCGCGCGGCTCGGAACTGGTCGACCAATCGTCGGGGGTGTCGGCACGGTTGACCATCGCGGCCATGGAGCTCCTGCAGTCGAACATGGAGCGCCGCGCCGTCATGACCAGGGACGGGTCAGTGTTCCCCCGGCTTTCGGACCTGGCCATGCTGCTGCCGGCCATCACCGGGAAGGTGGAGATGGTGTACGAAGGTGAGCAGCAGGGCGCGGAGGTGGTCGCCCGAAAGCTCGTGGGGATGGCGGTGGCCAAACTTTTCGAGACGAAGTTTCCGGCGGTGGAGCGCGCAGGCACCGGAGGCCGCGACCGCAGATACGAGATGGAGGTCGATGACGAGGACTCCTTCGCCACCCGGCGCGGGAAGAAATCGCCGCCACGCGAAGAGCCGAAGGCCTCCGCTCCCGCCGAGCCGAACTACGACGTGGTGCTCGCCTGGTTCGTGGAGGGAAACAAGATCACGCTCTCCGATGAGCAGCCGTTCCGTGAGTACTTCGCGGAGCTCAACCGCGTACCGAAGCTCGCCGAAACTGCACGCAAGTACGTCCAGGCGAAGAACGACGCGGAGCTGGCGTTCTGGATGGAGATGGTGCTGGAGAGTCTGCACCAGGCTCTGCGTCTTTCCCGGGAAGACCTCGACTCGACGATCACCTTTCAGGAAATGATGAAGTTCAATGTGCTGCGAACGGTGAGGTAACGATCGATCCGGCAGTTCGGGGATTTCCCCCAACCGTCATCCATCAGAGGCTGTGGGATCGGGTGGCCGCTCATGACAGAGAACCGTCTGTCCGGCGATTCAGGGTTGACGATCTGCTGAACCCGACTAGGAGCCTGCGCGGCAGAAAGTCTTGGGCGTGATCCTGGCGGAGCCTTGGGCAACCAGCGCCGCCGGCCGTGCCGGCCTACGTCGCGGCGCTTTCTTTCCGCTGCTGCGCCGCCTTCTCGCGTTCCGCAGCTCGTTGCGCGCGGCGATCGTTTGCTTCGTCTTTGAGTCGCTGGCCGATCTCGCAGCCGGTGACGGTGGTGGCCAGGCCGCCTTCTGCCGTCTCCCGGAGACCGCGCGGCATGGAGCGGCCGATGCGGACCATGGCCTCGACGATCTCGTCCATGGGGATGACCGATTCCACTCCGGCCATGGAGAGCTGTGCGGCGGTCAGTCCGTGCACCGCGAACAGGGCGTTGCGTTTAACGCAGGGAACTTCGACCAGGCCGCCCACCGGATCGCAGACCAGGCCGAGGGTGTTTTTGAGCGCGATGGCGGCTGCGTGAATCGATTGCCGTGGGGTGCCCTCCATCATGTACGCCACTGCCGCTGCACCCATCGCACATGCGACGCCGACCTCGTTCTGGCAACCGCCGGCAGCACCGGAGATGTTCGCCGACAACGCGATGATGGAACCGACTCCACCGGCCACCACCAGCGCACGGACGGTCCGCTGGGGATCAATCTTTCGTTCCTCTTCCAGAGCCAGCAGCATCCCGGGAACCACGCCGCCCGCGCCCGCCGTCGGCGCGGCGACGATCACGCCCATCCGGGAGTTTTCACCCATCACCGCCAGCGCGTACAGCTCCGCCTTGATGGTCAGCGGATCGAGGAACGTGCGCCCTTCGACGAAGGCAGCGTTGAGCAGCTTCGCTTCGTTGCCGACGAGCTTACCCATCGACAGGCCGCCGCTCTTTCCCCGCTCCACGCAGTCGCGCATCACCTCGCGCCGCTTCCCCAACGCCTCCAGGATCTGCTCGCGCGGAACCGCGTGAACCTGCTCGTCGTTCTCCAGAAATACGTCTGCCAGGTCGCGATCGCGAGCCAGCTCTTCGAGGTGTTTGAACGATTCGATCATGGCAGAGGGTGGAACGCGCGGCGGGCGGGAAGGCTTCCCGGGGGGAGGGGGGAAGAAAGCAGAAACCAGAAACCAGAAGGCAGAGAGGGGACGGGAGGGAGCCGTCATCCTGAGTTAGGGAACAGCGCGATGCAGCGCTGTTGAGATCTCGATGACACATCCTCACGCGAGTTCCCTCTCCCCGCCGCAGCGGGGAGAGGGTCCGCGAAGCGGGGGTGAGGGGTCTCTCCTGCACTCAT
>JBKJQB010000313.1:0-5537 GCA_046594105.1 Thermoanaerobaculia bacterium
GGCGGGAAGCTCCCGGGCCACTACCTCCCGCACCGTGGCCAGATTCGAAATCAGATCGTCCACCGGCACGTGCCGTCTCTCCAGCATCACCTTGGCCCAGCGGGCATAGTCGGCAAACAGCAGGTCGCTGTTCACGCTCAACGCCTGCTCCAGATACTGCAGGTGGTAGACGGCGTCGCGCGTGCAGTGGGTCAGCCCCTTTGCGCCGTAGCGTTGCTCGAGCTCGGGATGCCGATCGAAATGCAGTGCGGCAATCTCGCTGGCCAGACGTCCCCGTACATTGCCCAGTTGTTCGATCGAATCAGTCATTAGTCAGTCACTCAGCTTCTCGAAGAAACGGAGTTGGGTCACCGCCGGATCGAGCCGCAACCCCCGCGGTATGCCGCTATGCGATTCGCGGTAGGTATGGCTGTGGTGCCAGCTGCGAAAACTCTCCTGATCCGTCCAGTAGGTCAGCAGCCAGAATTCGTCCGGGTCATCCAACGGCGTGACCACCTCCATCCGAACAAAGCCCGAGGCTCCGTCCACCAGATGCGGCCGCCGGAGGAACGCCTCGCGCACCTCGGGAGTCATCGCATTGGCAACCCGGAACCTGCTGATCGCCAAAAAAGGGGAAGGCCCTGAGGAGTCCGGAACGTGCATGGCTGCCGATTCTAGACCAGTGAGTGGGAGATGAACGTGCGCTCCATGGCTCTGAGCGAAACGAACGTAGCACCGGCATCCTTGCCGGCCGTGGCGCCGGCTTCCAGCCGGCGCTGATTGGCGAGCCCCCGCGGGCAGGATGCCCGCGGCACGGCCGGCAGGGATGCCGGCGCTACGAAAGGCAGCCATTTCCCCAGCATCGCGACAGAGGTTCAATTAAAAGAAAGAGACGGCGCGCGCGATGCGACTGAGAGAAAGAAACTGGCGCGATCCAGAGCCGGCGAAGCCGGCGCCAGAATGTAGCCCCCGGCGCGCCAGCCGGGGGAAAAACGAGGAGCCTCGCTTGCGAGCCCGGTTACGGGCGGTAGAACGGGTCAGGAGCTGGATCGCAGGGCGACTTCGTTGCTCTTCTGTCGCCCGCTGCGCGGGCTTGTTTCTGACTGGGCTCTACAATCCCCCGGCTGACGCCGGGGGCTAAATTCTTGCGCCCGCTGACGCGGGCTGATCCACGAACAGCTTGATTCCGAAAGCGGCTGCGCGGCCATTCCTACACGGCTTGCCCGGCTCACCAGACTATGATCCGCCGCCGTGCCAGGAGAGCTGATTGTCATCACAGGGCCGGAGGAACCGACACGCGAGCGGATCGCTGCTCTGCTCAATACCCAGGGTTACAAGGTCCTGAGCGTTGCTTCGGAGGATGCTGCGGTGGCTTCCCTGGGCCAGATGAAACTGGTCGTCCCCGATCTGGTTCTGTCTGAAATCCGGGGCCAGGGCATTCCGCCTCTCGTCGCCCATCTGCGCGGCAGTCCGCTGACCCAGGACGTCCCCATTCTGCTTTTTGCCAACGGCAGCCAGGACGAGCGACGCCGGGCATTGCTGCTGGGCATCTCGGATCTGATCCAACGTCCGTACGACCCCGAGGATGTCGTGCTGATGGTGAGGCTCGCACTCGATCGCGTGCGGGAGCGGCGTCGCTCAGGGGAAGCTCTGCAGGGAACGCTCGACATGCTGGCCATCCCCGAGTTACTGCAATCACTGGAAGCAGGAGGACGAAGCGGCATTGTCGAGATCAGCACTCACGGGAACTCCGCCACGATCTGGGTTCGAGGAGGTCGCGTGATCGACGCTCTGACCCGCGACGGACTCCGTGGCGAAGCGGCCTTCTTCTCCCTCTTCCTCTGGGACGAAGGCTCGTTCAGCGTCATCTATGGTGCGGTGGAAGTGGCCCAGCGGATCAGCATGCCGACCACCGGTCTCCTGCTCGAAGCCGCCCGTCGTGCAGACGAGGCGCAGGCTGTGCTCGACCGGCCGCCATTTGCCTCCATCCCCGATCCCCCTCCTCTTCCACCCCGAGAGCTCCTCGCTGCTCATCGCGCTCTGACTCTGCTCAACGTTGCG
Source organism: Thermoanaerobaculia bacterium (assembly GCA_046594105.1). Lineage (GTDB taxonomy): Bacteria > Acidobacteriota > Thermoanaerobaculia > Gp7-AA8 > Gp7-AA8 > JBDSGC01. Next base: position 2,041 of record JBKJQB010000313.1, read on the forward strand.
AGCTCCTATGCGGGGAGCGTCGCCCAGCCGGCATTCCTGGCAGCGGCGCTCGAAGAATCGCGAAGTGAGGCCGCGCTCGAGATTGCCGTCCTGAATCTGTTCGAGGTTCGGACCTCCGGCCAGGTGGCTCTCGTCGACGCTGCCACTGCTCCTTTGGACGTCTCTCTCGTCGTCAACGGAACCGCCAGGTGGCTGCTGCGGTTCTTTACACGAATGAACCGGGCCTTTCCCGGCCGCTTCGAAACCCAGCAGCTTCGAGGCATCACCGAGGCCGTCAGCGACGATCTGGAATCGCTCGGCTTTTATTCAGCCCTCGGCTTGGCACCGGCGCCGAAACGGCCCGCACCGGAGGAGCATTCATGACAGACCTCTCGCGTCTGACTCTGACTGAAATCGACTCACTTCCCTTCGGCTACATCGGACTGGCCCGTGATGGGACGATCCGGAAGTACAACCGCTACGAGGCGGACCTGGCGCACACGGATCCCGAGCGGGTTCTCGGGAAGAACTTCTTTCGCGATCTCGCACCCTGTACGCAGGTGAAAGAATTCGAAGGACGCTTCACCGATTTTGCGTCCGGCAGGATCGCCGAGCCGACGCTTTCGTTCGATTTCGTATTCACGTTCCGGCACGGTGCGCAGAAGGTACGGATTGGTCTGGTGCGGACCCCGCTACCGGACGAAGTGATCGTCACCGTCACCCGAGTGCGCGACCTGGACCTCCCACTTTCGGCGGAGATCCGCCACGATCCCGAACGCCGGATGCTTTTTGACGCGAGCGGCGCGCGGGTGGTCGCTGCGGGAAGCGATTTCTGGCGCGCACTGGACACCGCTCTGGGTGGACGCGACTCCGCCGGCTGGTCCGAGACTCTCCGCAGAACCGGATTCGAATGGGGCCTGGCGCACGCCGTCAGAGTCGAGGCCACCGTGCAGAACCGGCTGAAACTGGCGATGCGCGAAACCGAGCTCTATGTGGCCATCGAATATCTGAGTGGCTCGATCGGGGTTCTGGGGATGGGGCGTTTCGAGCTCGACCTCACGTACCGTCGCCGAGGATTGATGGTCGTCACTCACTTCGACAGCCCGGCCGTGGTGATGGAAGGGGGAGACCAGCCTTGCTGCGCCCTGATCGAGGGACTCCATGCTGGGATGATCAGCCATCTGGCCGGCCGCAGGCTGACCGCTCGGGAGATTGCGTGCAGCCGCGCTCCAGGCGAGCCATGCCGATTTGTCCTCGGAACCGAGGAACGATTGCAGAAGCTTCTGAGTCCGGCGCCAGGTTCCGCTGACGCAGATCTGCTCCTATCCCTCGGCCTGCGCCCTCCGGTGACAACATGAATCCACCTGAACCGACCAAGACTCCCGTAGACACCGCAGAAGAAATGGAGCGTATCCGCTGGGACTACGACCCGGAGGACGACCTGGCCTCCCCGCTCGTCAGGACCGAGCGCTACTTCCAGGATTTCCCCTGGGACGCAGACGACGACGGGTGAAGGCCACTACTCGCCAGCGTGATGGGCGCAATCGGCCCAGAGCGGCACATTCGGCCCGCACCCGAATGGTCAGGTAGGCGATGGCGCGCACTTTCTATAGGTACGCGGTGTCCGCACTGGCTCTGCCGTCCGCCAACGAATTGCCAGTCGTCGTGTCGCACGTTCGGTGGATTCATGATTTAAGATGGGTGCATGCGATCGCTAGCAATCGTTTTGTTATTCATCGGTGTGACAGCTGCCGCCGCCTCGTTCCCTGCAATTGGAGAGAAGGCGCCTCCGTTCGCGCTGAGAGATCAAACCGGCGCGAAATTGAAGCTCTCGTCGTTTCGCGGGCGCAAGGTCGTGCTGGTCTTCTATCGCGGATCCTGGTGACCATACTGTACCCGGCAGGTTGCCGGGCTGCGTGATCTGACCCAGCAAGGCGAGACGGTCTCCATTTTGGCAATCAGTCCGGATTCGCGCGAGCAGACGCGCTCTTTCCTGCAGAAGATTGAGGCGGACGGAAAGGGAAAGGTTCCGTTCTCTCTTCTCGCCGATCCTGCAAGCAGAACGATCGATCGGTACGCTCTGCGAGACCCGGCGTATGCGGGTCAGAAATTCGAAGGCATTCCCCATCCGGCCGTCTTCGTACTCGACAGAGAGGGAACGGTGCGATGGTCGAAAGTCGAGACCGATTACCGGCAACGTCCCTCCAACGCAGAGGTCCGCATGGCGCTTGACGCCATTCCTTAGCCGAGTTGGTCTCCACGCTGAGGAGGTTACTGGCGGCCCGCCGAGGTATTGATTGACCGGGTTGCATAGTCGGCGTCCTGAAGTCCATCGTCGATCCAGTGACCAGTTGCATGTCGACTCCACGGCCACTGCCGTGATGCGCTCCCGGAACAGAAGGAGTGCCGCGAACACTTTGCCGATCCGATCCTTCACACGCCTGCACAGAACTTGACGGTCTGCTCCGTCGACAAACGGCCACAGAGTTGTGGTTCGAGTGAAGGTCGATCGCGCTGTACGGATCTCTCTCTTGCATCGGGGCATCGCCTTTCTGCTGGAGACGGTGCGCCTCCTTCGACAAGCCCGGATGCGTATCAGATCTTCGCGGCCTTCGCGTAGGCGAGCTGAAGAACCTCGAGCGGGGCCGCGTCGCTGGCGAGCACGCAGAGAACGGATCCCTCCGGCCAGAAGACCATCGTCGTTCCCCCCCGTTCGAAGCGATAGAACCGAATCCCGTCGTGTTCTGTGATGATCGATCCTGGAGGAATCGCAGCGACCGTGGCTTCGAACATCTGACACACGAGAAGCTTTCCGTTCGGGCCTCGGTAAACGAACAGCGCGCTGGAGCGGCCGCCGAGCCGGTACGTGCGGCCACCCTCAAGCCGGTAACCCATCATTCCCAGGTCGAACACCCGCGTCGGGAACGTGATGCCGGCGCGCGTAAAGAAGGTCTCCACTGCGGCGGGACTCTCGGAACGCAACTGCAGGGGAAGCGCCGAAGAACGGACGGCGCGAAAGGCGCGCGATGTCTGCTCCGCCAGATCGACCGGGGGCAACGCCGCAGGCGGAGCCGGCGCGCGTTGCACCATGAGGAAGACGAACGCGAGCAGCGCGGCGGCAGCAGCGGCTGTCCACGCCCACGCACTCCATCGCGGGCGGAGAACGGAGCCGCTGAGTGCCACCGTATCGAGAGCGGAGCTCACCCGAAGGCGGAGCTCCGGAGGCAGCTCGACCTCCTCCGCAGTGCTCCGGCGGAGAGCCTCCCGTGTCTGACGGACCGCATCCCACTCCCGCCGGCATGCCTCGCAGTCCGTCAGGTGCGATTCGATCCTGCGCACGGCGTTCGCATCGAGCCGGCCGCTGGCAAGATCGTCGATCACATCGTGCACGTGTGATGAAACGCCGCTCATCGTTCCCCTCCACCGAGATAGCCCGTCCGCCGCGCGTACTCCTGCAACTCGGCGTACAGGATTCTGCGCGCCCGGGAAAGCCGCGACCGCACAGTCCCGATCGGACT
>JBKJQB010000106.1:0-6357 GCA_046594105.1 Thermoanaerobaculia bacterium
GTCGAGTCGGCCGGTTCCCGGCCTGCCGGATGGGTGCATCCGATGGCCATCCGGGCGATGGCCGAGCTGGGTGTGGACATCTCGGATGCGGAATCGAAGCACGCCGATCGTTTTCTCGATCAGCCGTTCGACGTCGTGGTGACCGTCTGCGACTCCGCGGCTCAGGACTGCCCGACCTGGCCGGGCGCGAAAAGGATGGAACACTGGCCCATCGAGGATCCCAGCTCGGAGTTCGATCCCGTCACCCGCTACCAGCGTTTCGTGGAAACGCGGGACGACCTCGCCCGCCGGATCGACGAACTGGTCGCCGGCCTCACCTCCTGACCGGCACGGCCGGCGGCGTCAGTTCGCAAAGCGTCCGCCACGATTTTCGCCCTAGCGGCGCTCACTCTCCGAGCCATGCTTCAGAGTTTTCGTCGCAGGCGGCGAGGCGGCGTTGTTCTGCTTGAGGCGGCGCGACTGGGCGCGTGCGCTCAGCGGGTGCGCGACCGATCAGGGACGATCACCTGCAGCGATCGGGGAACGATCTCCACAGTCATCGTGTCCGGGAGCGTGACCGGTTCTCCGTCCAGGTGCGCGGCCCCCGCGCGGGCACGGACGATCTCGACGCGACGGCCGGTCCGGGTGGTCACTCCGGGGGATCGATGCAGGGAGCCGGAGAACAGGCGCGCCAGGAGCAGAGGCGCACCGAGGATGGGGACGCGTTCGATGATGGTGATGTCGAGCAGACCGTCCTGCAGCGAGGCCAGCGGAGCGATCCGCGCGTTGTTTCCGTACTGGCTGGAGTTGGCCACGGCGACGATGAGCGCTCGCCGTTCGATGGTCACGTCGTCGATCCGGATCGAGTAGTCCTGAGACTCAAATCGCCGGAACCCCTGCAGGCCTACGCGCACGTACGTCCGCATCCCACGAGTCCCTGCTCCTGCGAATGCTTCGGCAATCCATGCATCAAATCCCAGTCCCATGACGCCGACGAAAGGGCGATCATTCACCGTGGCGGTGTCGATGGTTTCGATCCGCAGTCCACGGCATGCCTGGAGCGCGGCCGCCGGTTGAAGCGGAAGCCCGAGGTGGCGGGCGAAGCCATTGCCGGAACCTCGGGGCAGGACTCCGAGGGCCATGGTCGTTCCAATGAGATGCCGCGCGATCTCGTGAATGGTCCCGTCACCGCCCACGGCATAGATGACCTCTACTCCCGCCGCGGAGGCGTGGGAAATGAGGCCGGGAAGTTCCTCTCTCGTACCGCAGGCCGCGACGTCGTACGACCAGTCCAGACAGTTCGCCCGAATCACTGCCTGGAGATCGTCCCGGCGACGGGGACCGGAGCGTGCGTTGACCAGAAAGAGAACGCGCAAGAGAAGGAGTGTATCCGGTGAAGCCCTGGCCGAACGGCGCGGGACCTGCGGCAGGCATGGATGTTGGCGCTCCTCTTGCCTCACCAGCTCTCCATGCGTTCGTTTCTGGTCATCGCCCTCCTCGCTCTCGTGGCCTGCAACCGTGGGGAGCGAGGCAACGCGAAAGGCTCCGTCGCCTTCAATGCCCAGACTGTTCTCACGTCCGCCCTGCAAAGCGCGATGTCGAATGAGAGTCTCGGGAAGGTCGCGGCGCGCAAGGGCCGGTTGCCGGAGACGCGGCAATTCGGGGAGTCGATGGCGCGGGCAGCAGCCGCCCTTCGAACAGACCTGACGAGCCTGGCGCAGCGCCGGAATCTGCCGCTTCCGGCCGGTCCCGCGGAGAAGCAGGTTGCCCTGCGCGAGAACCTCGACATTCTGCCGGGACAGGTCTTCGATCGTGGCTATTCGCTGGCCATGATTCAGGACCTCACCAGCACCCTCTCCGCGTTCGACGCCGCGGCGTCGCACGATCGGGAGCTGGGCGAAGTCGGCGCGCGTCACAAGGCCGCCCTGACGGAGCAACTTCAGGTGGCGAACGCCGCACTGGAGCGCGTCGGCGGCTCGCCCTTCGGTTTCGTCCCGTAGTTTTCCACGAATCGATCCGCAGTGGAGGCGCGGCAGAACGTCTTGGAGCGTGATCTTGGCAGAGCCTTGGGCAACCAGCGCCGCCGGCCGTGCCGGCCTAACCTGCCGCTTTCATGATCTCGATGAGCACTGGTTTGATGCCGTTGATGACGAATTGAATGCCGATGGCACCGAGCAGCAACGCCATGATCTTGGCAAAAACGGCGCGGCCACGATCGCCGATCAGCCGTGACAGCGGCAGCGCGGCGAGCAGGACCACATAGCAGACCGCGCCGACGCCGCAGATGGCCACGATCACCGCACTCTTCTGCTCCAGTCCCGGATAGAGGTTGACCAGAACCATGACCGAGGTGATGGCGCCGGGGCCGGAGAGCATGGGGATGGCCAGGGGGACGATGGCGATGGAGGAGGGGTCGAGCTCGGCCTTCTCCACGTCGCGATCTTCCATCCGCTTTTCGCCGCCGGCGTTATGGGCCCGACGATCGTCGGCGATCAGGGTCCTCAGGGCGTTGGCCAGAAAGAGGATGCCTCCCATGATCTGGAACGCGGGCACAGTGATTCCGAAGAACCGGAAGACATATTCGCCGGCAATGAGGAAGGTGGCCAGCACCGCGATGCAGGCGACGCCCGCCGACAGCGCCACTCTGGCCCGAATCTTTCGCGACGCTCCGTCGGTGAGGGCGATGAACGACGGCACCACCGCCAGCGGATTGACCATGGTGATCAGGGCGATGAACGAGAGCAGCGCGACTTTGGTGAGCGGCACGATCGGATTGTATCGACGATTTCGTCGTCTTCCTGAACGGCGTGGGCGGCGGGCCAGCCCCGGAGGGGCGATTGAGCGAGACGCTTAGCGAACCAGCGCCGCCGGCCGTACCGGCAACGATGCCGGTCGTGCCGGCCTTAGAATGACACAGCCCCAAAGCCGCCACTGCCTGATGTCGAGAGTCCTTCTCCCCGCCGCAGCGGGGAGAAGGTGGCCGTAGGCCGGATGAGGGGTCAATCCTTTTCAGCACAAACCCCTCACCCCCGCTTCGCGGCACCCTCTCCCCGCTGCGGCGGGGAGAGGGACTCTCGATGGGAGGGTTTGTCATCACCGCTTCCACGGCGCCCCGCGCCGTTTTCCGGGCTCAGGATGACGAAGGAAGAGGGTCCACTCTCACCGTCTCTTCCCCGTCGACATCGATGTACCAGAGGAGGCCGCGGCAAGGGCGACCGCTGATGCGGGACATGGCGCGGCAATAGAGCTCCACCTGTTCGCGATCGCGTCCGCGGCGCTCGTCGGAGGGTTGGCCGCTCTTGTAGTCGACGATAACGTCTTCGCCGTCGAGCCGGACCAGGAGGTCGATCCGTTTCTGGACCACGTTGTTGCGGTCATCGAGAAACGCGAGTGGCATCTCGCGGCCGAGGGTCTCGCCGCCGGCGATGGCGCGAAACGTCTCCGACTGCGCCACGGTCTGCATGCGGCGGGCGGCCAGCGCGGCGGTGTCCGCATCCGCGCCTTGCTCTGCCGCAAGCGCAGCCAGGAGGGGCGCGAACGGAGATCGTCCGTCCCATCGCTCCAGCACCCGGTGAAGGAGGCTGCCGGCAGCGCGGCGCCGGGCGCCTCCGCGCTGCGCTGCGCTGTCCGCGGCGGAGAGGAGGTTGTCCAGCGGAGGCGGTGTGGCGATGGAAACCGCGACCGGCGCGCTGCTCCGGAAGGTCGTTTCCTGGAGAGGATCCGCCAGCCGGGTGCGCACTCGATCCGCAGCGGGCGGAACGATCACACGTTCGAAGGCCACGGGGATGGTCACCCCTTCGACGATGCAGTCGCGCACCTCGCGTGAGCCCTCAACCGGCCAGGGTGAAGGGAGGTCGAACATGTTGGAGACCAGCGGCGTGAAGCCTTCCTTCCTCGCCTTGTCGTTGCAGACGAAGACGAGCTCACTCCGCGCACGGGTCGCCGCTACGTAAAACAGCCGGCGGTTCTCCGCCTGCTCGCGCAGGCCGCCGATCTTCCTCAGGGGCACGTCGCCTGAGTGCAGGTACGTGCCATTCAGTGTGGCCGCCTGACCGGTCATCACCAGCGCCCGGGGCTGGTCGACCAGAAACATCTCCGGAGAACCGATCTTGAATTCGAGGTCGGGAAGAATGACCGTATCGAACTCCAGCCCCTTGGCGGAGTGGATGGTCATGATCCGCACGCCATTGCTGGCATCGTCAAGCATCGAGGGCTCCGGCTCCTCGGGCTGCAGTCGCCGGTTTCCGATCTCCTCGACGAATTGCCGCACCGACCCGCCATTCTTCTGGTCATAGGTAAAGGCGATGGCTCGCAGATGGTCGAGATGGCGCAGGGAGCGCTCGCCATCGACCGTCGCGCCGTAGGCCTTCTCCACGCCGCAGGTCTCCAGAACGGTCTCCATCAGCGCGGAGACTGTCAGGTGGGAGGCGGACTGGCGAAGGCTCCGCAGGGAGTCGTGGAACCGCCGCCAGGGGTGTGCCTGTTCCGTGGGGGGCTCGAGGATGCCTTCCGCGATCTCGGTGTCGGTCAGTCCGAAATACACCGATCGTGCGGCGGAGATTTCCGCGCCGCGATCGATGGGCGAGGCGATGGCCCGCAGGACCGTGAGCAGATCGACGGCAGCCGGACGATCGAGGAAGAGGCGCGTTGGCGGGAGGATGGTCGGGATTCCATTGCGGGCGAACACATCCAGGTAGTCATCGAGCTTCGTGGTCCGGCGGAACAACAGGGCGAAGCGGCGAAGGTCATGCTTCGAGCCGTCACGGTGCTTCTGGATCCACGCGGTGATCGCCTCGGCCTCTGCGATGTAGCGATCCGCCTGGCTCTCGCTGGTGGCATCGAGCAGAGTGATGGGCGCGTCCAGGTCGCGCAACGCGATCCGGCGGGCGGCCTGCAGCTCGCGATAGGGAGGGCGGAACACGTTCGGATCGAGCTCGCCGAGGGAGAAGACTCTGGCGAACATGGCGTTGATCGCTTCGAGCAGCGGGGCATCGCTCCGGTACTGTTCGGTGATGTAGCGGCGCTCGGCGCCCCCGTCGAGAAGCTCGCGGGTGAAGCGATCGTAGATCTCAGGATCGGCGCGGCGGAAGCCGTAGATGGATTGCTTGGGGTCGCCGACCACGACGGTGCGTCCCGGAATGAGCTCGCCGGTACGGTCGCGAATGAGCCGGTTCAGGATGCTGGCCTGAATTCTGTCGGTATCCTGAAACTCATCGACAAAGAGGAAATCGAACTGCTTCCTCACGCGCTCCGCGATGACCGGGTCCTCCAGGAGCGCGTCGGTGCGCAGGAGCAGGTCGTCGAAGTCGGCCACTCCCCGTTTGCGTTTCTCTTCGTCGAGGAAGGCGATGAACCTCCGGGTCACAGACAGAAGCACGATGGCAGCGCGGTGGCTGACCAGACGATCGAAAACCGCATCGCCTTTATCCCCTGAGCGCAGGACGTTGAGGGCTTCCTTCGCCGGTTTGGCCGCGGCGCCGAGGGGAAGATTCTCGGTGCGGACGTCATTGGCGATCGGATCGAGATAGTCGATCCACTCATCGATGGTCGCTCCTCGATGAAGCGGTTCGACCGTTCTGAGATACCGGGTGATGGTGCTGTCGGCGCGGCCGACGCGACGGATGGTCTCCACAGCCTCCAGAAGATCCGGCGCGACCAACTCGATCGAGCCGAAGTCGAAGTTGCCGGCCAGCAGCAGGTCGCGACGCTCCAGCAGGTTGAAGATGAGAATGCGGATCAGAAAGAGGTAGCCGGCATGATCGAGCAGAAGCTCCCATTCCGCTTCCACCGCAGCGGTCGGATGAATCCTGGTCTCCTCATCGATCCAGGCGTCGTACAGCTCCCCGTAGAGAAGGGCGCGATCGAAACCTTCGATGATCTTGAATTGCGGATCGAGTCCGGCCTCGATGGGGAATTGACGCAATAGCGACTGGCAGAACGAATGGATGGTCTGGGAACGCAGTCCTTCGATCCGGTCCAGCTGGCGCGCGCAGGCACGACGGGCCGCTTCCCGCTCCTGATTTTCGATCGTGAACAACGGCTTCGGCGAGCCGAACGGCCAGGCGATGGTCTCCTGATCGAAGCGAAGGTCGATCTCGGTCAGCGCGTGATGGATCCGTTCGGCGATCTCCGCCGCCGCTTTCTCGGTGAAGGTCACCAGCACGATGCGATCGGGAGACAGCTCTTCGTCGCGCAGCAGCAGCTGCAGCACCTCGGCCACGATGGCGGTCGTCTTGCCCGTCCCGGCCCCTGCTTCGATGACCAGATTGCGGCGCGGCGGCGGGGCGGCTTCCTGAATGGTGCGGGTGAAGCCGAAGGTCTGCTGCCCGGTGGCGGTCACAGCAGACCTCGCAGAAGCGTCTGCGGATCCTTCGACGC
>JBKJQB010000099.1:0-13867 GCA_046594105.1 Thermoanaerobaculia bacterium
CTGCACTTCGCCTCACCGGCCAGCCCTATCGACTACCTGGAGAAGCCGATCCAGACGCTGAAGGTCGGTTCTCTCGGAACGCACAAGACTCTCGGACTGGCCAAAGACAAGGGTGCCCGATACCTGCTCGCATCGACCTCCGAGGTGTATGGCGATCCGCTGACGCATCCGCAGAAAGAAGACTACTGGGGCAACGTGAACCCAGTCGGTCCGCGCGGCGTGTACGACGAGGCCAAACGATTCGCCGAAGCCATGACCATGGCCTACCAGCGCTTCCATGGGATGGAGACCCGCATCGTCCGGATCTTCAACACCTACGGCGAGCGCATGCGCCTGAACGACGGCCGCGTCGTGCCGGCGTTCATTTCCCAGGCGCTGCGGAACGAGCCGATGACCGTGTTCGGCGACGGATCGCAGACGCGCTCCTTCTGTTACGTCTCCGATCTCGTCGACGGCCTGTACCGGTTGCTGATGTCCGACGAGAAGATGCCGGTGAACATCGGCAACCCCTCAGAGATGACCGTCCTGCAGTTTGCCGAGGAGATCAAACGGCTGGTCGGCAGCACCGCGCCGATCGAATTCCGCGAGCTGCCGGAAGACGATCCGAAGATTCGCAGGCCGGACATCACCAAGGCGCGCACGCAGCTTGGTTGGGAACCGAAGGTGCCCCTCGCCGAAGGCCTGCAGCGCACCATCGACTACTTCAAGACGGTGGTGTGAACTTACGTGGCGCCGGCATCCTTGCCGGCCGTGGCGTCGGCTTCCAGCCGGCGCTTCTGAGCGAGCTCCCGCGGGCAGGATGCCCGAGACCCGGCCGGCAGGATGCCGGGGCTACGAAAGGGTCGCAGCCCGTGGTCGGCCGCTTGTCGTGATTGAAGATCCTTCACTTCCTGATTTCACCACCACTCCATTCAGGATGACGGCCCACCCTTTCTGGTTTCTGGTTTCTAGTTTTTCCACCCCGCTCCCTTCCGATGACATGCTGTCCACGGAAGGGGATAGTGGTCCGGGCGGAGACGGACTGGTCGATCGTGTAACTCATTGAATACACAGGTGAAATACTCATCCGTAGGGTGGCACGTCGGCCGCAGGATGGCCGGTCGTGCGATGAGGATGGCCATGCGAAAAGTCACGCTGCTCCTGACGTTGTCTCTCGTTTCAACCCTTCCCCTTCTCGCGGCCAACACCCGCAGCCAGTCGTACTTCACCTATGACGACGGTGGGACTGTGGTCCGGCAGGCCGAAGACTCCCGGGAGATCGAAGCGCGCGTGAACCTCCCGGTGTTTCCCGGCGACGAAGTGACCACCGGCCGCCGCGGGCGTGCGGAGATCCGGCTGGCCGACGGCAACATCATCGCCCTCGATCGGTCCACCTCCGTGCGTTTCCGCTCCATTCTCGACTCTTACGATGGCGACTCCTCGCAGAGCGTCGTGGAGCTCCGGTTCGGTCACGCAGCCGTGGTCCGCAGCGATGAGAGCCGCCGGATGTTCCGGCTGGACACGGCCAACGCGAGTTACGCCGCATCCGACGTGGCCATCTACGCGGTCGATGGCGGCGAGCGGGGAGCGGAACGCGTGAGTGTGTTCGACGGCACGGTCGAGGTGCGCACTCCGTCCCGAACCACCCGCGTGCGCGAAGGGGAGGAAGGGCGCGTCGACGAGCAGGGCCTCTACCAGGCCATTCGGGAAAATCGCGGCGTGGCGGACGACTTCGAACGATGGTTCATGAAGCGCGCGCAGCGCTACACCGGAGCAACCAGCCGGTACCTCGATCGCTCCATCGCTTACTCCGACGACGACCTCGAGGACAACGGCTCCTGGCAATACGTCTCCACCTTCGGAAGCTGGGCCTGGCGCCCTCGCGTCTCCGTCGGCTGGCGTCCCTACAACGACGGGCACTGGCAGCACAGCCCGGGCGGTCTTCTGGTGTGGGTCTCCTACGAGCCCTGGGGCTGGGTGCCGTACCACTACGGGCGCTGGGGCTATGACAATTCGTACGGGTGGGTCTGGCTTCCCGGCTCCGGGTATGCGCCGGCCTGGGTGTACTGGATGTACGGACCGAGCTACGTAGGCTGGGCCCCGATGGGCTGGTACGACTGCTATCGCCCGTACTACGACTGGGCGTACCGGCCCTACTCTCGGGTGGGTTACGACTTCGGCTACGGCTTTTACGGGCGCGTGCGGGTGGGGGATGTGGACCTCCGTCCGTGGACGTTCGTTCAGCCGAACACGCTGCTGTCCCGGCGTGCTGACCAGGCGTCGATTACGGCGGACGTCGTTCGCGGACGTCTGCAGCGCGCCGGCTCGTCGCCCTTCGCCACAGTCACCAGCGCACCGGCGCGCTTTTCCCGATCAGAAATCAAGGATCCGACTGCGGCGATCGATCACATCGTTCGACGCGGCATCGGTAGTGGTACCGGCAAAGATGGTTCCGGGTCTCCGACGGATATGACTTCGTTTTTCCGTCGGGACCCGGAGCTTTCGATGGCCGTCCGCGAGCGCATCACGCGCACGCGGGTGACCGATCCGGGGCGCACGCTGGCCGGACCTTCCGGTTCCCCATCAGGCGTGCCCAGCCCGGGAACTCCCGGCACGGTGGAGGGTAGGGTCAATCGTGGAGAGCCGCGAACTTCCGACCCTGGCTCCGTCCGCGGCGGCGCGATCGCCCGCGACGGATGGCGTCGCGATGGCACGCCTTCGACCAGTGGTGAGGGGACCATCAGGCGCGATTCCGGCCCGGCAGCGAATGCTCCGTCCGGCCTTCGCAGCGGTCGCGACACTTCCGGTCGTATCGGGCGCGATCGGGAGCCTGCGCCATCCGATCCAGGCAGCGCGCGGCGAGAACAGGCGCCTCCAGAGCGAGCACCGGCACGCGATCGCGAATCCGGTACGTGGCGCGATCGGGTCGTGCGCCCATCGACTCCCTCACGCAGCGAGCCGCAGGGGGAAGATGGCGCCAGCACCGCGGAGCCCACCCGCGATTCGTGGCGCGGTCGCGCCATCGACCGCCAGCGCGGCGGCAGCACGTCCGAGGAGCGCGGCGACTCGTCGGGCGACCGAGGTGTCGCAGTTCCTCGCAGGATCATCGAAGGGATCGGGGGCGCACGGGTCTACTCCGGCGACTCGGGGCGGGAGTCTGCCCCCCGCGACGCACAGCCTCGTTCCATCGGCCGCGATTCGACACCGCGCGATTCCGGCCGCGAATCCGGTGTCCGGTCGGTGCCGCGCGAGGCACCCTCCCGCTCCGAGCACTCCTCGCCGCCGCCCCGCACCGAGCGGAGCGCACCGGCCCCGGAGCATCAAGAGCCTTCGCCCTCCAGCGATTCCCACCACATCAAGCGCGATTGACGCGAGTCTTGGTCGATGGTCAGCCAGCGTGGTTCACGCTGGCTGATTATTTTCGTCGACGACGTCCATCCCAGGTCGCTGTGGAGGTTCGCAGTGGTCACTGAACTTCGCTCGATGGACACATCGAAACAGAACGATCACACTGGTTGCGGACTCGTCATGAACCCGCTCCTAGATCCACGCTGGACCGCTGCCGCTCTTGATGACACGCCGGATGGTGTGCTCATTGAAGCGGAGGGTCGAGTTGTTTACATCAACCGGGCCTACGTAAGGCTCCTCGGTTACCGCGACCCGCCGGAACTGTCTCACCGAGACGTAAGCTCCATCATCGCGCTTGCCGATGTGCCCCGTCTCACGGATTTCGCCCGCTGGAGAGTACGGTCTCTGGTGGCTCCGGCCAGCTACGATTTCGATGCGCTGCGCCGGGACGGATCGACGCTGCCCCTTCATGCATCGGTGGCGGCCTCCAAGGTTCAGGGGACGACATTCATCACAAGCATCGTTCGGCCCGGACCGGAACCTGCCGACCACCGCACAGGATCCGAGGGGCAGGTTCTTCTCACGGACAGCGTTCCTCACCACTCGCTTTCACCGCGGGAAACAGAGGTTCTGCGGATGATCCTCGTCGGGACCACGCCCAAGAAGATCGGCCTGGCCTTGAACATCAGCGTCAAGACGGTGGCCACGCACCGTTCCCGGATGATGCAGAAGATGGCGCTCAAGGATGACCGCGGAATCTTCGAGTACGCGGTGCGCTACGGCCTTGTCGATTGGACGCGCGAGCACTAGGCCGGCACGGCCGGCGGCGCTGGTTGCCCAAGGCTCGGCCAAGATCACCCTCCAAGACGTTCTGCCGCGCAGGCTCCTAGTGGGGTGTCTCTCGAATGGGTATGCATGATTCGGTGCGATGGAGGCCCGCTGGCGAGTCGGCGCGACGCAGGCGATGCGGTGACATCGTTGAGGAGCGACGGTGAAGCAAGCGGGGCTTTAGCGCGCTCAAGAGTGCATAGCGATTCGAGAGACACCCCACTAGCTGCTCAGCGCTCCCGCGCAATCGGGTACAGCCGCCACCGCTCATCGGAATAGGGTGTCCGTTCGTAGAAGAAGCGCAGGCGCGCTTCCGGACTGGCCTTGAAGGTCTCGTCAGTGGCCAGGCGCCGCTCGAACTCCGAGCGCAGCGCAGGGTCTGCCGCCAGCATCTGTTCGGCCAGTGGCTCGATGACATAACCCTCCACGTACTCGGTGCGCTGGAGGATCTCGTGGAAGAAGCCCCATTGAAAAAATGAATCGGGCGAAGACGGTTCGAGGAGGATGGCGGCGAGCTCACCGAGGGGCTGATTGAGGGGAATGCGGTAGGAGCCGGTGGCGAAATGCTCGCGACGTTTCTCCACAAGGGTTTTCGCCGTGATTCGTACCCGGCCTTCTGCCGGGTCGCTCGCCAGCTTTGGCTCGGTGAGCCGATACATCTCCACGTCGACGTCGCGAGGGACCGCGCTCCGTTCGACGCGGATGCCGTGGATGGTGAGGCGCTCCACGATGTCCGTCCAGGCCGCGGGGACCCAGTAAGCCTTGGGCCGCGTCACCCGCGTCCGTATTTCGCTTTGCCGCAGGACGGGGACGCGAAGGGTGGCCGGCCTGCCGAGGAACTCGATGCGCGTCGCTCCGGAGATTGCCGAGGCCGAGGATCGCGATTCGATTCCCAGAAACTCCAGCGTCTCCGGGTTGGGGCCGCTGGTCGGCTCGCTCCAGTCGAGGGGGATGGGATCGGGATGCAGATCGGCGTCGGAACGGCTGGCCTGGCGAAGAGTGTTTCCCTCTCGTCCGAGGGTCTCCAGTGCACTCTCCAGCAGCACCAGAGTGCCCAGGACGCGCTGCTCGTACGGCTTGAGAGAGTGGCTTTCCACCAGCACGGTGGCCAGGTGACGGGCATCGCCGTAACCGTGCGAGAAGCGGGGCGGATAGTTCGCGACGGTCAGCCCTCTCGAAAGATCGTCGTTCGCTGCGGGGAAAATGAGCGGTCCGGGGATATGGCCCATGCGGCGCAGGTCGCGGAGCGCAGCCGGTCGGAAGGTGGACCCGAGCCAGCGCGCGATCTCGGGCGAGTATCCGCTGGTCTCGTTCCAGCCGAACGTAACGTCATACTGATAATCGAGTCCGTCGGTCACATGCAGATCGAGATAGAGGTTGGGCTTCCAGTGGTCGAGGGTGCTGACCATTCCGCGCACTTCGTCGGTGTCCAGCTTTGCGTAGTCGCGATTGAGGTTGAGATTTCGAGCGTTGGTGCGCCAGCCGATGGACTCCGGACCGCGCTGATTGATGCGGCCAAACCGGCTGGTCCGTTCATGGCCGTCGACATTGAAGATGGGGACGAAGGCGAAGTTGACGCGGTCGAGGAGGTCGCGGCGCGATCCCCCCACCGTGAGGTCGCGCAGCAGCATCAGGCCGGCGTCTTTGCCGTCGATCTCTCCGGCGTGAATCCCGGCCTGCGCCAACAGCAGCGGTTTTCCAGTTCTGGCCAGAGCCTCAGGCGTGAACAGCCGGTCGTGCGATGCCAGAACCATCCAGACATCCCGTCCCTCCGCTGACCGCCCCATGGAGATCATCCTCAAGTCGGGTGTCGCCGCCACCAGCTTCTTCAGCCAGGTCACTGTGTCTGCGTAGGAAGGGCTCGTCCGGAAACCGCTCTTTTCAGCCGGAGTGATCCAGGGATCGTTCTCAGAAACAACCAGCGAACGACTCTTCCCTTGCCATGGCTGAGACGGAGGGAGTGGGGCGAACGCAGGCAACTCAGCAGCGCGCAGGCGCAGCGTTCCGGCGATCAGCAGGACCAGAAACGTGCGGGTTGGCATTCGCATCGATGGATTCTATTCGCTGCCGGGACCTTCGTTACGCTGAAAGCGGCGACGACTCCGGAGACTCCGCAGGCGTGGCATCCCAGGATCTCCATCGCCAGGTGCAGAGGGCCATCGTCACCAGATCGAGAACGACGTACAGCACCCCCACGCCGCTGGGCGGATTGGCACAACGGAATCCCAGTCCGGGCACGACGGGCAGCCAGCGCCAGTTCCCCATGGAGGTCCCCAGCCATTCCAGCGCGAAGGTGTAGACGAAGCAAAGGGACAGCAGCAGGCGGTTCCTCGAGCGCATCAGCAGCGCCGCGGCGAGCAACCACCAGATCATCCCCCATTGGTCTTTCCAGACGATTAGAGATGCCATTGCGGCGAGACTTCCGCCCGCCAGCACTCCCCGGTAGATCCGCTGCGCATTCCGAACGAAGACCTGCTGCTGCGCGCTCCAGGCGGCAAGGGTGAAGAACACTCCATGTCCCACCGGAACGTAAAGAGGGAGCAGTACGAAGCGATAACGGTACAAGCCCCAGGCAATGGAGAGGATGCATTCTCCTGCCGTGGCCACGAGGATGGCGGTGAGCACGAGCGGGATCCCGATGCTGCTGGCCCGCACCAGGAGCCAGAGAAATGCTGCGGTGCAGAGCGCCAGGGACAGCTGGCGAAACCAGCCCGGTCCATCGCTCAAGAGAATGAGAGGGATGAAGACAGCGGAGGCCGTGACCGAGCGAAGAAACCGTTGCTGCACGCGGACATTCTGCCCGATCCCGGCGCTTCGCCCCGCGCGGAACGAACGCCCCTGATGATGCCGATCACAACTGGAGAGCGACACGCCGCTTACACTCCCTGTATTATTCGGAGTGCAATGATGTTCACCAGAGACCGGCGCCGTCATCCTCGCGTGAAGCTCCACGACCCCCTTCGCGGAGCGATGGGCGAGTCTCGAATCTACATCGTCGATGCCTCGGTGGGCGGGATGCGCGTGGCGCATCAGGCCACGCTTCCACCGCCGGGAGGTTTCTGCCGCATCGAGCTGCCCTCGGAGATGGGGCTGATCACTCTCGACTGCGAGGTGGTGCGCACGGTGCCGCAACCCGAGAGCTCACGCGATCCTTCGAAGGTCGTGTACTACAGCGGGCTGCAGGTGGTCGCCGCCGATCCTCAGTCCGCCGAGCGGTTGCGCAGCTTCTTCGACGATCCCGCGGGCGATCTCGACGCCGACTAGGCCGGCACGGCCGGCAGCGCTGGTTGCCCAAGGCTCCGCCAAGATTACGCTCCAAGACGTTCTGCCTAGGGTTCACCGACGAAGCTGAAGTTCGGGTGTGGTGCGGCCGTCCCGGCCGCGCTTTTTACAACAACGAGAAGCTGTGTGCCGAGTTTTCTACTCGCTGCGATCGACGGGAGGCGGCCGAGGACGGCCGCGCCACACGTTGCGGCGCGCGATGACTCGCTCACCTGCTCGCGTCGGCTTTTCGGATCAGTCTCCGCAGGGGTCCAGAGACTCGTTCTGCGATCAATGCGTAGCCGCGCGCATTCGGATGGATCTCATCGCTTTTCAACGATGAGTCGCGGAGAATTCCGGCCAGGGCATTCGGGCCTGGAACCGGAAGCGATCCAACCTCCAGCGCTGCCGCGGTGCTACGCTTCGCGGGCTTTGCAACTTTCCCTGTGGTCCTTCGTTTGAGAGAACAAAGATCACCCTGGCCTGTTGCCGGATTGGAGTCCATTCGATGAGCGAATACTCTCGCTCGACTGAGAAAGCCCCGCGTTCGCGGAAAAAGCGTTACATCCTCATCGGCATCGCCGTGCTGATCGTGGCGGCCATCGCAGCCGCGATCATTTCAAAAAAGCGGGAAAAGCCGCAGCTGGTGACCACCGAGAAAGCCTTCCGCAAGACCCTCACGCAGCTGGTGACGGCGACTGGAAAGATTCAGCCGGAGGTCGAAGTGAAGATTGCGCCGGAAGTCTCCGGCGAGATCGTGGCCATTCCGGTGAAAGAAGGACAGATCGTCAGCAGGGGGCAGCTGCTGCTCCTGATCAAGCCCGACACCTACAAGGCTCAGGTCGAGGAACAGCAGGCCGCGTTGAACAGCGCCCGCTCGGCCAGCGTGCGCAATCGGGCCCAACTGTCGAAGGCGCAGAACGATTACGACCGGGCGAAGCATCTCTTCGAGGCACGCCTGATCGCGGAAGCGGAGCGCAACGCTGCGCAGACCAATCTGGAGATCGCCCAGGCAGCGCTGCAGTCCTCGCTCTTCGATATCCAGCGGGCGGAGGGGGCCATGCGGCAGATCCGTGAGGCGCTGTCCAAGACCACCATCAATTCCCCATCGGCCGGGAGCATCAGCTCGTTGAGCAGCAGGGTGGGGGAGCGGGTCGTGGGGACCAGCCAGTTCGCCGGCACGGAGGTCATGCGCATCGCCGATCTCACCAGCATGGAGGCGCGGGTCAACGTCAACGAGAACGACGTAGTGAACGTCAAGGTGGGAGACAACGCCAGAATCACTGTGGATGCCTATCCCGATCACGCCATCCATGGAGTGGTGCGGGAGATCGCCAGCACGGCCAGCACCAGGAACGCCGGGACGCAGGAAGAGGTCACCAACTTTGAGGTGAAGATCAGCATCCCCGATCGGTCGGTGACCCTGCGGCCGGGAATGAGCGCCACCGCCGACATCGAGACGGCCACGGTGCAGAACGTCGTGGTGGTGCCCATCCAGAGCGTGTCGGTCCGCAGCACGGACAGCACGCTCTCGCCCGAGGAGCGCGACAAGAAGAAAGCGGAGAGCGATGCCCGGGACAAAGGTGGCGACAACCGGGCTGAGGTCACCAATCAGGCGCAGGAAAAGCAGAAAGAGCGAGCGCTTCGAGAGAAGCTTCTGCGCGTAGTCTTCGTGAAGGAAGGCGACCACGTCAAAATGCAGAAGGTGGAGAGCGGGATCGCCGACAACACCTACATCGAGATCAAGAGTGGATTGAAGCCGGGCGACGAAGTGGTCTCCGGAAGCTACACCGCCATCAGCCGGAAGTTGAAAGACGGAGCGAAGGTGGAAATCGAGAAGCAGGGCAAGAAGTGAATCAGGGGGATTGATGCGCCCCGATCAGAGGACTTTGTGATCGCCAGGATTTCCGATCTGCGTATCGAGTTGGTGGAGAGCTTCCGCATTGCGCTCTCGGTCATCCGCGCTCACAAGATGCGCAGCGTGCTCACCGCCCTCGGCGTGATCATCGGCATCATCGCGGTGACTCTGATGGGATCGGCCATCGGAGGGATCGAGACCGGGTTCGATCGCAGCCTCTCGGTCATCGGCGACGACATCCTCTACGTGGAGAAGTGGCCGTGGCGTCACGTCGACGACTGGTGGAACTACCGGAATCGCCGGAGGATGGATGTCCGGTACGCCGAGGAGCTCAACCGGATCATCGCCGATACTCCGAACTCGCAGCTGGTCACCGCGGTTCCTACTCTGCAGACCATCCGCAATGTGAAATACGGCGACAACGACGTACGGAGCGTCTTCACCCAGGGCACCACGAACGACTTTCTGATCACGTCCACCGCGCAATTCAAGGAAGGGCGCTTCATGACCGAGGTCGAGTCGCGCTCCGGCCACAACATCTGCATTCTCGGCTACGACGTGGCGGAGGCACTGTTCCCCAACGCTTCGGCACTGGAGAAGACCGTGCAGATCGGCGGCAGTCCCTTCCGCGTGGTGGGTGTCTACGCCAAGCAGGGAACGTTTCTCGGACTGTTCAGTTTTGACACTCAGGTCGTCATCCCGCTCGCAGCATTCATGAAGTCCTTCAGCGCCCGGCTGGATACCTCGATCCGGGTCAAGGTCAAGAATAAAGAGGCCATGGCCGCGGCCACCGACGAGCTGACCGGCGACATGCGCCGCGTGCGCAGCCTCAGCCCGGAGTTGAAAGACGACTTCTCCATCAACGAGCAGGGAGCGCTCCGCAGCACCATCGGCCCCATCAAGGCAGGCATCGCCGTGGCCGGGCTCTTCGTGACCGGGCTGGCCCTGTTCGTCGGGGCCATCGGCATCATGAACATCACTTATGTCAGTGTGAAAGAGCGAACCCGGGAGATCGGGACGCGCAAGGCCCTGGGAGCGCGGCGTCGCACCATCCTCCTGCAGTTTCTGGTGGAGGCCATCGCCATCTGTCTCATCGGCGGAGGCGCGGGGCTGGTGCTTTCGTGGCTGATGGTCACCGCGGTCGCCGCGGCCTTTCCCTCGTTCCCGATGCAGTTCTCCATGGGGCTGGTGATCGTCGGGTTGATTGTCTCCACCCTCACCGGGATTTTCTCCGGCTTCGCGCCGGCACTGTCCGCGTCGCGGCTCGATCCCATCGAGGCTCTGCGCTATGAGTAGACGGACATGAGGATTTCGGAGATCCTGCGTATGGCCCTGGTGGCCCTGAGAGCGAACAAGATGCGCTCGCTGCTGACCATGCTGGGCGTCACCATCGGTGTCTTCTCTGTGATCGGCGTGATGACTGCCCTCAGCGTCATCCAGGGTTCGATCGAGACGGGACTGAGCTTTCTGGGCAGCAACATCTTCCAGTTCGGCAAGTACCCCGTCATCAGCAACGGAAACTCCGAGGACAGGTACGCCAACCGCAGGAACATCACGCTGGAGAACGGCACGGAGTTCAGGCGGCTGATGGAAGGTCAGGCCCAGGCCATCGCCCTCAAAGTGTTCGATGGGGAGAAACCGGCAAGCTATGGCCGCATCAAGATTCAGGGGCTGACAATGGTCGGGACGAACGAGGCGTTTCTGACAGCCAACAGTTACAACCTCGGTTACGGCCGCAACCTGTCCACGGAGGATGTCGAGCTGGCGCGCAACGTCACCGTGG
Source organism: Thermoanaerobaculia bacterium (assembly GCA_046594105.1). Taxonomy (GTDB): domain Bacteria; phylum Acidobacteriota; class Thermoanaerobaculia; order Gp7-AA8; family Gp7-AA8; genus JBDSGC01. The sequence goes on from JBKJQB010000099.1 coordinate 11,058, forward strand.
TGGGCGCCGACATCCAGAAAAAGCTGTTCCCCAACGAAACGCCTCTAGGGAAGACGATCAAGGTCAATGAGAAGCCGTACCAGATCATCGGCGTACTGGAAGAGAAGGGCTCGTCCTTCGGCCGGTCACAGGACGACATGGTCCTGGTGCCCATCACCAAGTTCTTCGCCGACTTCGGCCGGGCCAACCGGACCGTCAACATCGCCATCCAGTCGAGCTCTCAGGCCACGTACAACCAGACCCTGGACAAGGCCATCGGCGCGATGCGGGCGGCGCGCGGGTTGAAACTGAATCGGGAAAACGATTTCGAGATTTACTCGAACGACACGCTGGTCTCCGCCTTCGGACAGATCGCCGGACAGATCCGCATCGGCGCCTTCGTGGTCAGCGCCATCGCCCTGTTGGCGGCGGGCATCGGAATCATGAACATCATGCTGGTCAGCGTCACCGAGCGCACCCGGGAGATCGGGGTGCGCAAAGCCATCGGCGCCCGCAAGCACGACATCATCCGGCAGTTCCTGATCGAAGCGGTGCTGCTCTCCGAGGTTGGCGGCCTGGCCGGTATCCTGCTCGGCGTGGTCGGTGGCAACGGAGTCGCCCTCTGGTTCGACATGGCCGTGGTCTTTCCGTGGGGCTGGGCCCTGACCGGCCTGATCGTCTGCTCCGTGATCGGCACCGGCTTCGGCTGGTACCCGGCGTGGAAAGCGGCGTCGCTGCATCCCATCGAGGCGCTGCGGTACGAGTAGGGGCCCTCGGCCGCGTTCACTCGATCGGCTTTGAAAGGCGAGCCTCCCAATCGAGTGTCCTTCTCCCCGCGCGCGGGGAGAAGGTCCGCGAAGCGGGGATGAGGGGGTCCTGCTCCGTGGCCTGAGCGACCCTGCTTCGTCGCGTGAGCGACCCTCATCCGCCTTCGGCACCTTCTCCCCGTGTGCGGGGAGAAGGACACTCGATGGAAGAGCACGGCCTTCGATGGTTTCTCAGCGTTACCCCGTCGCTTCGAATGACGCTCTCGCGTGTCATCTGCAATTGAAAGGGACCAAGTGAACGCGGCCGAGGCGAAGATCGTGGCGGACGCTATGCGAACCAACGCCGCCGGCCGTGCCGGCCTCATGGCTCGCATCGTTTACACGGTCGGAATCCTTGCTCGGCCGCTTCCACCGCTCCGTGGAAGGGAACCTGGTTCTCATCGCGGATCCTGCGCGCATCGCGGCAGGTGGGGACGCAGTAGATGTGCGTGGTGCGCGAGCCGATGAAGCGGATGTGTTTGCGGGAGAGGGCGTCCAGTCCTGCCACATCCACCCCTTCACGCTGGAGCAGTTCCCGTTTGGCCTGGCTGCCGAAGATGTAGTTGCCAACGCCGCCGGTGGCGGGAACCACGCGATGACACGGCACCACGTAGGGGACCGCGTTCCGGGCCACGATGTTTCCCACTGCGCGCACCGCTTTCGGACGCCCGACCTGTTGCGCCAGCCAGGAGTAGGTGCGCACTTCCCCTCGAGGAATGCGGTGCAGTGTGAACAGAACGCGCTGCTCCAGATCGGTGCTCTGGTTCACGTCCAGGGTCGCTTTCAGAACTCCCTCGCCGCGCAGGGCGGCAAGCACCTGCCTGCGCAGTGCGGCAGGCAGCGGTGCGCGCTCCAGGCTGCGACCGTAGCGTTTCTGGTAGAGCGATCGGAGATCCGCCAGCGATCCCCTGCGAATCAGCCGGAGCCCATTCGCGGAAAAGGCCACCAGAATCGTTCCCTCGGGGACTTCGAGGACGTCGAACGAATCGGTGAGTGACTGCAGGGATGTTCTGCCATTCGATGGTGCCGGCGGTTCGATCGAACGAATCGTCGAGGCCAGAGCCTTCAAATTTTGAAGCGAAGCGCGGCACGCTGCGCAGGACGCCAGGTGGGCCGTGACTTCGCTCTGCTCCCGAGGGGGAAGCTCGGCGGTTCGAAACGCATCCAGACGGCGCATTGCGGAGTCACAGCGCATGGGACACCCCTTCCTTCTCGAGTTTGTGGCGCAGGAGCGCGACCGCGCGAAAAATCTTTCCTCGCAGCGAAGCCTCCGTCGCGCCGACGGTCTTGCCGATCTCGGCGTAGGACATCTCATCCATGAATCGCAGCACGATCAGCTCGCGGGCCTCGGCGGGAAGCGCGTCGATGGCCTGCTGCATGCGGAGCAGCTGCCGTTTGCGGTCGAGATGCTCATGGTCCGGCTCGATGGCCCGCGACGAAGCTTCTCGCGATTCTTCCAGCGATTGCTCGACCTGATGACGTTTCCCACGTCTCTTGTTCGAGGCGAGATTGCGCACCATCTTGAAGAGCCAGGGGCGCAACGCCAGCGTCGCGCAGCGCGCTTCGTCGTACTGCACGGTGAGGGCGCGGTGGGCGCGCATCAAGGCGTCCTGCACCACCTCTTCGGCGTCCGGCGCATGCTGGAGGAGGCTGCAGGCGTAGCGGAACAGGGGACTCTCGAAGCGCACCACCAGGCGCTCGAACGCGGAGGCGCTGCCGCGGCGCACGGAGACCGCCAGCGCGGATTCCCGCTCGAGTTCGCCGCGGGAGGCCGGCTGCCGCTGGTGGGTGCCTCTCTTCATGCCTGTTGGAACACCTCGTCGGGACGTTTCGTTCGCATGGCGTTTTCCCGGCGCCGCTTATCCGGCATCGTCGTTGTGCTTTTCTTGAAGAAACCATCGGAAGAGTAGGGTGGCGGCGAAGGCGCCGATCAGTTGGGCCCCGATGAAAAGCGGAGCATCTGACGGGCGGATCCCGCTGAACGTGTTGGTGAACGCCCGGGCGATGGTGACAGCCGGGTTGGCG
>JBKJQB010000186.1:0-16727 GCA_046594105.1 Thermoanaerobaculia bacterium
GAAGCGGGGATGAGGGGTCTCCATCTTCTCGCACAGAACCGCCGGCTGGAAGCCGCCACGGCCGGCAGGGATGCCGGCGCTACGAAAGGCGGCCGTGCCGGCGGTAGGATGACCATTCGATGCTTCTCTTGAATCTGATTCAGAACGAAATGCTGAAGATTCTGCGCCGCCGCCGATTCCTGGTGGTGATGCTGATCCTGCTGTCCATCCTGAGCATCGTGACCTACTCGCAGTATCGCCAGCTCAAGGAAAGCCAGACGCGAAACTGGCGCGCGGACATTCAGCAGCGCGTGGCGTCGTACCAGAACACCCTGCGACGCGGACGCATCAACGAGAGCTGGTCGCGATCGCTGCGCGCGGAAGTCAACCGGCTGCAGTTCTACCTCGATCACGACATCCAGCCCGATCGCCCTACCGCTCCCCTGTTCGTGCGCACCTTCGCCAACGTCGCCGGATTCCTTCTGTTGCCGCTGCTGGTGGGAGTCCTCGGCAGCGACATCGTCTCGGCGGAAAACTCCGAGGGGACCGACAAGCTGCTGCTGACACGGCCGGTGCGGCGGTGGAAGGTGCTCACGGCGAAGCTGGTCACCTTGTGGATCTTCGCCACGCTCACCCTCGCTGGCGGCGCTCTCATCGCCTACCTGATTTCCGCTCCGGTTCTGCCCCGCGGGGGCTGGGGCGCGCCGACCTTCACCGGGTTCCAACTCACCCGCGGCGCCATCAACTTCGACGCTGTGCGTCAGCTGCCCTTGTGGAAAGACACCATGATCGCGTACGGCCTGGAGTGGTTCGCCCTGATGTCGGTGGCCTCCATCGCTCTGATGCTGTCGGTGCTCTTCAAGTCGAGCGCGGCTGCCATCGGGACGATGCTGGCGTCACTGATCGGCGGCACCATCCTCACCCGGGTCAGCCCCGACTGGACAGCCGGCAAATACCTCTTCGTTTCCGCACTTCCCCTGGCCGACTACTACACCGGCCAACCGCCGCCGTACGACGGCATGTCCATGACCTTCTGCATCCTCCTGCTTCTCGGATGGGCGGCCGGCGCCACGCTGGTGGCCTACACCATCTTCCTGCGACGGGACGTCTTCGGCTGATGGGCACGATGGAAATGCGCCGATTGACCTTTGCGATCACCGGTCCGCTGCTGCTGCTCGCCGTGGCCTGCGGCGGCGCGGAGAAATCGGCGGAGGCTACGGATACCCGCATGCCCATCGCCACCGAGTACGTTCGCGGGGCCAGCCTTCCCATCCATGCGCAGCCTGCGGAAGCCTCGCCGGTAGTGACGACGTATCAGAACGGGGAAGCAGTCTCCGTGCTGGCGCGGCGCGACGGATGGATCGAGGTGCGCACCATCTCCGGCAGCGGATGGGTCCTGGCGTCGACGTTGTCCAGCGCCGTCGAAGCGTCGAAGGTGGAGTCAGACAACATCACGGCGCGATTCGTTCGCGCACCGGAGCCGATGGCGGAGCCGAATGCGCATGGAGACATCGTCCTGGAAGCGCAGGTCAACAGCGACGGTGACGTCATGTCGGTCCGCACCTTGCGGAATACCACAGGCCTCATCGGTCTGGAGGCGCGCACCGCCGCTGCCCTCCAGCGGGCAAAGTTCGCGCCGATGGTGCAGCGTGGAAACCGGCTCCCGTTCGTGTACGAGCATCGCGTCCACTACTGACGCCGGTGCTCTGCGCTCAGCTCTCCTGCGGAGCGAGCCACTTCCGCACGTCGGGTGGCTGGTGGGTCCTCAGCCGTTCGAGCAGTCGCTGCGGGTCGGCGTCGACGAGGGCGGAGGCCCGATGCTCCGGCCGGACGAAGCCGGCCACCACCGCCCGATCCAGAAACGTCATCAGCGGCGTGTAATATCCCGAGACGTCGAGAAATCCGATCGGCTTGCGATGGATCCCGAGCTGGCCCCAGGTCCACACCTCGAAGATCTCCTCGAGCGTACCGAGACCTCCCGGAAGGGCCACAAAGGCATCGGACAGCGACGCCATCAGCGCTTTGCGCTCGTGCATGCTTTCGACGACGTGCATCTCGGTGAGCCCGCGATGTCCGACCTCGCGATCCCACAATCCGCGCGGGATCACCCCCACCGCACGCCCGCCCGCTCCGAGCACCGAATCGGCGAGCACTCCCATCAGCCCCACCCGTCCGCCCCCGAAAACGAGGGTGACGCCGGTTTGCGCGAGAAGCCGTCCCATCTCGCGAGCGGCGCCCGCGGCGGCGGGGTCGGTGCCCTCGTTGGATCCACAAAACACACAAAGGCTCTTGATCATCAACGCTGATTATGAGGTCAGCCGGCTCGGCCGGCGGCGCTGGTTGCCCAAGGCTCCGCCATGATCACGCCCCAAGACTTCCTGCCGCGCAGGCTCCCAGGCGAACCCACTTTTCGGAACGCCGGCATCCCTGCCGGCCGGTCCGCCGGCTGCCAGCCGGCTCCGGACACGAACGCACCGTGCAGGTTCTGGCACCTCAGTTTCCGCCGAGTGTCCGCAAGCCCGCGCTCCGAAAGGCAACCATTCCGCGCGGCGTGGGGACCGGGAGGAATGATTCCCCGTTTCAGGCGTTACCACCAAAACATGCCGCAGTTTCGATACGACATCCGCAACGTTGCCATCATCGCTCACGTCGACCATGGAAAAACCACGCTCGTGGACGCCTTGCTCAAGCAGGCAGGGGCGGTCCGGGCAAACCAGCAGGTCGACGAGCGGATCATGGACTCCAACGATCTCGAGCGTGAGCGAGGGATCACCATCCTGGCCAAGAACACGTCGATCCGCTATCTGGTGGACGACCCCGACGCGCTCGGTCATCCGGCTCACCACGAGGCCACCCACACTGCCTCGGGCCACGATCTTCCGGCCGAATTCATCCATCCGAAGGAAGTGAAGATCAACATCGTCGACACCCCGGGTCACGCCGACTTTGGTGGCGAGGTGGAGCGTGTTCTGTCGATGGTCGACGGCGTCATCCTGCTGGTCGACGCCGCCGAGGGCCCCATGCCGCAGACGCGCTTTGTGCTGCGCAAGGCGCTGGGGATGGCTCTGCTGCCGATCATCGTGATCAACAAGATCGACCGCCAGGATGCGCGTCCGGTCGAGGTGGTCAACGAAGTGTTCGATCTGATGATCGAGCTCGGCGCGTCGGATGAGCAGCTCGACTTCCCGATCCTCTACGCCAGCGGTCGCGCCGGCTACGTCCGCACCTCGCTCGAAGATACCAACGACGATTGCCGCCCGCTGTTCGACTGCATCCTCAAGCGCATTCCTCCTCCGGTCGGCAACAGCGACGCAGGCCTGCAACTCCTGGTCTCCGCCATCGACTACAACGAATACGTCGGACGCCTGGGCATCGGGCGCATCCAGCGAGGCAAGGTCAAACAGGGCGAAGATGTGATCCTGATTCTCCGCGACGGGACTCAGAAGAAGGGACGCGTTTCCCGCCTTACGGTGTTCGAAGGGCTGACCAAGAAAGAAGTGCCGGACGCCTTCGCCGGTGAGATCGTGGCCATCGCCGGATTCATCGACGTCGAAATCGGAGAGACCTTCACCGACGCCCTCGCTCCGGAGCGGCTGGAGCCCATCGCCATCGACGAGCCGACGGTCTCCATGTACTGGCTGGTCAACGACTCCCCTTTCGCCGGACTGGTGGGCAAGTACGTCACCTCCCGCAACATCAAAGAGCGGCTCGAACGGGAACTGCGCAAAGACGTGGCCCTGCGAGTCAAAGACACCGAGCAGCCGGACCGCTTCGAAGTCAGCGGTCGCGGGGAGCTGCACCTCTCCATCCTCGCCGAGAACATGCGCCGCGAAGGCTTCGAGTTCGCGCTCTCACGCCCGCAGGTCATCCTCAAGGAAGTCAACGGGAAGAACATGGAGCCGTATGAGGCTCTGGTGGTCGACATCGATGAGGCCCACGTCGGCGCGATCATGGAGAAGCTTCAGGAGCGCCGCGGCGAGATGACCGACATGGTCAATCCCGGCAGCGGCCGCGTGCGCATCGAGTTCAAGATCCCCACCCGTGGCCTGTTCGGCATCCGCACCGAGTTCCTCACCGAAACGCGTGGAACCGGTCTGCTGTATCACACCTTCCTGGAGTACGGACCGTATCGCGGCGACATCGCCAGCCGGAACCGCGGCGCCATCGTGGCCAAGGAAGCGGGCGACACCACCGCGTACGCCATCGAGCCGCTTCAGGAGCGCACCGTCCTGTTCGTCACCCCGGCCATGAAGGTCTACGGCGGCCAGGTGGTCGGCGAGAATTCGCGCGACTCCGAGATGGTGGTGCAGGTGTGCCGCAAGAAGCAGCTCAGCAACATGCGCGCATCGGGCTCCGACTTTGCGGTGCAGCTCACTCCGGCGAAGATCATGACCCTCGAGCAGTGCCTGGAGTGGATCGACGACGACGAGCTGGTCGAAGTCACCCCGGAGTCGATCCGCATCCGCAAGAAGATCCTCGATCACTCCCGCCGCGAAGTGGCACGCAAGAAGACCGCCGCGCAGTAACTCATCCTCGAACGTTGCAAAAAAAGGCGGACCGCGAGTCCGCCTTTTTTTGCGTCCGGCGCAGAATCTTACGATCGAGTTCCGAAGGCGGAGCAGGGGTCGCTCCGCGAGTCAACAGTGAGGCCCATAACCGATGAGGGGCGCTCACTTGACGAAGCTGGACCCCTCATCCCCGCTTCGCGGACCTTCTCCCCGTGTGCGGGGAGAAGGACACTCGAGGGAGAGGCTTGATCCTTCGCCGTCTTCGCGGCTTCTAAGAACCGTCACGTCCGAGAGGCAAAGCCCCGGCTTGGTCCGACGCGGAATTGGAGCGCTCTCCAGTTTCTCCTCATCAATCGCTGCGCCCGCCCAACATCGAGAGTCCTTCTTCCCGTGTGCGGGGAGAAGGAACTCGATGGGGAGGGCTTCCCCTGTTTCACCATCAATTGCTGCGCATCGCGAAGTGCCGCAGCGGAGGATGACCGGAGGCTGATCTCCCTCACTTCAGATACTGCGAGAACCACTCGACGTACCGCCGCTCGATGTCGGCGCCGTGGATGGGATCCTCCGGCGAGTGACCGCTCACGGGATAGGCGATGAATTTCACCGGCACGTTGTTGTCGCGCAGCGCGTGATACATCTGGAACGACTGGGTCACCGGCACGCGGACGTCTCCGAGGTCGCTGAGAATCAGGGTTGGTGTCCTGATCTGCGAGGCGTAGGTGATCGGCGACATGTCGATGTACTTTTTCATGTTGTCGCCGACGTAGGGCGATCCCCAGGAGAGCCTGCGGCCGAGCGCGCTGTCGCCGAGGTTGTAGCTGTCGAGCAGGTTGTTCACCGCGGCGCCGGAGACGGCCGCTTTGAAGATCGGGTAGTGGCCGATCATCCACGAGGTCATGTAACCACCGTAGGACCAGCCGCCCACGGCGATGCGACTCTCATCGACGAATCCACGCTTCTTCAAGACCTCCAGCCCGGCCATGACGTCGCGTCCCGGACCGGCGCCGGCATCGTCGCGAATGGCCCGCACGTACGCGTTCCCGAAGTTGTCGCTGCCTCGGTAGTTCGGCTGGAACACCACCCACCCCTGCGCTGCAAGGGACTGCGGCAGCGTGCTGAAGTCGGTGGTGGTCGCCGCGCGCGGCCCGCCGTGAATGTAAAGCACCAGGGGGTACTTCTTCGTGGCGTCGAAGTCCGGCGGATAGATCACCACGCCGTTTTCCGAAAATCCCTCGAACTTCCAATCCACCACCTCGGTGCGGCCGAGCTGCTTTGCGGAAACCCAGTCATTGAAGTGTGTGAGCTGCCGAGGTGCGCCGGTGACTGAAGACATCACGTAGAGCTCGCGCGGATGTGTGGGAGTCGATCCGGTGAAGACCAGGGCTCCGGTCCTGGCCACGCTGACATCGATCCAGAATCCGAAGAACGGATCGACCTCGCCCGTGTTGATGCGGCGTGCCGGACCGTTCAGCGGCTGCATCCACAGTCCGGTGGTGGTTCCCTGGTGACCGCCGGTGATGAACGACTGACCGTCCGGCATCCAGATGGACCGGTACAGATTGCGATCCAGCGCGGCGGTGATCTCCGTTCCGTTGCCGCCGCCGACCGGCGCGATGAAGATTCCGTTCTGCGAGCCCTGCTCCCCTCCCTGCGGATGCCAGAAAGCGATGCGGGAGCCGTCGGGAGAGAAGACCGGCTGCGTTTCGTCGATCTCGCGCGTGGTCAGGCGTCGCACGGTTCCGGTGGCCACGTCGACCAGGGCCACGCGACCGTCATTTGGGGTCCCTGCATGCGAAGTGGTGCGCTGCGTGATGGCGATGGTTTTGCCGTCCGGCGACCACGATAGAGGTGAGGCCGCCGGGCCGGGCGGATGGGCGATGGGCAGGCTCCACGCTCCGCTGGTGACCCGTCGCGCCGTGCCTCCCTCGCTCGGAATCAACCAGACATGAGAGGAGGTCGTGGCCTCCTTGATCAGGTAATCATCGTCCCCGATCTCGAACGCCAGGTTGCCCTTCTCTTCGTTTTTCGTCGCATCGTCGGCGGTCACGAAGGCGAGCTGCGACCCGTCGGGGCTCCAGGCGAATTGCTGCACCCCGCGAGAGGCGTCGGTGATCCGTCGCGGATCGCCCCCGGTCATGGAAGTGATCCAGATCTGCCGCTTTGCCTCTTTCTCGGAGGATGCGTTGGCCAGGAAGGCGATGCGCGCGTTGTCCGGCGACCAGCGCGGCGAGGCCACACCGCGGCGCTCGAAGGTCAGCGGCCGCTGCGCTCCTGTGGCCGCATCGATCAGCAGCAGCTCGGTGTCGAAACGGTTGTCCTTCGTGTTCGCCCGCGCGGTCACCAGGGCCACCCATCGGCCGTCCGGCGAGATCTGCGGATCGCTCACTCCCACCAGCTTGAATCGGTCGTTGATCTGCCAGCGGTCAGCAAGAAGCGGAGTGGCCAGCATCATCAGCAGCAGAACGGTGCGTTTCATCAGAATCTCCTCATCAGTGCAAACTCATTTTGATCGAAAGAACGGTTCAAATGGGGCGCTGCAGCGACTGCGGATTCTCACCGGCGCGCAGCGAGATCTCCGCTCCCTCCGCGCCGAGCTCGAGACACTCGAACAGATTGCGGATGAGTTGACCCAGCCGGTCGGTGCCCAGTTTGGCGCGCTCCATCTCCGACACCAGCTGGCGACCCAGCCCCGCCGCCTCATCCCTCAGCCGCAAGGCCTCGGACGGATTGTCTTCTTCGCTGGTGAAGCGAAAGAGCAGCGTCCACAGCTCCTCCGCCTTCTCCATCAGCGTGGGAGCATCAATCTCCAGTTCGGCGAGGGTTCGCCCGATCAGCGAAAGCAGCCGATCGGCGATCCGTCCAGCGTGAGGAATGTCCAGCGGAATGTCGAAGTGCGCCATGACGGCCGCGGAGATTAGCACGAGGCGCCGGAGACGAGGGCCGCGATCATGGAGCGTGCGCCGAGCTGCGCAGACGGCGAAGGATCTGCATCGACCCAGCTGTCGCGGGCAGCTTCCTGGTGATTGCAGAGCCTTCGCTTCCCGCCCGCCACCCACGCCGCGTCTAAGAAACCGTCGGAAGGCCGCGCTCTTCCATCGAGAGTCCTTCTCCCCGGGCACGGGGAGAAGGTGCCGAAGGCAGATGAGGGGCGCTCACTCGACGAAGCAGGACCCCTCATCCCCGCTTCGCGGACCTTCTCCCCGTGCCCGGGGAGAAGGACACTCGAGGCGGAGGCTCGCGTTTCTCACCATCAATCGTGCTCTCCGCGTCAACCGCGATAGGCTTCATCCTGCTCAATGCGTGAGAGGACCCAGCCGAAGTCGCCTCCGGCAAGTTTTCCGCCACAATGCGGACAGATGCCGGTGGCGCCCACATTCACCGCAGCGCCGCAGTTCGGACAGGACACGGTCTGCGAGGGATCGGCCTCCGTGCCACGGGACCGGATGAGCGTCCAGTACTCGCTCCAGGATCGCGCGCGACTGTTCGACCCCGCCACGACCCTGCCGCCATCGTCCAGGGTGTGATCGAAGCCGCTGGCGGCAAGACGGACGGTGATGGCATCGTAGAACGCGTCACGCTCCACACGGGCGAACTCCAGACTGGTGATCGAATAATCGGTCACCACGTTCCGCAGATGCTGCTGGAGGTACGCGTCGATCCAGTAGCGGTGGGTCTGGAACAACGTCTCCGTCTCCAGCGGTCGGATGCGTTCCACGTTCCGGGCGCTCCATGCATCCTGCAACGTCGTGGCGATGGACCGTACCCGAGCGGTGAACGCATCCCATCGGAACCCCGGATGAGCGCTTTCGAAGGTGGCGCGCCGCTCTTCCAGTCCGGGCTGCCGGATGGTGGGCAGCATGGTTCCCTCCTCCGGCACATCCGAAAGCAGAAGCGGTCCTCGGGGTTCCTTGCTCAAGACGTTGATCGACCGCACGAACCATTGGAAGGTGCCGTCTTCGATCTTCACGCCGCAGTAGTTGCACGAGCCGTCCGTCCTGGTGTCCAGCGCCGCTCCGCAGCGCGGACAATGCTCCGCTCGTGCCTTTGCCGGAGGAGGCGAGAGGATGTCGCGCGCGCGCTCGACCATCCACGTTTCGCGCACGTACCAGGTCGACTGCGATGATCCGCAGACCTCCGTGAAATTCGTTTCGTAACGTAGGGCCACCGACACGGTCGGCGTGTCCGCGCCCAGCAACCAGCCCACTTCCATGGCACCGACCACGATGCCGGTGACCGCAGTCAGGCCCTGCGGACTGCGCTTCATCAACGACTTCCGGACTTCGTCGCTCAGATAGGGCGCGTATCGCGCAAGATCGCCGGTTCCCCTGGCCTGATGGACGCGTGCGTAAAGCGAAGAACAGAAATCCTCGAACACGATTCGCGAGAAGTTGGGGTCGTAGGTGCGCAGCGACTCCAGGTCGTACGCCGTCGTCCTGGCCTTCATCACGACGGACGGCGTTCGGCGTAAGCCTTCCCTCAGGAACCGGAACAGGAGCAGCATGAAGGGAGCCACCATAAACAGGAGAAACAGGACAACGATGAACACCTGGCCGCAGCCTCCGGAATCGCCACTACCGGAGCTGCTCCCGCCATAGCTGCTGCCCGAACTGCTCCCGGAACTGCCGCCGTAACTGCTGCGGCCCGAACTGCTGCCGCTGTAGCTGCTGCCGCTGCCGGAACTGCTACCACTGCTGCTGCCGGAATAGGACTGTCCGCCGCCGACGCGGCCCCAGGCATTCGCCGTGACGCCGAGAGCGACCACCACCAGCAGCGCAACAATCAGTCTCCTCACTCGAGAACCACCTGAACGGCATCCGGGAGCTCGTTCCCATCGCCGGCGCTCGCCGGAAGGCATCGGACCAATAGCACCTGCAATGCCTGCAACGCCGTGGACAGCTCCTCCAGCCCACCGCTGCCGGCCGACGCCATGAGTTGATTCCATTCCAGGACCGGCACGGCGTCGAGGACCCCTCGATCGGCGCGGATTTCGATGCGCCTCTCCAGCAGGGAAAGCAGCACCAGGACGCCGGACTCCTGGTGGGTGTTGGCCACACCGCGTTCCACGAACGCCGCTGCCGCGGCCGTCCGCGTGTTCGCTTCACGTTCGCGACGAGTGGTCATCCAGCGGCGAATGGAACTGCTCGAACGCGAAAGCAGCAGCCCGACCGCAAAGGATGAACCTACGGCGAACGGGACGAGCCAGGGAGGAAAGGAGAAGGGAACGAACAGGACGAAGAGCAGCGCGGCAAAGCCGGCCGCGGCGGCGAATCGCTGGTCCGCATGCGCATACGATCCGGAGCAGGGGCGGATCTCCACCACCACCTCAGCCGAGGAACGCTCCTCGATGGAGCGAACGATGCCCTCGATCGAAGCGATGGTTACTGGGTCGACCTTACTCATGTGGGAGGAAGGGGCAGTCTAGGCCGGCACGGCCGGCGGCGCTAGTTGCCCAAGGCTCCGGCCGGCACGGCCGGCGGCGCCGCTTACCGTTGAGGAGTGGCCCGGCGCACCGCACCGCTGCTCCCGTCGACGCGCCATCGGCCTGAGCGCGTTCCGTCGCAGCGATTGATGGCCTCGAGCAGGTAGCCGCCATCGCTGTAGCCCTTGCTCATGATGGCAATGCAATCGGGCGCTGCGGCGAGCGAGCGTCGAAGCCGCAGGATCGCTTCCGGTTCGCTGATGGTCGCCCCCTCACCCCTGCGCGCGCCGCCCGGGCGATCGCGAACGACATGAATCCGTCCGGGCAGCGGCCGGGGCGCCAAGCGCGCAGGCCGGGTCAGCAAATAGATCGCGGCAGCAGCGCTCAGCGCCAGCACCACCATCAACACGACCAGGGCGAAGTTCCCCTTCCGATGAGGTGACAGCACTCGGGCAAACACGCCACACTCGGGACAGGCGCCGGCGCCACGCGGAATGTGTGCCTCGCAGTTTGTGCACTGCATCACGAACAATATAGAGGATCGGCGCGCTGCACCCTCTCTGCGCTGCCTCGACGAGTTCGCCGTAGGCCAATGACGACAATGAAACCATGGCCCATTAGTCCGGAATCGAAATCGAGCACGCCACGGAACTGTTCACCCGTGTCCCTGGAGGTTTCTGCCCCGATGCGAAGACTCACGATCCTCGGTTCCCTCGTCATGTTGTTCGCCTGTACCCAATCGCAGTCCGCGCCGCTGGCCCCTGCCGACGCGCCGCAGAAAGGAAAGTCCATGTCCGAAACCAGTCACAGCAGCGATGCCAGCCACCTGCAGAAAGCCACCCTCGCCGGAGGATGCTTCTGGGGTGTGGAAGAGCTGATGCGCCAGCAGCCGGGAGTGGTGAAGACCATCGTCGGCTACACCGGAGGCGACGTCGCCAACGCCACCTACAGGAATCACGAGGGTCATGCAGAGGCGATCGAAATCACCTTCGATCCGCAGAAGACCTCGTACGAAAACATCCTCCTGTTCTTCTTCACCATGCATGATCCGACCACGGTGAATCAGCAAGGCAATGATCGGGGGACTTCCTATCGCTCGGCGATTTTCTATCACGACGACGCGCAGCGTCAGGTGGCCGAAAAGGTCAAGGCCCGCGTCGACAAGTCGGGTGCGTGGAAGCGCCCGGTGGTCACCGAGGTCGTCCCGGCCAAGGCCTTCTGGACCGCCGAGGAGTATCACCAGGACTACCTGAGAAAAAATCCGGGCGGCTACACCTGCCATTACGTACGACCAGTCAAGTTCTAGGAACCGTCTCCCCGACGGCGTGCAGCGCGGACACCGTCGGGGAGCGACCGCCGGAATGGACGAGTGGCGACCGGGAGACCTCCGCCCCCGAACCAGCCCCCTCTGCCCCCTCGCCCCATCAATCATCATCGTCGTGACCACTCCGGCAGCGTGAGTTTTTCCATCGCAGAGTTCCGCTGTCCGCTACATCGACGTTCCGATTGTTGTGATGGCCACGCTTCTCGGAGTGGCGCAAAGGGCCGCATCTCCAGGTCGCTGGGCCGAATACGAAGCGAGCGCACGCAGTCCCTTGGTGACTGCGCTGAAGAACGACATGCAGCAAAAGAAGATGGGGTCCCCAGCAGTTCTTCGTGTAATCTCGCTGCGACTCTTGCGTCCCCCTAAGAAATCCGCTTCAGACATTCGGAGGAAACGATGAAGACATGCGTGCGGTCGATCTTCTTTGGTGTTTTCGTGCTGGCCCTTGCGTTCCCCTCATTCGCGCAGCAGAAATCCATCCTCTTCGACGCTGCGCACGCGCAGACAGCGGGGAACGCCGACTGGACGCTCGACGAAGACTCCTGCGGAATCGCCCAGCGTTATCCCACTCCTGATCAGGCGGGGATCACGTCGTCCACCGCGGAAACCTACTGGAACGGCGCTCATTCGGCGATGGGAGTCGACCTGGTCAAGAAGGGGTATCACGTCGAGAGTCTTCCCGCCGGCGGCAGGTTCAGTTACGGAGACGCGACCAACGCGCAGGACCTGGCGAACTACAACCTCCTGGTGCTTCCGGAGCCGAACACCCGCTACACCGCCACGGAGATCACCGCGATCCGCAGCTTCGTCCAGAACGGCGGAGGGCTGTTCCTGATTGCCGACCACGCCGGCGCCGATCGCAACAACGACGGCTACGACGCCACGCAGATCTTCAATGAGCTGATGGGCAGCCCGAGCATCTTCGGGATCATCTTCAACTCGAATTCCGCCGACAGGACCTACGGCTGGTTCGACGACCATCCGGACGTCAACTACACGGCCGACACCACCTCACCGATCATCTACACCGGAACGTATGGCGTACCGTCGTCGACGAAAGGTCTCGGTCTATTCGGATCGACATCGATGACCCTCAGCGGCAGTGCGAAAGGTCATGTCTGGCGCACCGTGGCCACTCGTGACACCAGCAGCGGCGTGACGTACGCGACCTCCACCTACGGCACCGGGCGCATCGCCGCCATCGGCGACTCTTCGGTCACCGAGGATTCCACCAATGGCTGCAACCACACCACCTACCTGGGATACAACGATCCCAGCTATGACAACGGTCTGCTCGCCGCCAACGGCATTGCCTGGATTGCTGCAGCGGTCAGCACTCCCGACACCACGCCACCATCGACTTCGATCACCGCTCCCGCAAATGGGGCCACCGTCTCCGGAACCACCGCCGTGACCGCATCGGCGACCGACAACACCGGCGTCACCAAGGTGGAGTTCTACCTCGACAGCGTGCTCCGCAGCACGTCCACCACTTCGCCGTACTCCTGGAGCTGGGACACCACGGCCACGGCCAATGGCAGCCACACGCTCAACAGCAAAGCCTATGACGCTGCGAACAACAGCACCTCCTCCGCTGCCGTCACGGTCACCGTCAGCAATGTGGCGGACACCACGCCACCATCGACTTCGATCACCGCTCCCGCAAATGGGGCCACCGTCTCCGGAACCACCGCGGTGACCGCATCGGCGACCGACAACGTCGGCGTCACCAAGGTGGAGTTCTACCTCGACAGCGTGCTCCGCAGCACGTCCACCGCCTCGCCGTACTCCTGGAGCTGGGACACCACGGCGACGGCCAATGGCAGCCACACGCTCAACAGCAAAGCCTATGACGCTGCGAACAACAGCACCTCTTCCGCTGCCGTCACAGTCACCGTCAGCAATGTGGCAGACACCACGCCCCCGACGGCTCCCGCGAATCTGACGGCTTCCGTTCCGGTCAGCGGCAACACCAAGCGGAAGCTCAACCTGTCGTGGACTGCCTCCACGGACAATGTAGCGGTGACTGGATATCAGATCTGGAGGGCCACCAGCGGCACAGGCCCGTTTTCTCAGATCAGCACCACGACCACCACCTCTTACGGCGACAGTGGCCTGATTTCCGGGACGACGTACTTCTACTACGTGAAAGCGTACGACGGCGCGGGGAACGTCTCTGCAGCGTCGAACACTGCAAGCGGGCTGGCGAGGTAAGGCCGTTGGCCACGCCCGATGATTCGAGCGCGGCCCCAAAGATCGTTGGGGGGTGAGCAGAGACGCTACGGTCGATGCTCATCCCCTCTCAGCTCCTTGATCCGAGCGGACGTGAGTTGATGGCATCGCGTGCCTCTCTGCCGCCCCGCCGGGGCGGCGTTTGTGATCAGGCGACCCTGACCGGTGACTGCGCGCTTCGCGCTTGCCGACCGGCTACCCTCTGGCAGCGCCTCCGGCGCGCACTGCAACAGAGCGTGGACAGGGCACTCTCAGCCAGTTGGGCACCTTGCGATGATGGCGCCGGTTGTAACACCTGGATTCGAGAAGCCGGAGAGCCATCGACTGGCGCCGAGCCGCCAGCGAAGATCAAAGCAGCATCGCTCCGTGTCTATAATGGACGCTCTCCATGACCATGAGTTCCGGGACGCGCCTTGGGCCGTACGAGATCGTGTCAGCGATCGGGGCCGGTGGCATGGGCGAGGTGTACAAAGCACGCGACACGCGGCTCGATCGCAGTGTGGCGGTCAAGATCATCCCTGCCGAATTCGCCCAGAACGCGCAGCTCAAGCTGCGCTTCGAGCGCGAGGCGAAAGTGATCTCCCAGCTCTCCCATCCGAACATCTGTGCGCTCTATGACGTCGGCGACAACTATCTGGTCATGGAGCTTCTGGAAGGGCAGTCGCTGGCAGAACGCCTGACCCGCGGCCCGCTGCCACTGCCGGAAGTCCTGCGATACGGAGCCCAGGTGGCCGAGGCCCTCGGTCAGGCGCACAAAGCGGGGGTCGTGCATCGCGACCTCAAGCCGGGCAACGTCATGATCACGAAGTCGGGCGCCAAGCTCCTCGACTTCGGCCTGGCCAAGTCGTCCGCGCACGTGATCGACATCGACGGACTGACTCAGCAGAAATCGCTCACCACCGAGGGAACGATCCTCGGTACGTTCCAGTACATGGCCCCCGAACAGCTGGAAGGCCTCGACGCCGATGCCCGCACGGACATCTTCGCCCTCGGCGCGCTGCTCTATGAGATGGCCACCGGCCGCCGCGCCTTCGAAGGGAAGACCAAAACCAGCCTGATCGCTGCGATCGTGAGCGGTGAGCCGAAACCGATGGTGGCGATCCAGCCGCTGGCGCCCGCCTCCTTCGAGCACGTTGTGCAGAAGTGTCTGGAGAAAGACCCGGACGACCGGTGGCAGAGCTCGAACGATGTCGCGCAGGAACTGCGATGGGTCGCCGATGCCCCTCAAGCCGCAGGGCTGCCCTTCGCAGGCCGCTCCCGACTGGCCGTCTGGACACTGGGGTTGATGCTCGTTCTGTCGCTGGCCCTCGTCGGATTTCTTCTGCTGCGAAAGCCAACGCCGCGCGTCTTCGTCAGTTCGATCGATCCGCCGGAAGATGCCTCGTTCGCATTCGACACCAGCGCCGCCCAGCTCTCCCCTGACGGTCGCAGCATGGTCTTCCCGGTGCTGGTTTCCGGCGGCACTCCGATGTTGTGTGTGCGCTCGCTCGACCAGGAGTCGGGCCGGTCGCTGAAGGGGACGGAGAACTCCTGGTTTCCCTTCTGGTCGCCCGACTCGAAGAACATCGCGTTCTTCTCCGACGGGAAAATGAGACGGATCGATGTGACCTCCGGGGCGGTAGAGACGATTGCAGACGCCAGCACCGGCCGGGGCGGGGCGTGGGGGGCGGACAACACCATTCTCTTCTGCCCCTCTCCGTCCGACGGGCTCTTTCAAGTGGCCGCGACCGGCGGTCCTCCACGCGCGGTCACGGAACTGAACGTGAGCCGCGGCGACACCTCCCACCGTTTTCCGACCTTCCTGCCCGACGGCCGCCATTTCCTGGTGTTCGCTCAAGGCTCCAATGAAGGCGGCAATATCATCCTCGGCTCCCTCGACTCGAAAGAGACGACCGCGGTGATGATGGCGGACGCCGGCGTGGTGTTCGCGCCGCCGAACCTTGTCCTGAGCGTTCGCGATCGGGTCCTGCGCGCGCAGCGGATCAACCTCAAGACATTCAAGCTGGAAGGGGAAGCCGTACCTCTCGCCGAGGGCGTGCAATCCAGTAGCAGCATCAACTTCGCGAATATGTCGGCATCGGCCAACGGGTTGCTGTCGTACGTCAACGGCGTCTCGGCCACCCTTTCAAAATTTGCCTTCGTCGACACCACCGGCAAGGAAATCGGCTCGGCCGGACCACCCGGCGATCAACTCGATCCCCGCCTCGCACCCGACGGCCATGCTGTCCTCTCATCCCAGAGCCGGGGAACCACCAACAGCGACATCTGGGGCTATGACCTCCGGCGCAACGTCGCCAGCCGGCTGACCTTTTCGGCAGCCAACGAATTCGGCCCAACCTGGTCGCCGGACAGCAAGTCGTTCGTTTACACCTCGTTCGACCACCGGCCCGGCGACATTTTCATCAAACGTGTCGAAGGGAGCGGGAACGGCGATCTCCTCTTTGGGGACAAACGCCGGAAGGTGTGCACCGACTGGACCCGCGACGGAAAGTACATCATCTACAACGCGCTGACCCCTGGTTCCTCCTGGGACATCGAGGCCTACTCTGTGGCCGATCGCAAGACCTTCGCGCTGGTGAAGTCGCCCGTTTCGGAGATGCTCGGGAAGGTCTCACCGGATGGGAAGTGGCTCGCTTATGTGACCAATGAGGCAAGCCGCAGCGAAGTCTACGTGCAGCCGTTTCCCACCACCGGCCAGCGGTGGCAGATCTCCGGAGGAGGAGGAACCATGCCCACATGGAGTCCCGACGGGCATCGGCTCTTCTACATCGCAGCGGACGGAAAGATGATGGCCGCCGCCGTGCACTTCACCGGCGGTCAATTCGTTGCGGACGCTCCCATCGCCCTGTTCATGACCCGCGTGAGGACCATTGCCGGAATCTCCCGCCGTCAATATGACATCGCCAGCGATGGACGCTTCCTGATGAATATGAACGTCGTGGAAAACATCCGGCAACCAGGGATCACCGTGGTGCAGAACTGGACCAGCAAACTACCGAAATCGGTGATGGAACGGTGAGCCTGTCGCCGCCGGTCAGCCGTACGGCTCCGGCACAAACCTCTGCTCGGTGATGGGCGGACGCTTGTAGCGGCCGCTCTTCCGACGTGGAGCGAGCTTCGGCGGCTTCGGCGTCAGATCGACATAAGGAATCAACGACAGCAGGTGGTGGATGCAGTTGAGCCGGGCCGCTTTCTTGTTGTCTGCGTTGACCACATACCAGGGTGAGTCATCGGTATCGGTCACCGCGAACATGTCGTCTTTCGC
>JBKJQB010000191.1:0-21100 GCA_046594105.1 Thermoanaerobaculia bacterium
TGACCATGCGCGGAACCCTCCATTGAGCCCGATGATCCGAATCTTTCTTCTCTCGCCGGCCAGCCTCAACGGAATCCGGGCGAAGCAGCTGATGTCGCCGCGCGCGCAATTCGAGGCGGCTCGGCTCTTTCGATCGGAAGCGGGCGTTCCGATCGCACAGGCATTCGCCTTCATGAGCGCTCTTTACTTCCGAGGAAAGATCGCGTACGCCAGCCACTTCGCCGCGCCGTCGCCAGACAGCGAGAGCTCCGGGGTCTACGTGATTACCCCCGGGTTCGGCCTGGTCCAGCCGGACTGGAAGCTCGACCCCGAGCGCATGAAGCGGATGCGCAGAGTCCCGGTCGATGCGAAGAAGCGGAGCTATCGCAAGCCGCTGGAACGCGATGCGAGCGCGCTGGCCACATCGCTTCCGCCAGAAGCGGAGGTGATCCTGCTGGGCAGTGTGGCCACCGGCAAGTACGTCGTCGTGCTCTGGCCCATCTTCGGCGATCGCCTGCGTTTCCCCGGAGTGTTCGCCGGCCTGGGGGACATGTCCCGCGGAGGCCTGATGCTCAAAGCGGTTCGCGAGAATCGGGAGCTGGACTACGTCACTCTCGACGCGCCGAGAAAACGCCAGTGACGACGAGTCGTAAACAATGGCCCGACCCCTGCTAGATTCCTCGCCGTGACGACGAAGCGCGTGATCCTCCCTGAGGACACCAATGAGGTGATCCTCGAGTTCGGCAACCGTGAAGTCCGTCTCACCAACCTGCGCAAGCCGTTCTGGAAAACGCTGAAGATCAGCAAGCGCGATCTGCTGCAGTACTACGCCGATATCTCGCCCGTTCTTCTACCTCACCTTCACGACCGGGCCATGGTCATGAAGCGGTATCCGAACGGCGCGGAGGGCGATTTTTTCTACATGAAACGCGCGCCGGATCCGCGGCCGGAGTGGATCGAGATCTGCGAGATCTCGCACACCGCCGGGATGGTCAACTTCCCCATCGTGCAGGACCTCCCCTCACTTCTCTGGCTCATCAATCTGGGCTGCATCGATCTCAACCCCTGGTATGCGCGCTGCGACGACACCGACCGTCCCGATTTCCTCCACTTCGATCTCGATCCCGGGCCGGGCGCCGACTTTCCCCAGATCCGCGAGGTGGCCCTGCGCGTTCGCGACATCCTCGGGCAACTGGGCATGCCTACCTTTGCAAAGACCACAGGCTCGAAGGGCATTCACATCTACATCCCCATCGTCCGTGGACCTCTGCAGAAAGAAGTGTGGACCTTCGCCAAAGCCATCGCCCTCGAACTGGAGTCGCGGCATTCCGACATCATCACGGCGGAGTACCGGAAGGTGAAACGTCCCCACGCGCGCGTGCTGGTCGACTACAACCAGAACGCATGGGGACGAACCCTGGCCTCCATCTACTCCGTGCGTCCGACCGCTTTTGCCGGAGTCTCCGCACCGGTGACCTGGGACGAGATCGAGGGCGGAGTGGACATCCAGGATTTTCGCATCGACAACATCCGGGAGCGGGTGGCGGAGGTGGGCGACCTCTGGAAGCCGGTGCTGGGAAAGAAGCGCTTCGACCTGGCCAACGTGTTCACCGCGCCACCGAAGAAAAAAAAGGCGGCGAAGCGAGCACCCGCGAAGACGTAGGTCCGTAATCTCTGAGGATTGAAGCGTACCGACCTTCCGCCCGTCTTGCCAGGGCACGGCGAGGTGCAGCCGTTGATGGATGAGAAGCGCCGCTCAGAGGCTGGGAAGAAATCCCCCGACCCTCATCCTGAGCGGCGTGGGTGGTGGGCGGGAAGCGAAGGATCTGCAATCACGAGGATGTTGCTGGGAGCAGTTGCGTCGTTGCAGATCCTTCCCCGTCTGCGCGGCTTCAGGATGACGGCTGGAGATTTCTTCACAAACTCCCGACATCCACGAAGCAACCCCCGAAATGGCTGGACGCTCTCACCGACTCGCCGAATGGGCATCGCATTTGGAACACTCTCTCTCCGATGCCTACCCGACGCGCTCCTGCCGCCCCAAAAATCACGACGCAGGGATTCCCCAAACTCGACCTGCCGATTTCTCCACCTTATCCGCCGATGGAGGCGAAACGGGTCGACAGGATCCCGACAGGCGACCTCTGGCAGTTCGAGCCGAAGTGGGACGGCTTTCGCGCCATCGTTTTCCGCGATGGCGAGACGGTGGCCATCCAATCCAAAGCGGGCCAGCCGCTGGGTCGATATTTTCCGGAGCTGGTCGAGGCCTTCCTCGGACTGAAGGCGAGACAGTTCGTGCTCGACGGCGAGATCGTCGTTCCCATCGGCGGGGCGCTTTCTTTCGACGACCTGCTGTTGCGCATTCATCCGGCGGAGTCGCGCATTCGAAAGCTTGCCGAGGCCAATCCGGCGCACTACTTCGCTTTCGATGTGCTGGTGGTCAAAGGGAAGGCGCTGCAGGAGCTTCCGATCGAGCGGCGAAGAGAGCACCTTGAGGAGTTTTTCGAAGGCGTTCCCGAGGGATTGATCGGATTGTCGCCGGCGACCACCGATCGGAAGATTGCCGGCGACTGGTTCAACAAATTCTCAGGTGTAGGCCTCGATGGCGTGATGGCCAAGCGCCTCGGAGAGCCCTATCACTCGGGAGATCGCGAGGGGATGGTCAAGGTCAAGCATCTGAAGACTGCCGACTGCGTGGTGGGAGGCTTTCGATATGGCGAGGGGACGAAAGGCGTCGGGTCGATGCTGCTGGGGCTCTACGACGACCAGAAGCGGCTGGTCTACATCGGACACACCTCGTCGGTGAAGAAGGCGGAGCGGGACGACCTGACGGCCAGACTGGAGCAACTGCGCGGAGAGAACGCCTTCGAAGTGCGCGTACCGGGAGGCCCAAGCCGCTGGTCCACAGAGAAAAGCGGGGAGTGGGAGCCGCTCCGTCCCGAGCTCGTCTGTGAGGTGGAGTTCGACTATTTCTCACAGGGACGCTTCCGCCATGGCTCGAAGTTCCTGCGCTGGCGGCCGGAGAAGAAGCCGTCTCAATGCACGATGGACCAGGTCCTGCCGCAGCGCCCCGCCGGAACGGTCGGGGCATTCTTCAAGCGATGAGACGGAACGAGAACGCTGCCCCCTCTGTTGTCATCCGCGTGAAAAACTCCGTTCGCCTCTGGTCTCTCGCCGTCCTGCTGTTGATGGTCGCCGCCGCCGTCTCCGCGCAAAGCGTTCGCATCACGCTCAAGCCGGAAGGCCTGGTACATGGCGATCTGATGGTGCCCATCTCCACGTCCGAGCCCGTGACCCGGGTGGAGTTGCTGGTCAACGGCGTGAAGTGGAGTGAAGGGACCGGCCGGTCGATGGTGATCCCGGTAAAGCTCGGCGACTACGTGCGGCGGATCCGCATCCGGGCCATCGGTTACGACGCGACGCAGAAGGTAGTGGGGGAAGACCAGATGGTGGTCAACGACCCGAAGCCTCCTTTCCGGGTGCGGCTGCACAGCAGCGGATCTTCGCTGGAGGCGAGCATCGTCAAGCCGCCGGAGCTCACCATCACATCCGCAGACTTCTACATCGGTGAGGAGAAGATCTCCACCGTGAGCGCAGCTCCGTGGGTTGCCACATGGGATGCGGCGCGCTTGTCGAAACCGCTCTACGCGCGTGTGGCGGTCCACAGCACTGACGGGCAGGAAGCCAACGACGTTTTCTTCTTCGGCTCCCAGGCCAGCGGAGAGATCGAGGTCACCCTCCAGCAGTTGCCGCTGTCGCTCGCAGGCGCAGGCGCGGCCCCCAGGATCGAGGATCTCGCGTTGACCGACAACGGGGCGCCGCGGAAGATCGAGGCTCTGGTTCCGGCCTCCGATCAACCACTGAATCTGATCCTGCTGATCGACTACTCGGAGAGCATGTTCGACGAGCTTCCGGTGGTGAAAACTGCGGCGAAGCAGTTTGCCCAGACGCTTCTCCGACCGAACGATCGCATCGCGGTGGTCGGCTTCAACCAGACCCTCTTCTGGCTCTCACCCTTCACCAACGACTTTGAGGCGGCCGCGGCGTCGGTCGATCGCGTCAAGCCGGCCGGGGAGACGCATCTCTACGACTCAGCGATCGAGATGCTGTACGAGTTACAGAAACAGCCGGGGCGGCACGCGCTGATCCTTCTGACCGACGGCGTGGATCAGGGAAGCAAATTCAAACTCGACCATCTCATCCACTACGCGCGCTATGCCGGCGTTCCGGTCTATCCAGTGATCAAGAACACCATCCTCACGCGGCTGATGCGGTTCGGCATCGGATACCTGGAATCGCGTCGGCTGGCCGGCCTGGCTCGTGACACCGGCGCCACCTACTTCATCATTCGAAAGGAGAGCGAACTGGCCGCGGTCTACGCCGCGATCGCCCAGGAGTTGCGGCAGCAGTACCAGCTCGTCTTCCACTCCGACGCCTCGGCGGCCGACGAGTGGCACAGTCTGGTCATCACCTCGCGGGCCGGACAGCCGCTGCGCATCCCCAAAGGGTACTTTCCGTAGTCGGCTTCCGCTGGTGGTGGTTCCGGGCACGCCTCGTGAAGCGCCGCGAGCGTGCAACATGGTTCTTCACCACTGCTTCCCCGTCCTCAGCGCCGACACAAAATCTTCCGCGGACTGAGGGAACGTCAGGAGCGCGTCTTCACCTGGGTCGCTGGTGTTCTCGTCCTGCTGTATGCGGCAGGGTGGGGACTGGCGATCTACGAAGGATCGCGGCAGAAGCAGGAAATCGCGCAGGAAGCCAGAGATGCGGGGATGCCTCTTCCACCGGTTTCGCCCGGCCCGGCCAGCCCCTCACAGCAGATCGCTTCCAACGTCCTGGAGCCGGGGGCGCGCACGGCTCCCTACCTGACCGATGCGATGCTCGGCTTCATCGATCCTCTGCGCGGCGCGAGCGGGGAGCTCCGGTTCGCCACACGAACTCCCGGCACCACCATCGTCGGTGGGGCTCCCCGCGGCGCCACCGCCGTCCTGAGCGCCGGCCAGCAACACCAGAGCTCATCGCAATTCGCCGCTCCGGAGAAGCCCGGCGTCTACAAGCTGGCCGTTCAACTCCAGCAGGCCACCCGCGAGATCCGCGATTTCAATGTCGTCACGCTGGTTCCTTTCTCCGAGAAACGTGGCGGGAAAATCGGTCTCTACTACCTCGGAAGCTGGCCGTTTGAAGGCGGCGGAACTCCGCGCTCCCCTTCTTACGCCAATCCCAACGGCTTCATCGAGGTCACTCCACAGAACGCGGACACCCCCGTCTCCGCGCATTTCAAACTGCGAGACTTCCTGACGAAGGACCAGCCCAACGTCTGGCCAAAGTACCTGCTGCTGAATCCAAAATTGCTGGACAAGCTGGAGCTCACCATTCAGGAGCTCGAGGCGCACGGTCACCCGGTGCGGCAGATGCACGTCCTCAGCGGATTCCGGACCCCCAACTACAACCATGTCGGCGGAAACACCCAGGGCCGGGCCAATCTGAGCCGCCATATGTACGGGGACGCCTCCGACATCTTCGTCGACAACGACGGGAACGGGTCCATGGACGATCTCAATCATGACGGGCGAGTGGACGTCCGTGACGCGGAAGTGATCCTGCAGGCGGTGGAGAATGTGGAGCGCAAAAACCCTTCTCTGGTCGGGGGAGTTGGCGTTTATTCCGCATGTTGCGGGCACGGGCCATTCGCGCACATCGATGTACGTGGCTTTCGTGCGCGTTGGCGCGGTATCGGAAATGGGTGAGTCGTTGCGTCCGTGTCGCCGTCCGCACTGATGCGGTGCTGGTGTAAGGAGGGTTTGTGGTCGAAGCAAACAATTGTCCCGAGTGTGGTGGAAAGCGTACGGATCTGTCGCGCGTCTGTCCCGCGTGCGGAGCACCTCCGATTCGTGAAGGCGAGATGCGTGGGCGGGAGGAAGAAGTCCGCACCGAGGATCTCGAGCCTTACGTAACGCTGCGTTACATCGCCAGGCTGTTCAAGATCCTGGCGCTGCTGATGGTGGTGATGCTGATCGGGGAAGTGGTCACCGGCCTGAGCACCAACGGCGTTGCAGCGGTGATGACCCTGCTCGGCGAGGGCACCCGGCTGCTGGTTCTGGCGGGCCTGCTTTGGGGTGGAGGCGACATCACCATTCTTCTGATCGATGCCGGACACGATCTCCGCGTCGCCAGAATTCTCCTCGGCCGCATCAACGCGTCGATGCACCAGAATGCCGACGCCCTGTCCGTCGGCGGCGCCTTGCCGCCGGGAGAGCGCGGAGAGCGTCGGGGGCCGGATCGGGCGTAGGCCGCGGAGAAGTCAAACTGACACTTCATCAGCGCGCGACCGTGAGCGTTCCGGTCGCGTTTTTTTGCTCATGCGCCGCGGAACCGTTCGGATTCCGAGCACACCGAAGCAGACGAGCCACCTTCCGCGTCCGCAGCAGAATGGTGTGTGAGAATTACTGGCTAAGAGCCTGCGCGACAAAACGTCTTGAAGCGTGATCCTGGCGGAGCCTTGGGCAACCAACGCCGCCGGCCGTGCCGGCCTAGTCTCGGGAGTGAGCCACGATGGCGCGGCTGAGTGCTTCCCGGATCTCGCGGAACACATTTTCCGGCGGAACACCGTGCTCGCGATGCGACGCGGCCCGCTTGAACAGATGCTCCGCCGATTTTTCATCGAGGATGCGGGAGTCGATCGTTTTCGCGTTCAGTTCGCAGAAGGCGAACATCGAGGCGAGCGCCACCCGGCGATTCCCGCCGCGGAAGGGGCTATTGGTCAGCAGCGCGAAGAGGAACGCCGCAACTTTCTCCGGAAACGTTGGGTACGCCTCGCGTCCCAGGGTGGTCACCTGCGGGCGCTGCACGGCATTGAGCAGTCCGAACTGGGAATCGATGACTCCCGGATGGGCCTGACTGCCACCAAATTCTGCGCTGACCGCGCGATGAAGTTCGACGAGGTCTTGAACGCTGAGGTAGCGAATCCCGCCGTCAGTCCGTAAGACGCTTGAAAGCGGCTGGAAACTTCTTGAGAGCGCGCTTGAAACCGGCGCCGACGAGGGGGTTGGTGAAACCGACAGCCTCGACTCCGGTCGGGCGGGCGCTTTTCCCGTTGTCTGTTTTGCTTGTGCTGACGCCACTGGTTTTCGCGCCGGCGGGTTTGGCAC
Organism: Thermoanaerobaculia bacterium; assembly: GCA_046594105.1. GTDB lineage: Bacteria > Acidobacteriota > Thermoanaerobaculia > Gp7-AA8 > Gp7-AA8 > JBDSGC01. The sequence continues at coordinate 7,128 of JBKJQB010000191.1, forward strand.
TACCACCTTTGGAGACGCTTTGGGCGCTGGCGGTCTTGACGCCACCTGTCTTGACGCTACCTGTCTTGGAGCTGGCGGTCTTGGAGCTGCGTGTTTTGGAGCTGCCAGCTTTGCCGCCGCCTTTGGAGGAGGAGCTTTGGACGGCTTCTTTTTTTGCGCCGGCTTTGCTGCCATGGCTTTTGCCTTTGGCGCTGACTTCTTTGGAGCTGCCTTTGTTCCCTGAGGCTTTGGCTTTGGCTGATTTCGCTTTTGCTTTGTCGCCATGCTTCATTTCCAACCCTCGGGGCAGAACTGTACACGAGCTAAGTCGCTGAGTCAATGATGTTTACGGTTTCGTGGCAGGAACAGAGCCTCCTACCCAGAGGCTAACTGTTTGAATTCAAGCGGGTTAGCGACGTGAATCAGGCAGTTGCGGCTATTTGGCCGCTTCCGCTCCGGCCGTTCCGACCGACTCCTCGAATTCCGGCTTCGGATCGTAGGCTAGGAAATCTCTGGCTTTGGAGGTCAAGGAGAAGTTTTCGCGAGGATTGTCGGCCGTCAAGAACTCCTTGACGACCAGATCCAGCGCCGGTGTCTCCCCGCCTCCAGTGGGATGGCGGATGGCGGTGATGGCCGACAGCGGCAGAGTCTCGGCACTGAGGCGGCGAAACTCCTGGAGCACGCGGATTTCCTGCGGCGTCAACCCTCGAATCAGCATGGCGCGGCATTCTACCCGGGTTGGATGCGGGCAGCATTCCTCCCCGTCCCACATCCTGCGGTTTGGCCGCGTCGCGAGGGTGTGGCGCCTATAATCCGCCGCCGTGCCGCCGAAGCGTCCCACCCTGTTCATCATCGACGGTTCCAATAACGTCTATCGCTCGTACTTCGCCATCCGCGGCTTGACCAACTCGTCGGGACTGGCGACCAACGCGGTGTACGGATTCACCCAGATGCTGCGCAAGCTGCTGAAGGATCACAACCCCGATTGCATCGCGGTGGCCTTCGACATCGGACGATCCAAAGAGCGGCACGAAGCGTTCGCCGATTACAAGAAAGACCGCAAGCCGATGCCCGACGACCTGGTGGTGCAGCTGCCGCTGGTCAACGAGGTCCTGGACGGTTTGAAGATTCCGGTGATCGGCGTTGAGGACTGGGAAGCCGACGATCTGATCGGGTCGCTGGCCTGCGTGGCGCGCGATCGCGGGTACGACGTGGTCATCGCAACGTCCGACAAAGACTTCTTTCAGCTGGTCGGCGAGAACATCCGCTTCTACCACACCGGCCGCGAGGTGCTCTACGACGCGGCGGGCGTTCAGGAAGCGTTTGGATTACCGCCGGAGAAGGTGGTCGATGTGATGGCCATCTGGGGCGACGCCATCGACAACATTCCCGGCGTTCCCGGCATTGGCGAGAAGGGCGCGAAGTCCCTCATCGAGCAGTTCGGATCGCTGGATGCCGTCTACGACAACCTCGACGCGGTCAAGAAGGCCTCGCAGCGCAAGACGCTGGAAGAGAACCGCGACAAGGCCTTCCTCTCGCGCGATCTGGCGAAGATCAAATGCGACCTCCCGATCACCATCGACTTCGCGACGCTGAAACGGCAGGAGCCCGACCGGGCGAGACTCCATGAGCTTTTCTCGCGCCTGGAGTTCGCCTCTCTGATGCAGGAGTACATGCCGGAGCGGCCCACCGTGGCCCGCGATTATCGCCTCGCTTCCTCAGGCGACGACATCCGCCAGTTCGTAAAGGGCGCGGAGAAAGTCGGTATCTGGTTCGAAACGATGACCCCCGATGGGCATGACGAATTGATGGCGGCGGCGATTGCGGTGCGTCCATCGGAGGCGCTGGTTGTGCCGATTGCGGCATCCATGGGCGGGAACGCGGACTTTCAGGGGGCGTTGCGCGAACTGCTGGCGTCGGGCACGCCGCTGGTGACCCACGACTGGAAGTTGCTGATCCGCAGGCTCTCCAACGCCGGGTGGCCGCTGCCGGCCAACGTTCTCGACACCATGATCATGTCGTACGTGATCAATCCCGGGCTTCCCTCGCATTCGTTCGGGAACGTGATCCGCGACCGCCTGAAGCAGGACGTCCTCTTGCGAAAGGACGTGGCGAAAACCGCGCCTTTGTTCGCCATCGATCACCAGATCGGCGCCAGCGCGGCCGGTCCCTATCTGCAGTACCTGGCCGAGAAGCCGGACGCCATGCTCTCGCTGGAGCGCGTTGTCGGTCCCGAGCTTCGCAGCGACGACGCCCTGAGACGGATCTACGAGACCATCGAGATGCCACTGGTCCCGGTGCTGGCCCGCATGGAAGAGAGGGGCATCAAGATCGACAGCGGGTTCCTGCGCCAGATGTCCAACACCATGGCCGTGACGCTGGCCGACCTCGAGAAAAAGGTCTTTGCGGAAGCGGGCACGGAATTCAACCTCAACTCACCCATGCAGCTCGGCCAGATCCTTTTCGAAAAGCTGCAGTATCCGGTCCTCAAGAAAACGAAAACCACCAAGAGCTTCTCGACTTCCGTGGAGGTACTGCAGGAGCTGGCCGGGCACGGCTACGAAGTCCCACGGCTGATCCTTCTGCATCGGGAGCTTCACAAACTGAAGTCGACGTACGTGGATGCGCTGCCGCAGCTGGTGGGCGCCGATGGGCGAGTGCACACCTCGTTCAACCAGGCGGTCGCCGCCACCGGGCGGCTCTCCTCCTCCGATCCCAACCTGCAGAACATACCGATCCGCACGGAACAGGGTCGGGAGATCCGCAAGGCTTTCATCGCCGAGCCGGGGAATGTGCTCATCTCCGCCGACTACTCGCAGGTCGAGCTCCGGATCCTCGCGCACATGTCCGGCGACAGCGATCTGATCGAGACGTTCCGGCGAGGTGCTGACATCCATCGGGCCACCGCCTCGAAGATGTTCAACGTGCCGGAGGATCAGCTCACCGTGGACCAGCGGCGCGCGGCGAAGACCATCAACTTCGGCGTCCTGTACGGGATGTCCGCGTTCCGTCTGTCGAACGAATTGAGCATTCCGACCGGTCAGGCAAAAGACTTCATCGAGGCCTATTTCTCACGCTATCCACGGATCCAGGAGTTCCTCGACCAGACCCTCGACGGAGCGAGACAGAGCGGCAAGGTCACCACCCTGTTCGGCCGGGTGCGCTACATCCCCGAGATTCACAACCGCTCCTTCACGGTGCGCGGCAACGCGGAGCGCATGGCCACCAACGCCCCGATTCAGGGAACGGCGGCCGATCTCCTCAAGCTGGCCATGATCGCGCTGGAAGGCGAGCTTCCCACCGGCTCGCAGATGCTGCTCACCGTGCATGACGAGATCGTGATCGAGACGCCCGAAGCGACCGCGGAGCAGGTGGCCGGAATCGTGAAGGAAACCATGCAGAACATCTTTCCGCTCGATGTTCCGCTTGCGGTCGACGCCGCGTGGGGCAAAACCTGGTACGCCGCAAAACATTGATGCGAGACAGTGGGGAACGAGGGATGACGGCGTCGTGCAGGAGCCGGAAGGCCTTCGCTCTCGCTGCGGTCGTCCTGCTTCCGATCCTGTTCCTGATGCTGTTCTCAGTGCTGTTCTTGATAACCGGATGCAAGCGGCCGCCCCTTCCGCCGCACCCTTCCGATCAGACGCCAAAAATCCGCGCGACCGTCATCACCATCCGCACCATCGTGCAGCCGGCAAACCAGACACTCACGCACACGATCGTGATCGCCGAGGGTCGCGCCCGCAGCTCGAACGACCTCGATGCCTGGCGCCTGCTGGACTTCGCTGGCAAGCAGGTCACCTACGTCGATGAGATCCGGAAGACCTCGCGTGTCGAGCCGTTCGCGGCGGTTCTTGCGCGACGGCGGCAGGAGCTGGCTCGCCCCCTCCCCGCCGGCAGCCCCACCGCCCGGTTTGCCCCCAGCGGCGCGCGGCGCACCCTCCTGGGGGTCGCTGCGTCAGAATGGGTACTGCGCGTGGGAGGTTACGAGCGGCACCTCTGGATTGCCCGTCATCCTTCCATCCCCGATGATCTGTTCGCCATGCTTCAGGCCAGCGGCGCATCCTCCTCTCAGATGACGGGCCTGACACGAACGGCGGACGAGGCTTTCCTGCAAACCTCCGGATTCCCGTTGGTGGACCACTCCGAACTGCCTTTCGGCAACGCGAAGCTGGTCGTGGACAAGACGGTGATCGGCATCGAGCAGCGCGATGTCCCGCAGTCCTGGTTCCGCGTTCCTGCGGCGGATCGAGTGGCGGCCATCCCGACACCCGCGGTTTCGCGGCCGACCGTTCCGGCTCGCCGTCAGGTCCCTTGAGCGTGAATCTTGGCGGAGCCTTGGGCAACCAGCGCCGCCGGCCGTGCCGGCCTAGAGCACCTGGCGCTCGTCGCCGACGCGGCGGGTCACGCCCTGCTTGTCAAAGTACTCCAGCAGCGGGATGGCCACCTTCCTGGAGAGCCCGAAGAAGTCCTTGAACCCGGCGACGTCGATCGTTTCCCCGCGCCGCGTCTCCATCTTCGCCCGCGCTTCGACCAGCACGTCCCGATGGACGTAGATGCCGTCCGCCAGCCGCGCCAGCGTTCCCTGTTTGACCAGGAAACTGATCACCCCCTCGATCACCTTCGGCTTCTGCTTGAGGGCCTGGATCAATTCGGACACCGGTGGCGGCTGCAGTCCCGATTCGGCAAACCGAGCTTCGAGCCCGCGCGCCAATTCCCCCTCCGCTCCACCCAAAGACTTCGAGCGGCCAGGGATGTCGAGCGCGTCGCCGGCGATGGCGATGATCCGCTCGCGGGCCAGATCCTGCAGCAGGTAGTTGGCCACCTGCGGTTCAATGCCGCGCGGCAACATCTTCTGCACGAACTCGCTCTTGGGGACATTGATGGCCAGCCGGTTGTCGCGAAAGTAACGCTCCAGAAACTGCATGGCCTGCCGCCGAAACTCGGTGAGCACCTCGAGGTGGAGCCATCGCCGGTCGCCGGTGTCGGAAAGATGCGGAAGCTGCTTCAGCTCGCGCGCGAGAGTGTCCACGCGGATTCCGGTTCGCGCCTGAACCTCGTGGATGCTCAGTCCCCGCAGTCCCTGCAGGCGCGCCATCAGCTCCACCCGCTCCGTCAGCGAGCCGGCGAAAAGCGTTTCCAGAAGGTCGACGCGTGTGTTGCGGCTCAGCCGGGGAAGGTGCGCGTCGATGATCACGCCGCCGCCCACCGTGATCGCCGGCGAGTAGCGTCGGATCACGAAGCGATCGCCCGACACGGCAACGATCGGCGACTCCAGCCGCACCTGCGCGAAGGCGCTGCTTCCCGGAGCGAGCTCGCCGGTGTCATCGACGAATCGGATGCTTCCCAGCAGCTCCGCCGACAGATGATGGAAGCGGATGCGGGTCTGTTCCTTGAGTGGTTTCGAGTCGGCCAGCAGATCGAGACGCACCGTGATGATCGGGGAGCTTCGCAGTGTGTTCGGCACCACGGCCTGCTGTCCCCGATGCAGGCGTTCCAGCTCGAGGTCCGCGAGGTTGATCGAGGTGCGCTCTCCGGCGAGCGCGGCGTCGCGACCTTCCCCATGGACCTGAATGCTTCGGGCACGGCTTCGATCGCCGCCCGGCAGGATCTCCAGCTCGCTGTCGACCGCCAGCTGGCCCGACCATGCCGTTCCGGTGACCACCGATCCGAACCCTTTCATGGTGAACACCCGATCGATCGGCAGCCGGAAGACCCGCGTGGTCGCATCGCGATCCCCCACTTCGGCCACCGACGCCAGGATCGCCTTGCGCAGATCCTCCAGTCCCGCACCGGACACGCTGCTCACCGGCACGATGGCTTTGCCGGCCAGAAAGCTGCCCGCCACCATCTCCTCGATCTCCAGACGGACCAGGCCGATGATGTCGTCATCGACCAGGTCGCGTTTGGTGATGGCCACCACGCCGGTGCGGATGCCCAGCATCGTGCAGATGGCGAAATGCTCCCGCGTCTGCGGCTTGATCGATTCGTCCGCCGCCACCACCAGGAGCGCGCTGTCGATTCCCCCGACGCCGGCCAGCATGTTCTTGACGAAACGCTCGTGCCCGGGGACATCGATGAATCCGATCTGGTACTGCTCGGTGATCCAGCTGGCGAACCCGAGGTCGATGGTGATTCCTCGGCGCTTCTCTTCGGGGAGCCGGTCGGTGTCCACGCCTGTGAGCGCCCGGACCAGCGAGGTCTTGCCGTGATCGATGTGGCCGGCCGTGCCGACCACGCGGCGCTTCCGGTTCCGCGGCAGCTTCGAGTCAGTCTCTGCACTCATGAAGGGCCGGTATCGTAGCGGAGATCGTCCGGGCTCACGATGCGGAGCCTGGTCGTTGCCCGTAAACCTCAGACAACTGCGGCGGGAGCGCGGAGGGCTGGCCCAGAGACTCTTTGAGATCGCCGGCGTTGACGATGGCCTGCCCTCGAAAGTGATTGTTGGTGATCACGTAAGTCTCTTTCTGCGTCGCCATCGTGCGGATGCGTCCGACCCAGGGATCGAGCTCCTTCGCCGAATACAGGTAGTTGTAGCGCTCCCACGACTCCTGGTGAGCGAACCACTTCTCGTAGTTGCGACCATGCAGGCGGACGTATCCAACCGAACCGGTGGTCGTCGCAGCCGGCTCCACCGAATCGGAAAACAGCGGCTGATCGACGTTGACCCAGGACACACCCTGCTCCTCGAGGAAATGCTGGAAGTCGGCGTTCTGGAATGAGGCGTGCCGCACCTCCAGCGCCAGCGGGTAACCGCTCAGGTCAGCGAACAGTCGCCGCAGCCGCGCCCTCGATTCCTCTGAGTTTTTGAAACTCCACGGATACTGCAGCAGCACCGCGCCGAGACGGCCCTCTTCGGCCAGCGGATCGAGATAGGCACGAAACGCTCGGACGTCCTCTGCGCCCGCCACCGCCTGGTCATGGGTGAACCCGCGGAAGATTTTCGTGGTGAAGCGGAAATGCGGATTGCCGGAAACCCTGCGAATCCAGCTGCGCGCATGCGACGGCGGTGGGATCCGGTAGAAGGGGGAGTTGATCTCGATGGTGTCGAAAAAGGAGGCCAGGTACGCAAGCGGATCAAACTTCGAGCCGTGCGGTGGATAAACCGTTCCTTCCCAATCGGCATAACTCCAGCCGGCCGGTCCGATGCGAATGGCATTTTCCATTTCGTGATGGTCAATAGGTTGACAAATTATTTGAAGCATCCCGCCGGTTCGTTGCGTTGGATTTTCAACTATGCTAAATAGCGCTCACGAATCCAACTTAATTTGCCCAAGAACAGCAGCGTCCGTTCGGGGCCGTGTTGTGTTCGTTTGCAAAAGGAGGCTGGTCCAAAAACCGATTCGCTGGGAAACCAAATGCGGGGAAAAGCGTCGCGGCACCCCGCACCATATCTGCGCTGCGGCAGCCATTTTTTTCGAGCACCATTTTTAGGAGATCAGAGATCCATGGACACCTTCAACGATAAGAGTCTCGCCTGTGCCGATTGCGGAGGAGAATTCATCTTCAGCAAAAACGAGCAGTCATTTTACGCAGAGCGTGGTTTCACGAATGAGCCGAAACGGTGCAAGAACTGCCGCGACAAACGCAAGACCGCCCGCGATGGAAACGGCGGATCCCGCGATCGCCAGATGGTCAGTGTGACGTGTGACAGCTGCGGGGTAGGGACGGAAGTTCCCTTCACGCCCGTCAGCGGAAAGCCGGTGTACTGCCGCGACTGCTACAACCAGCGCCGCTCCACCACACGTTCCTCCAGCTGGGCCTGATCCTCCCCTCATCGACGACCACGGCGGCTTCGCAGGCCGCCGTTTTTCGTTTCGTATAAAATCCGCCCCCTTGACCCGCCCCCTCCTCAAACCGGTCGACAACATCCTCGATCTGATCGGCAACACGCCGATGCTCCGGCTGGCGAACATCCCCGGAGAGCAGGACGCCGAGATCTTCGTCAAGCTCGAGTTCCTCAACCCCGCCTTCTCCGTCAAGGATCGCATCGGTGTGGGGATGATCGAGCGCGCCCTGCGCGACGGCAGGATCCAGCCGGGCGGCACCATCATCGAGCCCACCGCCGGCAATACCGGCATCGCCCTGGCCCTGGCCGGCACGCGCATGGGATTCAAGGTCATCCTCTGCGTCCCTGAGAACTTCTCCACGGAGAAACGCGAGGTGATGAAGGCGCTCGGCGGCACCGTCGTGCTCACCCCGAAAGACGAGGGCATGAAGGGCGCCATCGCCCGCGCCGAAAAACTGGCCTCCGAGATCCCCGGCGCCTACGTGCCGCAGCAGTTTTCCAACCCCTACAACACCGAGTCCCACTACACGACCACCGGTCCTGAGATTTTCGAACAGATGGACGGGAAGATCGACGCCTGGGTCGCCGGCGCAGGCACCGGCGGCACCTTCACCGGAGTGGCCATGTATCTCCGCGAACGCCTTCCTCACGTGCATTGCGTGGTGGTGGAACCGCAGGGGTCCATCCTCAAAGGCGGCGAAGCCGGACCGCATGAAGTGGAAGGCATCGGCGCTTCTTCTTTCATCCCTCCGGTCCTCGACATGTCCTTCGCCGATGAGGTGATCCTGGTGGAAGACGATCCCGCCTTCGACATGGTCGCGCGTCTGGCGGGGGAAGAGGGCGTTCTCGGCGCGTCGTCCGCCGGCGCAAATGTTTACGCCGCCCTGGAAGTGGCGCGCCGGATGGGACGAGGCAAGCGCATCGTCACCCTCATCCCCGATGCCTCGGAGCGTTACATGTCCAAAGGCATCTACACCCGATGGAAAAAACCGGCGGCTCCCGATCACGCCGACTGAGAGGCACCACCATGGGCTTCAGCACTGAATGCATCCACGCCGGCCAGGAACCGGAGGCCATCACCGGCTCGGTTACCTATCCGATTTTCCAGACCTCCACCTACGTTCAGCCGAAGCTCGGTGAGCACAAAGGTTTCGAGTACGCCCGCACCGGCAATCCCACCCGCTCGGTGCTGGAAGCGAACCTCGCCGCCCTCGAGCATGGAAAGTACGGGCACTGTTTCGCCTCCGGCATGTCGTCGATCGACGTGGTGTTCCGCATGCTCCAGTCGGGCGATCACGTGGTGGCCGGCGAGAACCTCTACGGCGGCTCTTACCGCCTATTCAGCAAGGTGCTGGAGAAGTTCGGCCTGCAGTTCACCTATGTGGACACGTCGAATCTCGACGCGGTGCGCAAGGCGGTCACCTCCAAAACGCGGGTGCTATTCCTGGAAACGCCGACCAACCCGATGATGACCCTCACCGATCTCGCGGCCTGCTCGGAGATCGCCCATGCTGCCGGCGCTCTGGTGGTCGTCGACAACACCTTCTGTTCCCCCTACCTGCAGCGTCCCATCGATCTCGGTGCCGACATCGTGCTGCACTCCACCACCAAGTTTCTGAATGGCCACTCCGACTCCATTGGTGGCGTGGTGGTCTCCAACTCCGAGGAGATTGCGGAGAAGATCGGATTTCTGCAGAACGCCGTGGGGGCCATCCTTTCGCCCTTCGACTCATGGCTCATTCTGCGCGGAGTGAAGACGCTGGCCGTGCGCATGAAGCAGCACGAGGAGAACGGAAATGCCATGGCCCGCCATCTGGCCGGCCACAAGAAAGTCCGCAGGATCTACTACCCCGGCCTTCCCGATCATCCGCAGCACGATCTGGCCAAGCGCCAGATGAAGGGCTTCGGCTCGATGATCTCGTTCGACCTCGGATCGAAGGAGAACGCGGCAAAGTTCCTGAACACCGTTCGTCTCTGCTCGCTGGCCGAATCGCTGGGCGGCGTGGAGACGTTGATCTCGCACCCGGAGACGATGACGCACGCTTCGGTGCCTCTGGCCGATCGCACCCGGCTGGGGATCACGCCCGGCTTGGTCCGCATCTCTGTGGGGATCGAAGACATCGAAGACCTGGTGGCCGACGTCGACCGCGCCTTCGCAGCAATCTAGCCGGCCGTGCCGGCTACAATGCTGCGTTGCATGCAGCCGGCGCTCCCTCTCTCCCTCCTGCTCTTCGCCTATCTGGTGGGATCGATTCCATTCAGTTTTCTGGTGGTGCGGATGCTGGCGGGCGCGGACATCCGTGAGCATGGCAGCCGGAACGTCGGCGCCACCAACGTGGCTCGGAGCTTCGGCAAACTGCCGGGCGTCATCGCTCTGCTGCTCGACATCGCCAAGGGCTACGCCGCGGTCGCGGTTGCCCGGTGGGTGACCTCCCGCCCGCAGTGGCCGTTTGCAGCGAGCGCGGATGCCTCACCGATCCACTCCACCGCGTTCTGGATCGCCCTCTGCGGCCTGGTGGCCGTTCTGGCGCACATGTTCCCGGTCTGGCTTCGGTTTCACGGCGGCAAGGGAGTGGCCACCGGAACGGGGGCCTTTCTGGCCATCGATCCCATCGCCCTGGCGGCCGGCCTGATCGTGTTTCTCATCGTGCTGATCGCATCGCGTTTCGTCTCGCTGGCGTCCATCGTCAGCTCCGCCTCCATCCCGGTTTTTCTGCGCTTCCTTACCCATCAGGCGTTCTGGACCATCGTCATCAGCATGATCATCTCCACGATCATCATCCTGAAGCATCACTCCAACATCGCGCGAATGGCACAGCGTCAGGAGCGGCGGATGGGTGAGAAGAAGGAGCCCTCCTGAAGATCTCCGTGATCGGGGCAGGCTCCTTCGGCACGGCGATGGCCGTGGTCGCCGAGCGATGCGGCAACGAAGTGCTGCTCTGGGCTCACGACCCGAAGGTGGCGGAAGCGATCACCGCGACCTCGACAAATTCGTTCTATCTCCCGGGCGTGTCCATCGGCCCCAACGTCCGCGCCTCCAGTTCCCTCCCCGAGGCCGCCGCATTCAGCGACACGATCTTCATGGTCGTGCCCAGCCATCACTACCGCACCATCCTCGAGCAGCTGCGCCCTGATCTCCGCGGTCCGGTGCAGGTCATCTCCGGCACCAAAGGCATCGAGAACCAGTCCCTCGATCGGATGTCCGAGATCACCGCCTCGGTCCTCGGATCCTCCCTCTCCGCCATGGCTACGTTGTCCGGCCCGACCTTCGCCGTGGAAGTGGCCCGCGGCGATCCCAGCGCTGCGGTGGTGGCCTCGCAGGATCTCGATTTCGCGCAGAGCATTCAGTCGGCGCTTTCCAGTCCAACCTTCCGTGTCTATCACTCCACCGATGTGGTCGGCGTCGAGTTGGCCGGCGCTCTCAAGAACGTCATCGCCATCGCATCCGGCGTGCTGGAAGGGCTGGGGCTGGGATCCAACACCACCGCCGCCCTGATCACCCGCGGGCTCCACGAGATCACCCGCCTGGGCATGGCCCTCGGCGGAAAAGCGGAAACCTTCGCCGGCCTCGCGGGGATGGGCGATCTCGTGCTGACCTGCACCGGCTCACTCTCGCGCAACCGGAGCGTCGGAGTGGCGCTGGGGCGAGGCAAGTCGCTGGAGACGATTCTGAGCGAGAGCCGGTCGGTAGCCGAGGGAGTGAAGACGTCGAAGGCAGCAAGCGAGCTCGCGGAACGTCACGGCATCGAGATGCCGATCACGAACGAGATGTTTCAGGTGCTGTATCGGAATGAGTCTCCGCGCTCGGCAATCCAGCGCCTGATGACGCGGTCGCTGAAGGCCGAAGGGTCGCGAGCGTGATGGCCAGAGTGATGGCCAGCGGCAGCGCGTAGCACAGCGCGAACACGATCGGCCTGGCTGTGCCCGCGTAGAGCAGATACGAGAACGGCGCACAGAGCGCCAGCGGGATCCAGCGTCGTTCCCCGATGAGTGCGAGCGGCAGCGCGCTCAGCCAGTACCACGGGTGAATCGCCGGCGAGCAAAGCAGGAGGATGGCGATCGACGCCACCGGCCGCCTCCAGAAACGTGCGAGCAGCACGAGGGCGATCAATCCCAGCACCGCGCGAGTGGCGAAGTCGGCGTACAGATGCTGGTAGACGAGATTGGAGATCGCCTCGAGATGCAGCGGATCCTTGATCGCCGTCCACCAACGGACCAGCGGCAACGGCTCAACGGCCAGACGCACCAGGTCGTACGCAGGCGAGTTGAAGACCCATCGGGTGGCATACGTGCCCAGGCCAGGCATCACCGGACCGGCGATGAGGAACGGGATGGCCGGGATCAGCAGCGCAGCAGAGAACATGAGCGCAAATCGCCGACGTGGGGACTGCGCCCAGAGTGCCGGCACGGCCACCAGCGGAATGACCTTCATTCCAGCAGCGAGCGCCGCGGCAACTCCCGAACGCCGGCTCCAGGCAAGCAGGAGCAGCATGCCGGCGATCGCGTCGAGGTGACCGCTCCACGCTCCTTCCAGAACTGCGGGCGGGAGCAGCGCATACGAGAGTCGCAGAGGAGCAGGAAGCAGAATCAGCACGGCCACTTCGCTTCCGATGATCAGCAGCCGCCACGCGGTGAGCTTGTGCACCACTCCGAACAGGATCTCGGCATGCGGAGGATAGATCGTCGGAATGGTCGGGTGATTGACGCGCGAGTCGGAGGGGAGAACCTTGTAGGGGTTGTGTCCCGAGGCCAACGCGGCGCCGTCTGAAAGATAGCGATACACGTCGCCGGACAACAGTGGCGGGGTGAGCAACATGGGGAGACGAAGGGCCAGTGCCAGAAGGAGAACGGCAGTGGTCGAGAGTCGCAGCCGGCGGGCGAATGGCCACGCGCAAATCGCAATCGCGTAAGCGAGGACAAAGCCGCGAAAGCCGAACCGGGTCATGACCGCGGGAGCAGCGATCAGCGATGCGATGAGCACCACGAGCGCGGTCTGATTCCAGCGTCGTCCACCACCAGACAGCAGCTCAGCGCGCTGCGCCGCATCACGATCAGCCTGCATGAACCTTCATCTTGCCAGTTCCGGCAGGAGCCGGCACGGCCGGCGGCGCCGGTTGCCCAAAGCTCCGCCAAGATCACGCTCCAAGAGGTTCTGCCGCGCAGGCTCCTAGTCTGCCGGTGGCTTCACCGGCGGCGGAACGTCGGACTTGGGTTGCGGGGTCATCTTCCCTTCCACCAGAGCGGGGTCTTCCAGCATCCCCTCGGCGTCGTCGCCGTTGTAGATCGCCGCGGCCCGTTCCTTCTGCACCTTGCGATCGGCCTCCGCCTTTTTGGCTTTGGCCACCGCTGCCTGCCGCAACTCGCGGTAGTGTTTCTCCACCGCCCTTGCCTGCTCCGGTGTCATCTCGTCGGGCGTGATGACCGGCAACGGCTTCAACGCCTTGGTGGCGGTGGTGACGTGACCGCCGCTCTTCGAGAGGTCGCCGTTGGTGATCACCGGCGTCGATTTCTTCTTCGACCGTTTGGGGGATGCTTTCGCCGCACGCACCAGCGGCGACTGGACCGGCGCCGTGGTCGTCAGCGTGCGCATGGCAGGGGCCTTAGGAGGCGGCGCGGATTCCGTTGCTGGCTCGGGCGTCTGCTGTCCTGCTGCAGCCTGCAGGGAGGCCGCGGTAATCAGAAACGACATCGTCAAAACCAGGCGTCTCATGAGGGCCTCCACTGCTGGTTCAATGTTACGCTCCACCCTCAAATTTCACGACAGTCCCGAATCTTGCAATCACAGGGTTGAATGTCACCGGAGTACCTCCTTCACAAATTCGGCTATCTGGCGGTCTTCGTCGGGACCTTTCTCGAAGGGGAGACGATTCTGGTCATGGCCGGCTTCTTTGCCGAGCGTGGCTACCTCAACCTGGTGCTGGTGATCCTGACGGCCTTCACTGGCGCGTACACCGGTCATGTCTTCTGGTTCTGGCTGGGACGGAAGCAGGGAGTGAAGCTGCTGGAGCGATTCCCCAGGATGAAGAAGCACTTCGGCAAGGGCATCCGTCTGTTCGAGCGGTACGGACTGCTGGCCATCTTCATCACTCAATGGCTCTATGGGCTCAGGATCACCGGCGCGGTGGTCGTCGGCATCTCGAAGATTTCCACGATCAAGTTCCTGCTCTTCGAGGCCTTCACCTGCTTCGTGTGGGCGATCGTGATC
>JBKJQB010000224.1:0-8893 GCA_046594105.1 Thermoanaerobaculia bacterium
TGGCATCGACAGGCGCGGCGCTCACGTCCGTGTTCCACCAGTTGTTGGGAGGAAACAGCGGGACAGGCACCCCGATCGGGCCACCCTGAGTCGCGGCGAGGAGGCTCCCCGCTGAAAACAGGAAAGCCACCGCAATTGCCGATCGACTGAGCATGGTGAGGGCCCATTGTACGCGGCGACTCGTAGACGCCCTCTTTTGCTTCGAGTTTCGTAACGCCGGGCATCCTTGCCGGCCGTGCCTGCCGGCGTCAGCGAATCGCCGGCCCCCACGTCTCGTCCTTCACCCTCCAACCGCCACGGTAGCCTTCGAGCTTGAACGTTCCGTCGACGATCGTGCCGTCGGGGCGGGTACCTCGCATCACCACCACTGCGTTGTCTCCAATGGAGGTCCCCTGGACCAGCGATGCTCTGGCCGGACGCGCTGCCTTCCACTCATCGAACTGGACCTTGTCGAGGTAGGTGCGGGTATGAGTGGCGGAGAGCTTGTGCAGCACGGTCCGATCCTCGTTCTGGATGCTCGCCAGCCATCGGTTGCAGAGCACCACTTCCGCGTCCGTCGCGGCGAGACTCTTGCGCGTGATCGGCGCTTCCGGGCGAACGCTGTGGACCAGCGCGAGGAGTTGCCCGGTGCCCGGCTGTGGCGTCCGAGCCAGGAGGATAGCCATGGCCGCCCCGATGAGGACCAGGCCAAAAACCGTCCCCCCGACCAGTGAAGCGATTCCCTGACCGAGGCCCTCCGATCGGAGAAGGGCAGCACTCTGCTGCGCGTCCCCCTTGACCAGCTTGTTCAGTGCTTTGGAAAGATCGGAGACGATGCCGCCCTTCGCCGCTGAATAGACTCCGGTGGCACAGACCTGCTCGCCCGAAACGATGATCTCCTCGGTCAACGTGCTGTCGCTGATGTCGTAGGACTTGTCCACCATCTGCCAGTCTTTGCGAACGCTTCCGTCGTCGTCGGCGATGCGCTCTTTGACGGCCCCCCAGACCTTCCCCAGTGCGGCGAAGCCCTGCATGTCTTCGAACGGGGTGGCCGCGATGTAGGCGCGTGCGTTTGCGAGCTCCATCTCGCCGTCCAGCGTCTCCGAGTCGAATCCTTCCAGCTCCGGAAATCCGAGGAGCTTGATCGAGCGGTTCGAACCGTCAATGACCGATGGGGTGAGGGCGAAGCCAGCGAACGCTTTCGGGTTGTCACCGCTGTTTCCGGTCGACGATCGCGAGACTTCGTATTGATACAGAAGGCAGGCGCGCTGACTGAACGGCGCGCGCAGTGCAGGGCCGGTGGCGCGGATTCTCCCGACGACGGTGATCAGTTTCCCGTCCTCGGGCGCGCCGGCACCTGGTCGCATGTCGGTGGTGAACGAGTCTTCGCCCATGCCGCTGGCGCCACGCCAGGCTTTAAAGGCGCCCTGGATTCCGCCCACGATCATCAGGCTGCCGAAGCCGCAGACGAGCGATCCGGCGATGGCCTCCTGCGGCGGAAACCAGAGATGGAACAGCGCGTACCAGACGGCCCCGAGGCCAGCGATCATCAGCAGTGATTTCGCACAACCAGTCTTCATGTCAGCGCCTTCTTTCGGATGATGGGCGGTGGCTCGAGTCGAGGTGGCTCGGGCTGGTCCGCTTCATTCGTCTCAGGGATTCAGCGAACTATAGTAGGGGCCATGCTCGCTGCGCTGCTTTTCAGTGGGGCCATGGCGCTGACCTTTGATGACATCCCCGGCGCGGCCGTTCCCGCCCGCGATCGGTGCTCTGCGGTGGCCCTCGGGCAGTGGAACGCAAAGCTGTTGGTGTCCTCCGACTTCATCGCTCCTGCCTCGGAATTACTGTTGGACGGCGCATCATCCAAGGCTAGGATGTGCGCTCACCAGCAGCTCGTCGCAGCACCGCACTGGTTCCTTGGAGGTTCCGCGGATGATCGGTCGCACGGTTTCTCATTACACGATCACCTCCCAGCTCGGGTCGGGTGGCATGGGCGTGGTCTACGAAGCCGAGGACATCAATCTGGGGCGTCATGTGGCCCTCAAGTTTCTTCCTCCGGAGCTGGCGCGTGACGCGTCGCTGCTGCAGCGTTTTCAGCGCGAAGCGCGCGCGGCCTCGTCGCTGAATCATCCCAACATCTGCACCATTCACGGGATCGAGCATTTCGAATCGGAACAGTTCATCGTGATGGAGCTGCTGGATGGAGAGTCGATGGCCGACCGGCTTGGTCGCGGTCCGCTCGATCTCGATTCAGTGCTCGCGCTGGGCACGCAGATCGCGGACGCGCTCGAATCGGCGCACTCCAAGGGGATCATTCATCGCGACCTCAAGCCGGCCAATCTGTTCATCACCTCGCGGGGGCAGGCCAAAGTCCTCGATTTCGGTCTGGCCAAGATCGACCGGCGGGAGGGTGCAGGCGAGCCGTCGATGAAGACGGCGGTGCGCGATGAGCTCACGGCGGCGGGAGCGACGGTGGGAACGGTTTCCTACATGTCGCCTGAGCAGACCCGTGGACAGGTGACGGACGCCCGCACCGACCTCTTTTCTCTGGGTACCGTGCTCTATCAGATGGCCACCGGTGTCCTGCCGTTCCAGGGAGAGACCTCGGCCGTCGTTTCGGAAGCGATCCTGAACCGGGATCCCGCGCCGGTGACGCAGCTCAATCCATCCCTCCCGGCGGAGCTCAACCGGATTTTCGGGCAGGCCCTGGAGAAAGACCGGGAGCTTCGATTCCAGAGCGCCACGGAATTGAAGACCGCTCTGAAAAGGCTCAAGCGCGATCTGGAATCGGGCGGTACACGGGCCGGTCACGCCAGCGGTGGACGTGTCGCCACCGGCGCAGCGCATCGCGACCAGTCCATCGCCGTTCTCTACTTTGAGAATCTCAGCGGAGTGAAAGACGACGAGTACCTGCGCGATGGAATCACCGAGGACATCACCACCGAGCTGTCGAAAATCACCGGCCTGAAAACGTTCTCGCGAGCGGTGGTGCTGGCTTATCGCGACAAGCCGGTAACTGCGGGGCAGGTGGGAAACGAGCTGGGGGCATCGTACGTCCTGGCCGGGAGTCTCCGGCGGGCCGGCAACCGCTTGCGGATCAACGCGCAACTGGTCGACGCGGCGACGGACTTCCCGCTCTGGTCGGAGCGATACGACCGGGAGATGAAAGACGTCTTTGAGGTGCAGGACGAGATCGCGCAGAAGATTGCCGCGGCGCTGCGGATCACCCTCACTCCCCAGGAGCAGCAGGCGCTTTCGGCCAAGCCGACTGAAAACCTGCAGGCCTACGACCTCTATCTTCGCGCACGGAACTACGCACGCCGGGTGGGTCGGCAGGACATGCTTTTCTCGCTGCAGATGTACGAAAACGCCGTGGCTCTCGATCCGGACTTCGCACTGGCCCATGCCGGCCTGGCCAACGTATGCGCTCAGTACTACTACCACTTCGAGCGGCAGCAGCAATGGATCGATCGAGCCATCGCGGCGACGAAGAAGGCCAGCGCGAACGGTCTCGATGCGCCGGAGATTCAGGCCGCAGGGGCCTGGGTTCTCTTCGCGGAGGGACGATACGACGAGGCCATCGAGAAAATCCGGAAAGCGCTTTCGAAGAACCCCGACATCGACGGCGGTTACTACCTCCTGGGGCGGGCGCTATTTTCGGCCGGCCGCTATCAGGAGGTGGTCGACATCATGGAAGTGGCTCTGGCCCACGCGGGCGAGAACTACAACACCACCGTTCCCATCCACAACTCTCTCGGGGCGCTGGGAAAGAAAGATGCGCTGCACAACTATCTGCATCGGGAGATCGAGATCTACGAGACGCATTTGAAAGCTGTCCCCGAGGATGCCCGGGCCCGGGTGCTGCTCGCAGGCGACTATGCCGCGCTGGGACGCTTCGAGGACGCACAGCGCGAGGCCAGCCTGGCCATGGTCCTGCGGCCCGACGACTCGATGATCCTCTACAACACCGCCTGTGTGTTCTGCGCCATGAACAAGAAAGGGGAGGCCATGATCGCCATCAAGAAGGCGTGGGAATCGGGCTACCGCGACTCGACCTGGACGCGCCAGGACCCCGACCTTGCGATCCTGCTTGGCGATCCCGAATTCGACAGGCTCTATCCGCCGGTCACTGAATAGCGCGCGTCGGAAACGGGGAACAGGCCTGGCCGGCCTGCGCGGCAGAACGTCTTGGAGCGTGATCTTGGCGGAGCCTTGGGCAACCAGCGCCGCCGGCCGTGCCGGCTTGGAGCGTGATCTTGGCGGAGCCTTGGGCAACCAGCGCCGCCGGCCGTGCCGGCGCGGCCTCACCTCGTCCACCGTCCGTTGGGCATCCGCACCGGGCCGGGATGGAAGAACTTTTCCGGTGTCATGACGCCGTCGCGCTTGAAGACCATTCCGTTCTTCATCACGAACTGCACGTTGCGCAGGGTGTCGATGTCGGCCAGCGGATCGCCGGCAACGGCGATCAGATCGGCGTAGAAGCCGGGCTTGATGGGGCCGCGCTCCTTGATGATGTCCGCGGCCTTGTAGCCGTTGATGGTCATGGCCCGCAGGGTGTCGGCGGCGGGGATGTGCGCTGCGTTCCAGGTGTCGAGAAACTGGATGGACATGTCGCCGCGCGACAGCCACTCGCCAGTCTTCTCATCCTTCATGCGGTCGTTCCAGTAGTCGAAATCGGTGGAGAAGGTCAGGGGCACCTTCTTTTCCCACGCGTCGTGCAGCTTCTCCACGATGACCTTGAACCCCGCCTCGGTTCCGCGGTACTTCGTCAGCGGCGTGTCGGTGCCTGCCAGAAAGATCCCCTTCTCCGCCATCTGCTTGTGGTGCTCCGGCGTCAACGCGTTGCCGTGCGCGATGATGTAGATCCCGGCGTCGATGGCCCGCTGCGCACCCTCCGCGGTCTGCACGTGACCCTCCACTTTGCAACCGCCCTTCGCTGCCTCGGAAATGGCCAGCTTGATGTCCTCCACCGAGTAGCCCCACGGCTTGCAGTCGATGCACAGCTTGATGGTGCGAGCGCCGAACAGCATGTTCTCCCGCACCGCCCGAACGATCTCATCGTGACTGTTCGCGTCGATGTACTCCGGGAACTCGATGTTGTGCTGCTTGTACATCTCCGGCGTCGGCCAGAGCTGTCCGCCGGTGGAACCGATCATGGGGCCGGAGGGGATCACGGTCGGTCCAGGCAGCCATCCCTGCTCGATGGCCTGGCGCAGCGCGCAGTCTGCGTAAAGCGCGTTGTTGCCGACGTCGCGGATCACCGTGAAGCCGGAATTGAGCAGCTGCATGGCGTTGGAGGCCGCCTGGATCGCCCGCAGCGGCGAAGACTCCATCACGTAGGTCAGGTAGTAGTAGTTGTTCTCCGGCTGCTCCTTGTACGTGATCGCGGTGTGAGTGTGTGCGTCGACCAGTCCTGGCAGGACAGTGAGCTTCGAGAGGTCGATCACTTTCGCACCGGGGGGGATGGCCAGGTTCGCTCCCACCGCTTTGATCTTCTCCCCTTCGATCAGGATCACCTGATTTGTGGCTGACGTTCCGCTGTCGGGATCGACGAGGCGCCCCGCCTTGATCGCGGTGATGGTGAGGCCGTCGGCGTGGACAATCCCCGCTACGAGGAAAAGAAACAGGACACTCAGGACGCGGCAGTGCTTGATCATTGATGACTCTCCTCAGCCACGTAGCCTAATGCACATGGGACGGCGCGACCTCACCGGGGGAGGAGCTGATTCCAGTCACGGGCGGCAGACAGGGACTTTGGGCTCGCAGTCACGCGATGCACGACGGTCTTCGATGCGGAGGCGATCTCGGAGTCGATCTTCGGTGCCCATGGCAGCTTCGTCTTCATCAGCTCGAGAAACTTGCTCTCGCCTGGCGCCAGCGTGAAGCCGGCCCCCCCGGCCACCACCATATCGATGGAAGTCTGTCGGCATTGCACGATTCCGATTGTGGATATCATGCCCTGCGCAGGACGGGGGGGGCGCGAGCCCCTTTTAACCCGCTCACTGCCTGGAGGGACTGACGTGAGACACCTTTCCTCGGTTGTCCTTTGTGCCCTGATCGCATTGCCCGTGGCCGGGCAGATGGAAGAGCACCATCACCACGGGGGCCAGCCGGCCGAGCGGCTGGGGAGCGTTTCCTTTCCGGTCTCCTGCAGCCCGAAGGCGCAGGCCACGTTCACCCGGGCGGTCGCTCTGCTCCACTCGTTCTGGTACGAGGAGTCGGAGAAAGCGTTCCGGCAGGTGGCGTCGATCGATCCTCGCTGCGGCATGGCCTGGTGGGGCGTTGCCATGAGCAACTATCACCCGGTGTGGCCGTCGCCGTATTCGCCGGAGGAACTGGCGCGTGGAACCGCGGCGGCGGCGAAAGCGACCGAGGTGGGAGCGAAGACCGCGCGCGAAAAGGGCTACATCGATGCCATCGCTACGTTCTATCGAGGGCCTGACCCGCGCGGTTACGAAGAGGCCATGGAACGTCTCCGCTCTCGATTTCCCAAAGACGACGAGGCATCGATCTTCTACGGTCTCATGCTGATCAATCACGGCATGTCGCTGCCGAAGGACAAGACCTACGCCTGGCAGAAGAAGGCGGCGGAGATTTTTAACGGCCTTCTGGACAAGCACCCGAATCATCCAGGGATCGCCCATTACCTGATCCACAGTTTCGATTATCCCGCTCTGGCTCCGCTGGCCCTCAACGCAGCGAAGCAGTACGCGAAGATTGCTCCCTCAGCGCCTCACGCCCTGCACATGCCATCCCACATTTTCGTCCGCCTGGGGATGTGGCCGGAAACCATCGAGTCCAATCTCGCATCAGCCCGCAAGGCAGGCGAGCACGCAGCGAGCCTGCATCCGGGAGCGATCTCCTTCGATGCCCTGCACGCGGATGACTATCTGGTCTACGCCTGGCTCCAGCGCGGTGAAGACGACAAGGTGCGGCAGGTCGTCGAGGAGGTCTCTCGCGTCAGAAAGGTGAACGTGGAGAATTTCGCGGCCTATTACGCGCTGGCGGCCATTCCTGCCCGCTTCGCACTGGAGCGGCGGAACTGGAGCGACGCGGCTGCCCTGACCGTGATGCCGGGGCTTCCCTGGGAACGCTATGGCTACGCCGAAGCACTGACGCATTTCGCACGGGCCATCGGAGCGGCACGGGCAGGGGATCCGACCCGGGCGCGGGGTGCCGTGGAACGCCTCCAGCAGATCCGCCAGCAGCTCATCGACAAGGGCAATGTCTACTGGGCCGATCAGATCGACGTGCAGCGCCGCGCGGCAGAAGCATGGATTGCCCGCGCCGAACATCGCGATGAAGAAGCTGTGTCCTTGATGCAATCCGCCGCCGATCTGGAAGAGGCGACGGACAAGAGTCCGGTGACACCGGGGCCGCTGCTGCCGGCGCGGGAGATGGTCGGCGACCTTCTGCTGGAGCTCAATCAGCCGGCCAAAGCACTGGCAGCCTATGAGCGTTCGCTGCAGGACGCACCGAATCGATGGAACACTCTTGCCGGCGCGGCGCAGGCAGCGCGACTGACCGGCGACGGCGCGAAGGAGCGCGCGTATTACATGCAGCTGACGAGGCGATAGTCCACCAGCAGTCGGCTGCCAGAGCGTGTCGGGAACCCTCGAGCCCTTCAAAAACATGCGCGTCAGCAGGAGGGGACCTCAACCGCGATGACACCTTTCGACCGGCCGCCAGCGAGCGCAAGAGAAATCCGGAGTAGGGGCGAAAGGAATCGGGTGAGCGTGAGCAGACCCCAATCAGTGCAGAGGTCGCCCTGAGCGGCGCCTTGCCGAGATTCCCCCGGCAAAGATGCCGGCGCTACACGGAGCCGCTGTGGACTCAATCACGGTTTCGCCTGCAGGCGTTTGAGGGCAGCCTGCTTGAGGGCCATGTTCGTGGCAGCGCCTTTGGCGATCAGACGCACTTCCGACTCCGGCAGCGACGGCAGGATGCGCAGGGCGAATTGTGGCGGCGTCTTCGGGTTGTGAACCAGAGCCACCCGCACCTCCAGGCTGGCCATGAACTGTCCTGTCTTCACGATGACTTCGACGGTCTGATAGCTGAGGAACGCCGACTTGGCCACCCGCACCACCTCCTCGATGGTGATGCGCGGATTCTTCAGCAGCGAGGAGAGCACCTGCGGATCGTTGTCCTGCAGGAGCATGGCCCGCTCGGTCCGATCGGCCTTGGTGGCCAGGATGATCTTCTGCACCCGCGGCAACTCGCGCAGCCGCTGAGCGAGCGGCTGCATTTTCGCGTCGTCCAGAGAGTCGGGCATCGATTCGGAAGTGTCGCCGTCATTCGCGCTGGCATCGGACGGCGTCGAATCGCCGACCGGCGAAACGAGAAGGCGTTCGAGGAGCTCGTCTGCGTTCCCGTCGAACCACAGCGCCACTCCATCCGGCAGCGGCGCCACGACGGTGGCCTTGATGGTGGCCTCGGCTCCTGCCGGGCCGCGCAGAGTCACCACCACGCTGGAGTGGAGAGGAAGAGTCTCCGTGGTTGGCAGCCTGACACCGCCTACGGACAGATTCGCGCGGTGCTCCTGGCGCAACTCCTCTTCGGTCTCGAACGCGATCGAAAACGCCTGCGGTCCGGTCTGCATGACCTGCATACCGCGAATCATACCGGCCGGCGGTGCGGCCCAACCCGGGTCATGTGGTCGACTTCCCCTCTAATGAAGCGTGGTCCTCAACGAAGGAAAACCCGAACTTGCAGCAGCGACGTTGCAGATCCTTCGCCGTCTACGTGGCTTCTAAGAAGCCGTCGAAGGCCGTGCTCCTCCATCGAGAGTCCTTCTCCCCGGGCACGGGGAGAAGGACTCTCGATGGGGAGGCTCCCGTTTTCACCAGCATCGCTGCGCTTCCTGCGCACCGCCCTCGCTTCTAATGAACCTCTGTCGCGATGGGGTGGGTGCCTT
>JBKJQB010000290.1:0-3180 GCA_046594105.1 Thermoanaerobaculia bacterium
ATCCCGACATCGTCTACGGCGGTTCGTACGGCGGCTTTCTCACCGCGGTCAATCACCGCACCGGAGAGACGCGCGATGTGAATCCCTGGCCCGACAACCCGATGGGCGCAGGCGACGCCGATCTCAAGCATCGCTTCCAGTGGAACTTCCCCATCTTTCTGTCGCCGGGCAACCCGAAGAAAGTGTACGCGGCGTCGCAGTACCTGCTGGAGACAACAGACGGCGGATCGAACTGGAAAACGATCAGTCCCGATCTGACCCGCAACGACAAATCAAAGATGGGATCCTCCGGCGGTCCGATTACCAAGGACAACACCAGCGTCGAGTACTACGGGACGATCTTCGCCGGCGCCGAATCCACGATCGAGCCGGGCCTCCTCTGGATCGGCTCCGACGACGGCCTCATTCACATATCCCGCAACGGTGGCCAATCCTGGACCAACGTGACTCCGAAGGGCATGCCCGACTGGATCATGATCAACGCGATCGACCCCAGCCCGCTCGACAAGGGAACCGCGTACGTCGCGGCGACGATGTACAAGTGGGACGACTTCCGCCCCTACCTTTACAAGACCAGCGACTACGGCCAGTCGTGGACGAAGATCACCGAGGGCATTCCGGCCGATCAGTTCACCCGCGTTGTGCGCGCCGATCCGAAACGTCGCGGTCTGCTGTACGCGGGGACGGAGCGGGCGGTGTACACCTCCTTCGATGACGGCGCGCACTGGCAGTCGCTGCAGTTCAAGCTGCCGGTCGTTCCGATCACCGACCTGCTCGTTCATCAGGACGCGCTGATCGCGGCGACGCAGGGTCGCAGCTTCTGGATGCTCGACAACCTCGAGCCGCTGCGTCAGCTCTCCTCCGACGTGTCCACGAAGCCCGTCCACCTGTTCGCGCCGGCCATGAGCTGGCGGATGGAAGGCGGTGGCCGTGGTGCCGGCGCGAGCGCAGGGGCGCGAACGGAAGGATCGAATC
Organism: Thermoanaerobaculia bacterium; assembly: GCA_046594105.1. Lineage (GTDB taxonomy): Bacteria > Acidobacteriota > Thermoanaerobaculia > Gp7-AA8 > Gp7-AA8 > JBDSGC01. The sequence goes on from JBKJQB010000290.1 coordinate 976, forward strand.
CGCCCAGCGGTGCGGTGATCGACTACGTTCTCCGCGATCAGAAGCCGGGGACGAAAGTCGCGCTGGCTTTCCTCGGCTCCGACGGAAAGGTGCTGCGCGAGTTCAAGGGTGACGTGCAGTCGGAAGAGGAGAAGGCGCGGGAGTTGCGCGCGGCGGACGCGGCGAAGTCTGCGCCCGCGGTCGCGGCACCCGCTCCCACCGAAGCGATCAAGTCCGAGGGCGGCAGCGCGGAGAAGACACCCTCGGCGCAATCTGCCGATGAAGAGAAGGAAAAAGAGGAAGGCGAGGAAGAGGCCGGGCGCGGTCGCGATTCCGACAAACTGAAGAGCGTCACCAACGGCCACAACCGCTTCGCCTGGAACCTGCGGACCACCGAGGCCAAACGCTTTCCCGGCATGATCCTGTGGAGCGGCGGCACCATGGGGCCGCGCGTCCTGCCCGGAACCTACACCGCGCGGCTGACCGTCGGCGATCAATCGGTGAGCCAGCCGTTCGAAGTGCGGCAGGACCCGCGGTCCTCAGCATCGCCCGCCGATCTGAAGGCGCAGTACGACTTCCTCATCGGCGCGCATGGAAAACTCTCGCAGGTCAACGAGCAGATCACCCGGATTCGCGAAGTGCGCAAGCAGCTGGTCGACATCAAAAAGCGGGCAGGCGACACCAAAGAGTCCAAGCCGGTGGTCGATGCAGCGAATGACCTGGACAAGAAGATGATCGCCGTCGAGGAAGCTCTGTACCAGACCAAAAACAAGAGCTCGCAGGATCCGCTGAACTATCCGGTGCGACTGAACGACAAGCTCGCCGGCGTCGCCGACTCCGCGGGGACTGGCGCATTCGAGCCTACCGCGCAACAAGTCGCCGTCCGCGACGGCCTGGTCGCCCAGATCGACGTACAACTGACAAAACTCAAAGCGATCTGGGACACCGATCTCCCCGCATTCAACAAACTGGTGAGGGATCAGAACGTGCCGGCCGTGAAGTAGCGTGGTGTGGGGCGGCCGTCCCGGCCGCCTCGCGCGCCCTCGGGGGGCGGACGCGGCCGAGGACGGCCGCACCACACGGTCTCATGACGCTCACACGGTTTCCCACCGGCCCTGATTCGCGTTGGATCGTCGTGCGGCGTCGAGCACGCGCTGTTGCTTGAGACCGTCCTCGAAGGTTGCGCCGGGGGCGAGGGCGGTGCGATCGCCGTCGTCGATCGCGGCACGCATTGCCCGTCCGAGGGCGAGCGTCCCGCTGCCGAAGGCACCGCCGAAGGAGTTGCCTTTCCGCTCGGCCATGATCTGGCCGGCGTGGCGTGTGAAAGGTTCGCCGCGCATGGCCACCAGCAGCTCTTCGCCGATGAGACGGATCGCTCCCTCTTCTCCATGGACGGTGATGACGGAGCTCTCGTCCGGTCCGGCGGAAACGGCACTGAACGTCATCGCCGCCAGTGCTCCGCCGCGCAGGCGGAGGTTGACGGAGGCGAAGTCGTCGGAGGTGACTGCTTTGACGCCGCGGTCGAATGGGCGCTCGGCGATGACGGACTGCAGGGTGGCCTGGACGGCCTCCACTTCCATGCCCAGGAAGCGGAGGGTGTCGACGAAATGAGAGCCCACGGCGCCCCAGACGCCGCCGCCGCGGTCGGCGTCGCTCCACCAGTCCCATGCGCGCGATCGATCGCCCCGTCCCGGACTGGAGTAGCGCGTTTCGGCATAGCGGATGCCGCCCAGTTCCATGGCGCACTGACGGGCGGCCTGGAACGAGGGGAGGAACCGCAGCTCGTGATCGATCAGCGCAATCTGATCGGGTGCGCGACGCGCGGCCTCCACCAACTGCTGCGCCTCGTCCGCATTGCGCGCGGTCGGCTTTTCGCTCAGGACATGCTTTCCTGCGGAGAGCGCCGCGGTGGCCATCGCCAGATGCTCGGAGGGCGGCGTAACGATGCTAACGAGATCGATCGACGGATCGGCGACGAGCGAGCGCCAGTCGTCGAACGGTTTCAGCTGCAACTCTGCGGCGATCTTTCTGGTGTTTTCGGGGCGGTGACCGGCGATGGCCACGACCTCCAGTCCCGCTTCGCGAAAGGCAGGGGCCTGGACGCGTGCACCCCAGCCGGTGCCGATGATTCCGATGCGTGCCATGAGGGGAATTGTATGGCGGGGACGACCTCGACTTTTGAAGGGAGCTTGCGGCGTACCCGCCGGCAAGGATGCCGGCGCTACG
>JBKJQB010000095.1:0-8528 GCA_046594105.1 Thermoanaerobaculia bacterium
GTCCTTGACCGATGGGAAGCTCGGTGTGGCGGCCGCGTGCCTGAACTCGGCGACTCCCGCGGGCAGGATGCCCGCGACACGGCCGGCAGGGATGCCGGCGCTACGAAACGGTCAACCCAGCAGCTCGCGCAGGATCTCGTTGGCCAGTTCGGCCTTTGCCTTTCCGCCGGTCTCTTTCATCAACTGGCCGACTAAGTAGCCGAAGATCTGCGTCTTTCCGGCGCGGTACTGTTCGACCTGGGCGGGATTCTTCGAGAGCACTCGTCCAACGGCTTCCCGGATCGCCGCGGGATCGCTGACCTGGCCGAGCCCTTTTCGCTCCACGATCGTTTCGGGTGCTTCGCCACTGCTCCACATTTCCTCGAATACCTCTTTGGCCACTTTCCCGCCGATCTCGGCACGATCGATCATGCCGATGAGGCGAGCGAGGAGCTGCGGGCTGACGCTGGCATCGCCGATGTCGGTTTTGCGCTCGTGGAGGATGCGCAGAACGTCGTTGCGGATCCAGTTCGACGCCGCGCGCGCATTGCCACTGGTTTCCACCGTGCGCTCGAAGTAGTCGGCCAGCCCCCGATCGACCACCAGCGCCTCGGCGTCCACCGCGGAGAGCGAATACTCGCGCTGGTATCGCTCGGCGCGCTGATCCGGCATCGGCGGCAGCGACGCGGCGACGTCGGCGACCCATCCGGTGACGTCCAGCTCCGGGAGATCAGGCTCCGGAAAATAGCGGTAATCGTGGGCGTCCTCTTTCGATCGCATCGAGCGCGTTTCGCCCGTCGCAGGATCGTAGGAGCGAGTCTCCTGGATGATCCGATGACCGCGCGCAAGCAGGTCGATCTGGCGATGAACCTCGAAGTCGATCGCGCTTCGCAGATAGCGGAAGGAGTTGAGGTTCTTGATTTCTGCGCGGGTGCCCAGAGGCTGACCTTCTTCGCGTACCGAGACGTTCGCATCGCAGCGCAGCGAGCCTTCCTCCATGTTCCCATCGCAGACTTCTGCATACATCAGGATCTGACGGAGCCGGGTCAGGTAAGCGTCTGCTTCTTCCGCGCTTCGCAGATCGGGTTCCGACACGATCTCCACCAGCGCAGTTCCCGCGCGGTTCAAATCCACGCGAGACTGCCCCTCGGCGTGGATCAGCTTTCCGGCGTCCTCTTCCAGATGGATGCGATGGATGCGAACGGCTCCGATGCGTCCTCCGGTGGCCAGGGGGCGGTCGAACTGCGAGATCTGGTAGCCCTTGGGAAGATCGGGATAGAAGTAGTTCTTCCGCGCGAACACGGAGCGTTCATGGACGGTGCATCCGGTGGCCACCGCTGCGCGCAGGCCCAACTCCACGGCGTGACGGTTGAGGACAGGAAGTGCGCCCGGATAGCCGAGACAGACCTCGCAGACGCTGGTGTTCGGCGGGGCGCCGAATCGGGTGGCGCAACCGCAGAAGAGTTTCGTCGCCGTCGCGAGGCGGGCGTGGACCTCCAGGCCGATGACGGTCTCCCACATGGCGTGATTATCCGTGGAGTCGGTCGGAACGCCTGCGGAGTTTTCGGCAACGGCAAGCAGTCTGCGATTTTGACTGCGGGTAGAAAGTCGCGATGTGCCAGTCCCGGCGGCGGGCAGCGAACGGCAGAATCGAGGCGAAGACGTCCGCAATCAGCAACGACGCCGCACCGGCGGTGAGTGATAATCCCCGACCATGAAACGTTACGCCGCAACCGCCGTCGCTCTTCTCTTCGCCTCCTCGGCGTTCGCGCAGTCTGTCGATTCGATGATCGACCGCGAGCTGCCTTCTCTGCTGGCAACTTACAAACAGCTGCACGCCGCGCCCGAGCTGTCGATGAACGAAAAGAACTCATCGGCCCTCCTGGCAGCGCGTCTGAAGGAGATCGGTTACCAGGTGACCTATCCGGTCGGTCGCTACGCTACGCCTGGCGCGACCGCGTATGGCGTGGTGGCGGTGATGAAGAACGGTGCCGGGCCGACCGTTCTGGTTCGCAGCGATATGGATGGGCTGCCGGTGACCGAGGAGACGGGGCTGCCGTACGCGAGCACGGCCCGGGCGAAGAACGCCACCGGCGAAGAGGTCGGCGTCATGCACGCCTGCGGTCACGACATCCACATGACCACGCTGATGGGCACGGCGAAGATCCTGGCGCAGACGAAAGAACGCTGGCACGGGACGCTGATTCTGGTGGGGCAACCGGCGGAGGAAGTGGTGAAGGGCGCCAGTGCCATGCTCGACGACCGCCTGTACGAGCGATTCGGGAAACCTGCGTTCATCGTGGCCTTCCACGACTCCGCCAGTCTGGAAGCGGGAAAGGTCGGCTACACGCCGGGCTACTTCATGGCCAGCGCTGACTCGGTGAATCTGACCGTGCGCGGGTTGGGAGGGCATGGAGCGTCACCGCAGAGCACCAAAGATCCCATCGTGCTGGCCTCCCAGATCGTGCTGGCACTGCAGACCATCGTCAGTCGCGAGAACTCGCCGCTGGATCCAGTGGTCGTTACGGTGGGATCCATTCACGGCGGGACCAAGCGCAACATCATCCCCAACGAAGTTCAGTTGCTCCTGACCGTCCGGACCTACAAACCGGAAGTGCGCAAGCGCGTTCTCGCGTCGATCGAGCGCATCGCCAGAGGGCTCGCCCTCGCCGCGGGAATCCCGGAGAATCTCGCGCCGGTCATGGAGCAGTTACCGGGCGAATCCATCGGCTCCACCTACAACGATCCTGCTTTGACCGAGCGAATGGCCGCGGCGCTCAAGCCGGCCATCGGCGCGGCCAACGTGATCAAGATGGATCCCCTGATGGTCAGCGAGGACGTCAATCTCTTCAGCATGGACAAGCAGATTCCGCTGGCCATGCTCTCCCTCGGTGCCGTCGATCCAGCGCTGATGGCCAGCGGGAACCCGCTGCCGTCGCTCCATTCCAGTCGCTTCGCACCGCTTCCGGAACCGACCCTTCGCACCGGAGTGAAAGGCATGACCGCGATGGTGTGGGAGTTGATGAAGTAGGTTGGATACTGACCTCCGGATCTTTTTTAGCGGCCCTGGAGGTCGAAACTTGAATGAGGCAGAGAACAGCCTTACTGTGGCCACACGTCAAGAGTCCTGCGGGAGTTCGGGAGGCGCCGGAATGCGTACGGCCTGTCTGATTTCGATGCTGCTGATCGTCGGTTGTGCGGCGACGAGAAAGAATGTTCCGCCACCGGCAGCGCCAGCCGAACCGAGTGCAGCGACGGCGCAGGAATCGCCGGCTTCGAGCGCGGTGCCGCCTGCAGCCGAGGTGCCCACCGCTCCGCAGACAGTTCCGCAGGCGGCGCCGTCATCGGCTGCCGCCGACGCCCAACTAGATGCCCGGATGTCTCAGGCCGAGCCGGGATCGATCGATGTGGTGGCCACGCTGCGACAGGCCGGTCGGCTCGCTTCGAGCGGCACGACCGATCAGGCGGGCGAGCTTTACGCGCGAGTTGCCGGAGCGCCCAACGCATCACGCGAGGCCATCGCGGCGTCGGCCACGGGCCTTTACCGCATCGGTGATTTTCCGGGCGCGGTGCGTGCCTTCGCCCGGCTGGGAGCGTTCCTTCGAGGGGAAGAAGATCTTCGCTACTACGACGCGGTGGCCCTGTTCGAGACCGGCCAGTACGAGCAGGCCCGTATCGAGCTTTCCTGTGCCTTGCCGTACATCCAGATCACGGAAGAGGTCGCGCGATATCGCACCAAGATCGAGCGGATGGGCGATCGACCAGGAACGCCGTGAAGATGAAATCCATCCAAGCGACGTTTCGCGCCATGGCGGCGGGCGAGCGTGCGAAATGCGGGCTAGAATCAGGCACGATGAGCTCGATCGGGGTGTGGGCCGGAGTCGCCGTGTCGCTCGCTGTGCTCGTGGTGCCCGCATTCGGTCAGCGACCGCTGAACCCGACGGTCGCCGTTCGCGAACACGCTTCTTCCGCCGTTCCTACCGAATGTGAGCAGGGTCTGGCTCCCGCGGTCCCTCGGGCGGCGCAGCCCCTTCCAGAGCCTGTGGCGCTCCCGGAAACCTCTTCGCAGATCGCCAACCAGGATGTTGCCCAGGCCCTGCGGCGGGTGCAGGCTTCCGCGGAAGCGAACGAGCGCGAGGGATTCGTCGAAGCTCTGGCCCAGGCGCGCACCGCGGCAGATGCGGCGCCGCCGGGAGGGCAGCGCGAGGCCGCACGTGAAGCTCTGCGGGTCGAATCCGATATCGATCGCCTCTGGCGCTATTCGCTGGAGTCTCCCACCGGCGCCTTCTTTGATGCGAGCACGGAAGAGGGAGCCTTGCTGACGATGCTCCGACAGTATCCCGACTACGGCCGCCGCATCGCCGACTCGGTGCTGGTGGTGGGAGGGCAAACGCTCTACCCGACGCGCGAGTCGCGGCAGTTCCTTGTGCAGCAGGCAGCCTCCCGCCTGGTTCGGCTGGGGATCCACTCTGCGCCGCGCGCCCCGCGCCCTCCCTCAGTCGTCAGAATCCAGCCGCCACCGGAAACGCCGGTCAAAGGGCTGCCCTCAGCGTCAGTGCCGTCCAGCGAGGTTCCTCGGAAGAGCGTTTCGAAATCCGCGACAGTGCCGTCGATGCGCGGAGCTCGCAACTCCAGCGGCGTGGCCATATCAAAACCGGCGAAGAGCGCTACAACGCGATCGACGTCGTCGACTTCGAAGAGCGGATCCAAAGCCGCGCACCGGCACACGGCAGCGGGCAGGACGAAACCGCCCGTGGCCACGACAAAGGTCGCCAGTAACGCCGGCCCTGCCTCCACTTCCCGTCCCGCCAAAACCAGCGTGGCCGCGACAGCGCCTCCGACGACCGTGCCGAAAACGATTCCGCCGGCTGCTTCCGCTGGGAATCCTGTCGCCTCTACGGCGACCCAATGGACGACGGTTCCTCCACCGATTTCAACGAGTGCGATTCCGAAGAGTGCGTCCAGTGCGAATCCGAGCACGGCGACCGTGGCAGCCACCACTGCGACGGGCACCTCCAGCATCTCCACGGCCAATCCGGCTACTTCATCGACCGTCGTTCCGGCACCGGCATCCACATCGTCTTCAGAAGGTTCCGGCCTGAGTACTGCCGGATCCTCGTCCGGCACCGCCGTCGCCACCAGCGACACAGCCCCGTTTCCCAGCAGCGCAACCGAAACAACTGCCTCCACAACTGCCGCCGAGCCAACTGGCGCACGCGGCGGGAAGCTGAACCTCATGTTTGCCGTGATCCTCATCGTTGCCGGGATCGGTCTGCTGGTGGTCTTCCTCCGCGCCTCCGATTGAGCTTTCGAGGATTCGCCGGGCCCGCGCTGCTGCTCCTGGCGATTCCTCTGTCGGCAGCCCGGCTGGGCGATCGCGTGACTCCGGAGCGATACGTTCTCCAGATCACTCCCGATCTTTCGCGGGAGACGTTCGCGGGCGAGGAGTCGATCGATCTGCAGATCGGGGAGCCGGTGACCATGCTCCGTCTGCACGCGGTCGATCTGGCCATTAGTGCTGTCACCCTCCGCGCCGGTCAGGAAACGATCGCCCTCACCGTTTCGACGGAGCCGGCCGATGAGACGGTTCTACTCAGTGCAGGCAGACTGATCCCCGCAGGGCCTGCGCGTCTGCAATTGCACTTCGAGGGGAAACTCAATCGGGAATTGCGGGGCTTCTACGTGAGCAGGACCGAGAAGCGTAAGTACGCGGTGACCCAGTTCGAGGCCACCGACGCCAGGCGCGCGTTTCCCTGCTTCGATGAACCTTCTTTCAAAGCGGTCTACGAGATCAGTCTGGTGATCGATTCCCGAGACTCGGCCATCTCCAACGCGCAGATGATTTCCGATACCTCAGTTCGGAGGGGCAAACACACGGTGCGCTTCGCGCCGACGCCGCCCATCTCCAGCTATCTGGTGGCCATGCTGGTCGGCGACTTCCGTTGCCTGAAAGGAACCTCGGACGACATCCCCATCCGGGTCTGCACCACACCGGGTCAGGAGCGCCTGGCCCGATTCGCACTGGATACGGCGCAGGCCGTCCTCCACTACGACAATGTCTACTTCGGGATTCGCTACCCGTTCGCCAAGCTCGACCTGATCGGAATTCCAGATTTTCAGGCGGGGGCCATGGAGAACGCCGGCGCCATCACCTTCCGCGAATCCTTCCTGCTGCTGGACGATGCCACCGCTTCCACGGAGGATCGCAAACTGGTGGCCGGAGTGATCGCCCACGAGATCGCGCACATGTGGTTCGGCGATCTGGTCACCATGAAGTGGTGGGATGACATCTGGCTCAATGAGGGCTTCGCTACGCTGATGACGCGGCGCCCGCTGGAGGCCTGGCATCCGGAGTGGAGGCTGGACCTCGACGCGGTGAACCAGACCCTGACCGCCCTGGCCACCGATTCCCGCCAGAGCACCCGACCGATCCGCACCCATGTGGAAACCCCGCGCGAGATCTTCAGCCTGTTCGATGGCATCGCGTACGGGAAAACCGCATCGGTGCTGGGGATGATCGAGGAGTGGCTGGGGCCTGAAGTTTTCCGGAAGAGCATCAACCGGTACCTCGCTCGCTACGCATGGAACAACGCCAGCGCCGAGGACTTCTGGACCAGCATGGCGCAGTCGTCGGGCCAGCCGGTCGATGCGGTGATGCGCTCCTTTGTGGAGCAGCCGGGAGCGCCGCTGCTGCACGTCACCGAACGTTGTGAGGCGGGGCGACGGGTGCTCGAGGTGTCCCAGGAACGGCTCGCTCCCGCCGGACAGAAAAACAATCCGGCCCCGGGCTGGACCATCCCAGTCTGCCTGCGCGCCTCCGCGAATGATGAAGGTCTGTGCACGATGGTCACCCCATCGACAACCTCGATCACCCTTCCGTCATGCGCCGAAGCGCTCCTGTGGAACCGGAACGGCGCCGGATACTACCTGGCAGAACATTTCACGAAACCGCGAGCGGGGAGGGATGACTCTCTGCGCCAGCTGAGCGAGCCGGAGCGCCTCTCGCTTCACGGGAGCGAATGGTTACTGGTTCGCGATCTGCGCGAAGGTGCTGGCGACTATCTCGATCTGGTGCGGGCTCTGGCCCAGTCGCTTCCCATCCAGTCTGACGGCGCGCTGCTCGCCGCGCTCGTCGGGAATCTTCATTTCCTGGACGACCGGCTGGTGAACGCATCCAACCGCAGCCGCTGGCAGCAGCGCGTCCGCAAGGATCTGGGCGGGATGGTCTCGCATCGCTGGGAGGTCGCTGGCGAAGATCCGGAGAAGCGAGCGCGCCGCGCCATGATCCTCTCGTTGCTGGGTGGGATCGGAGGCGACTCCGAGGTTGTCGCCGGCGCTCGCGAGTTGGCCGTGCGTTTTGTGCGCGACCCCGGATCGGTCGATCCCGTCGTCGCGCCGCAGGCGCTTCGGGTCGCGGCAACGTTCGGGGATGGGGCAATGTTCGACGCGATCATGGCCCGCCTCAATGGACCAGCTGGTGGGGCACCGCGCGAACAATCGAGATCGATGCTCACCTCCTTCCAGGATCCCGCCGTGCTCACGAAGGTCATCGAGTACGCCTTTGGAGAGAAAGTCCGCCCCGCCGATGTCCGCGCGCTGATCGCCGGTCTGATGGCCAATCCAGCAGCCCGGCCAGCTGCATGGCGAGCCATGAAGAGCCACTGGCCGGAGTTGCAGCGGAAGATCCCGGCAGGAGTTCCGGCGCTGATCGGATCGACGGCTCTGTTCTGCGACGTGGCCAGTCGCAACGACGTGCAGACCTTCTTTTCGCAACATCCCGGTGAGGGGATCGGAGAGCAGCTTCCGCCGGCGCTGGCGGCCATCGACGCCTGCATTGCCTTTCGCGCGGCGCAGCAGGCGTCCTTCGACCGGGCCCTGCCGCGGGACGAGATCACTCGTTGATCGAGCGAGCGGAATCGCCGGTTGCCGCCCCCGGTTCGAACCCGTACAATCCGCGCGGTCTCTCAGGCGCCCATAGCTCAGCTGGATAGAGCGACAGCCTCCGGAGCTGTAGGTCGTAGGTTCGAATCCTACTGGGCGCACCACTTCCAACGCGTACGTCGTCAATCACTTACCTTTCTCAATCCAAATCCAATGACTAGGCCGTTTTCGGTCGATCCGTCCGAACCCGGCCTATGGCCGAGGCCTCAGCTTTGCGGTCCAGTTCTGAATGACCGTGATGCCCGGCTGCCGATGAGCGTCGGCCGTGGTCACGTTGATCAGAAAACGTCCGTCGCGCGCGACGTCGTATTGGCTGCGGGCGACCCCCGCGATAGCCCGGATCCTTGTGGCAAACAGCGCGCGAGGAGCATCGGCGACGAACCGATCACCATCCCCATGCACCGTAGCAGTCATGAGCTTCTTGTCGATCGCCAGGTAGAACAACTGCCGCCCGTCGCCGCTCCATTGCGGCATGGTTCCCCCCCCTCCGGATACCTGCCACCGTTCGCCCGTCGGCGGAAACCTCTGCACGTACACTTCGTTCCGGCTGCCCTCGACAGAAACGTAGGCGAGCCACTTTCCGTCTGGCGAGACGTGACCGAGCATCT
>JBKJQB010000070.1:0-6052 GCA_046594105.1 Thermoanaerobaculia bacterium
AGCAGGACGGCGAAGGCCTTGCGGCCGTCGCGGCGCATGCGGTTGAGCGCATGCGGGGCGCGATCGATGAAGAGGGCGCGGTTGGGCAAGCCGGTCAGCGCGTCGTGAAAGGCGTTGTGCAGCAGGGCGCTCTCCGCCTCGCGCTGCTCAGTGACGTCGCTGCCGATGCTCGCAGCGCCCAGGACGATGTTCTCCGCGCTGCGGAGCACGGTGTTGTTCCACAGAATGATCCGCCGCCCTCCGCTGCGGACGAGGATCTCCACTTCGCTGTGCGCCGCCAGAATGCCCTGCCCCACATTCTCCACAAAGGCGCGCCGGGCCTGCTCCCGTTGTTCCGGGGCGATGAACAGATCGTAGAAATTCTTCCCGATCACCTCCGGCTTGCTGTGGCCGGTGGTGCGCAGCAGGTAGGGATTGCAGTAGGTGACCGTACCCACCACATCGAGAAGAACCGCCAGCAGCTCGATGGTGTCCAGCATCTCCCGAAAGCGGCGCTCCGATTCCCGCAAGGCCTGCTCCAGCCGCCTGGCGTCCGCTGATTCCACGGCCATGGCCATCCGCGCGCTCCGTCCTGGCAGCCGGACGTCGTACGCGCTGATCTCGGCAAGGACCACCGTTCCGTCCCGCTTGCGCAGCCGCATGCTGTCCGGCTGGCCTTCCCGGAGCAGCGCCGCGGAACGCTCATCCTCCGGCTGAAGATCCTCGAGCGTCCGGGTCAGAAATTCTTCGCGGGAGTAGCCGTAGTGCGCGGTGGCTGCGTCGTTCACGGCGATGAACTGCAGGGAATGGGAGTCGTAGATCCACATCGGATTCGGATTGCCCTCGAACAGGAGCCGGTACTGCTCGCCGGAGCTGCGGAGCGTGGCGTCAACGCGCGTGCGGACGTGAACGTTTCCCAGCACCTCTCCGATCCGTCCCAGCACCTCGATCATCGCGGGATCGAGAGACTGGCACTGCTCGCTGAAAAACTCGAGGATGGCCACCGGCCCCTGATCGCCGCGCACCGGCACCGCAACGGCGCATCCGAGGCCCGCGTTTTCTGCTGCGGCAGCGATGGGAGCGGGCAAGCCACTGAGGTCCAGCGTCGAGACCGGCTGGCCGGCGGTCAGAGCCTGCCCGCTGATACTTCCGCCGGGGAGCAGCGGAGTTTTCTCGATGGTCGCGCGAAGATCTCCGTAGCGATCGCGGTCGGAGAGGTGCCAGAGGTCGCTCAGCGCTACGATGCGCGTCGCGCCGATCACCAGATAAGCGTGGCCCACCGGCCAGCCCAGCGTCGCGCAGACCTGATCGATGGCGTTGAGCAGAGCGTCCTGCAGCGTCTGCGATTCGTTCGCGCCAACGGCCACCGCCTGGAGCAGCCGAAGATGCTGCTGCTGATCCTGAAACGCGCTGGTGGCCTGCTCGAAAATCGCGTCCGTGGCCTGCCGCACTTTGCGATGGCGGTCCAGCCTTTTGACGAGCTGGGCAAGCTCCTGGGCATCGGTTTCGTCGTGTTCGGGCAGGGGATCCTCGGACGCTCTCGCGTTCAGCTTAAGGGGCGGCGAGAGAGGATGCAATCCACGACGCGTCGCGTGACCACGATGTCACAGCAGACCGGCCACCGACGAGTAGGAATCCCATCCCCCTCTTCCCAACTCCCCGTCGATCGGTCATCCTGACTCCAATGCCTTGCGAACACGCCGGTCCGCCGGAAGTCATGGCCCTGGCCGAGCGCTGGTTGCAGGACCGCGGTCTGGCGCCGGACCGATGGCCGGGACTGCGGATCCAGCACGGCGAGAACACGCCGGGAACGATGTGGGAATCGGTGCTCATCGAGATCGAACGGCGGGGAACGGAGTGGTGGGTCACCCGTCTCGACCGGCGCAAACTGCCTCTTCCGGAAAACGAACTGGGCCTGCGCATCGCCGAGTGATGGTTGGCGGAAATGTCGCGGAGAACGATCCTGAGGACAACGAACGGAGCGCTGCGCCGCTGATCGCACGATGGAACAACACCGTCATCCTGTGAGATGGAGGGCTGACTCCTCCCGAGTAGGGGATTTCGCAGCCTCTGAGGCGGCACGGAACTCGATTGCAGGAGACCGCCCGAATCGCCTCTCGAAGACGCCTGATTTTTCGCGCATCCGCCACCTTCGTGCGGGTAGCCTGGAATCCCGCGACCGGCGATGACCTTCTTCCACAAGGAAGGCTCACGATGGAGGAGAAAGACAATAAGATCGAAGGTCCTGAAATGGCCGATCCATCCTCCCGCAAACGTTCCGAGCGCCGCCGCAAGCAGAGGGTTCAGCTCACCCGCGGGCTGATCGCCAGCTATGGAGCGATGTCGGTCATCGTCATCGACGTCAGCGATGGGGGCGCCCGCATCGAGCATTTCCGCCGCCTCGACGTAGGGCGTCAAGCGCGCCTGAACCTGGAGTGGAACGACAAGGTCATCCAGGTGGACGCGATGACGGTGTCCTGCAAAGTGCACCGCTTCGCCCCTGGCGAGGACGGGAACACAGTCTTCCAATCGGGACTTCTTTTCACCGAGTACGTCGGCGACTCTTCCGCGGCCCTGCGGGACATGCTGGCCACCATGGTGGCGCGCTCGCTGGCCGAGCAGGTGGCCAACGCGCGCGGCATCGGACCAATCATGGAGCGCAACATGCCCGTCTTCCGCTCCGGCCAGGTGGCTGCCTCGGGACTGGATGCCACGCAGCGCGCTCCACGCCGCGGGATTCCCAGCACCGGCGTGGCCGTGGACCGCGGATACCTGCGCTGCACGCTGATCGCCAACAATCGCTGGGAGAAGAAGTGGACGCGCACGCCCGACCAGCCCGACGATGGATTCACCGTCTCCATGAGCGAGCCCTCCGAGCATGTCGATCATCTCTGCGATGCCTATCGCAAAGCCGCGCCGGAGGACCGCAAGCTGATCCAGCTCATGGCCCGCACCAGCGTGGAGACTGAAGGCGACGCACCGGAACCGAGACCGGGACCGCTTCCCTGAACGTCCCGGGACACCCATCCTCCCGCGGTGTCGCGCAGGTATGATCCTCATCGATGATTGAAGCCTTGCTCGACGATGGACTGCTGACCCTTCGACTGGCCCATGGAAAGGCCAGCGCGCTCGACCTCGAGCTCTGTGAGGCCCTCCGATCGAACCTCGAGTCTGCGGCAACCTCGGTCGCAGTGAAGGCGGTGATCCTCACCGGCACAGGCTCGATCTTTTCCGCAGGCGTCGATCTGCCGCGCCTCGTCGACGGCGGATCGGACTACGTTCAGCATTTCGTGGAAGCGCTGGACGCCGCCCTTCGCGCTCTCTTTCTCTTCCCCAAGCCGGCGGTGGCCGCAGTGAACGGTCACGCCATCGCCGGCGGCGCCATCCTGGCCTTCGCCTGCGACGCGCGACTGATGAGCGGAGGACGGATCGGCGTCCCCGAACTGCTGGTCGGCGTTCCCTTCCCGCCGCTGGCGCTGGAAATCGTCCGCTTCGCCCTTCCGCCCCAGCACCTGCAGTCCATGGTTTCCTTCGGCCGTACCCTCGATGCTGCCACCGCGCATTCCTTCGGATTGATCGACGAGGTGGTCGCCTCCGACGCGCTCGCGTCGCGGGCCATCGAGGTGGCCACCCAGCTGGCCGCAGTGTCCCCCATCGCCTTCCGCCTGACCAAGCGTCAGATTCGGCAGCCGTATCTCCGCGACGCCGCCGCCATCGCTTCCGACTCGGCCGACGAGATCGATCAGCAGTGGAATGCTCCGGCCACTCACGAGCGCATCCGCGCGTACCTGGCGAAGACTCTGGGGAAGAAGTCTTGAGGGCTCGGCGCGACTGATGACGCCGGTCGTCCGCGCCGGCCTCTCATTCGAAGTCTTTCGCTTGTGAAAATTCTCGTCGTCTATCCCGATCCCTTCGACCGCCAGTCCTTCGGTGCGCTGCATCAGCATGAATTCCTGTTCGCTCCCGACGCGCCGAGCCACTGGCTGCCCGATCCCTCATTCGATCCTCTTGCCTACTTCGAGCACTGCCTGATGCTGGCGCGCCAGCATCAGGTCGATGCCGTCCTCTCCACACACGACCTCGGCGACCTGATCGCCAGCATGGTGGCGCGCGAGCTCGCGCTGCCCGGTCCCATCCCCGAGGCGGTGTTTGTCAGCCTCCACAAGTACTACTCGCGTCAACGGGAGTGCTCACCGATCGCATGCACGCCGCTCAACCTGAGCGATCCGGCCCCTGACCTGATCTACCCGCTCTTCCTCAAGCCGCCCTGGCTGAAGCTCGGCCTCCTGGGGTTCAAGCTGGAGAACGAGGGCGATCGGGACCGCGCGCTGGCCATCGCCCGGCGCGACTATCCGGCATGGGCGCGCCAGTACACGCCGCTGTTCCGCCAGGCCATCGACGACAAAACGTATCCGCTGGCCACGACCGACATCATGCTCGCCGAGGAGTTCATCGAGGGACCGCAGGTCACCGTGGAAGGCTGGCGGCGACAGGGAAGGACGCAGCTCTGGGCGATCACCGACACCAACACCTTTCCGGGATCGCGGGTGATCGACAACTTCTCGCTGCCGTCGCGACGAACGCCCGATCAGCAGGCGGCCATCGCTCATTTCGCCTTCGATGCCATCGAGCAGTCGGGTTTCGATGACGGATTTTTCAATCTGGAAGTCTGGGAAACGCCGGGCGGTCTGCGCCTCACGGAAATCAACGCGCGCGCGGCGGTGTCGTTCGCCGGACTACACCGCGTCGCGCTCGCCGCGAACATTTTTGCGGCGGTCGCTGATCTTGCGTGCGGCAAGGAGCCTGCGGAACGGCCACGACCCACCGGCCGCGTGGCCGGCCAGTTCAACCTGATCAGCTTCGCGGAAGCGAGTGCAGCAGAGCTGATCGATTTCAAAGCGGCCGCGGCGATCCCCGAGCTGGTGCTTTTCCACGAGCCTGGCGACTCGATCCGGGCCGTGAGCGAATTCGGTTCCGTCCTCGGCCAGATCGAGCTGGAGGGCGACCTCTATGAGGAGCTCCACGCCCGCGCCGAGGCGATCCGCAAGCAGGTGCTGCGAACATTTTCCTCTCCCCACCCCTATGATTGACGCATGACCGCCACGGTGGCGCCCGAGGTGATTGCAGTTGCGGAGCGATCGCTGCGTCTGGCGGCGGAGGAGGGCTGGCCGTTGCCGGCGCTGACGCGCATCCTCGACGACCTCCGGCCGCTGCAGATCGATGCCCGGGCTCTGCTGTCGCTGCTCGAGCTCCCCGCTCCGGACGGCTGGCCGGCGCTGGAGATCGGAGAAGGGAGCGCGCACGCCACACTGTTCGCCATGCGGCGGGGACAGTCGATGCCGCTGCACGACCATCCTTCCATGAGTGTGATCTCCAAAGTCCTGTTCGGAGCGATCCGGATCCGCACTCTGATCTGGACGGACCGCACGGCCGGACTGGCTCGCGATCTCGGCGAACGCGTTCTCACTCCCACCGACGACGCTCTGCTCGTGGAAGCGCGTCCGGGAACGATTCACGCCATCGAGGCGGTGGAGGACTGCGCGTTCCTCGATCTGTTCAGCCCTTACTACGATGCAGATCGCCAGTGCACGTACTTCGAGGTGATCACTGCTGGTGGAGAATCTCTCGTGGCGCTGCAACGGATTGAGCCTTTGCAGCCGGCGCAGGATCGTGGACAGTGAGGAAGCGAGGACCCATCTGCCGCCCCGCCGGGGCGGCCCCTGAATCGCGCTCGTTGTCCGGTGGCTGCGCGTTCCGCTTGCCACCGGCTACCCTCTGCGCGCGCCTCCGGCGCGAAGGGATGGCCACAACGGCTGTCGACCGGAGCTGGGAAATCCTTGATCCCTTCATGACTTCCCGGGACGAGACGGCGAGATGAACAAGGTCGCCATCATTCTCGCCGAGGGGCGCGGGGAGGCCATTCATCTTCGCGAGGATGCCTCGCTGAATCTTCTGCAGGCGGCGCTGCTGGCCCGCGATCTGATCGAGGGTGGCTGGCGCGTGCAGGTCCGCGTGATCATCGATCCGGGGCAGTCCATCGAAGAGTACAGCCTGCTCTGTCATGCCGAGGACG
>JBKJQB010000299.1:0-5258 GCA_046594105.1 Thermoanaerobaculia bacterium
GTTTGAGTCGATGCGCCGCGATGGCCTGCCGGTCCGCGCCATCGTTCCCCAGGGCGCCATCTACCTCTCCGTCCAGTTCGATCTGATCGGCCACGGCGCGATCCAGACCAATGATCAGATCCGAAAGCTTCTGCTCGAAAAGGCTGGGTTCGCAGCGGTGCCGTTCCAGGCATTTGGACTTCGCGAGGAGACCGGCTGGTTCCGGCTGTCGGTCGGCGCGGTGTCCCTGGAAGAGATCTCCGCGGGGCTGGCCAGGGTGAGAACGGCGATCGGCGACGTTCACTGAACGCTCTCTGAAGCCGTCACCCCTGCAGCAATCGCAGCCGGGTCAACAACCCGTGCACTCGCCGCCGATTGAGAAACCAGAGAACCGCGATGGCCATCGGCACGGGCGAGAGCAGAAGCAGGAGGCCGGCCAGTCCCTGGATGCCGGGATTGAACGGGGTGTGAATGTGGAGGTTCAGAGCCACGACCTCCAGATCATTCATCAGCGCTCCCCCCTTTCCTTCCTTGTAACCGGCCAGAAATTCATCGCTGCTGCGGAGCTGCCACAGGAATCGCATCGTGGACATCTGCACGACGAAGGCGACGAACGCAGCCAGGGGACGTTCCAACGCTGCGTTGCGGAAGCCGATCCCTGCGATGGCCATGTACAGGAAGATGGCCGCCATGATCAGCTCGAACACCACGCCCGCGGATGCCAGCACCGTCTCGCGCCGCCATTCAGAGCTCACCGCGACCAGCCACACTGCGGCGATCGCGCACAGGACTCCGACCGAGAGCCGGTTGCCGCGCAGCAGCCAGCCGAGCCACAACAACGCCGCGGCGATGGCCAGCGCCAGTAGCGGCTGGAATTTGCCGTAGTGCGTGAACCCGCCGCCATAGGTGAAGTCGAACGCCGGAATCGATGGACGCCCGAGCAGCCAGCCGGTCACGGCGTGACCGAACTCGTGGAAGAGAGTCTGGATGGGCTGGATCAGCATCGTCAGAAACGGCAGGGTGCTGAACAGGACGGCGCCGACCAGACCGAACGCCAGGATCCCGATCTCCACAGACCCGAATCTGCCGTCGGCCGGTCCATCGTCGTCATCAGCAGCCTCGAAACTCCTGGGGAGGAATGCGGCAGTGGAGATCGCGGCCGATCGTGCGGCCGAGACCCGCGGCGCCTGATCCGGTGATTGGAAGAGGCGCTCGGTATGCTGAACCCTCTGCTCTTCATATCGCGAGAAGATCACGCCGCAGCGCGGACAGTCCGTCGCGCCGGGCTTCTGCTCGAAGGAGCATTTCGGACACTGGATCAACCGAGCTTCCTCATGTCGAAGATGCCATCAGTGTAGCGAATCGCAGCTCTCCAAATCAGCCTTGAAACAAGGATTTCCAGCCAGCGCAGCTGGCGAAAGACTGTAGCCCCCGGCGTCAGCCGGGGGAAACGCCGACCCGATTCAACGAAGCCCGCTGCAGCGGGCGACAGAAGGGTTCCGCGTCATCTGGCGAACCACCGAGCAGGCAACCCGCTGTTCTGTCGCCCGCCGACGCGGGCTCGCGAACGTGCGTGCGGGTCGGTTTCGCGTCCGGGGGTCATGGCCGCGGTCCGGCTATACGAAGATGCGCAGTTCTTTGAGCTCGCGCAGCTTGTCGCGGATCTCCGTGGCCTTTTCGAAATCGAGATTCTTCGCCGCGTCCTTCATCTCCCGAGTCAGTCGCGAGATGGCCTTGTCGATGTCTTCATCGGCCACCAGCAGATCGGTTCTCTTGGAGGGACCGCCCGGGATTTCGAAGTAGTCGAGGTTGGCCATCTTGACCAGATCGCTGTCGATGGCCTTGATGATGGTGGCCGGCTCGATTCCGTGCTCTTCGTTGTAGGCCTGCTGGATGGCCCTGCGCCGGTTGGTCTCGCCGACGGCGTACTTTAAAGAATCGGTCATCTTGTCTGCGTAGAGGATGGCCACGCCGTTCACGTTCCGGGCGGCCCGTCCGATGGTCTGCACCAGCGAGGTCGACGAACGGAGAAAGCCTTCCTTGTCTGCGTCGAGGATGGCCACGCAGGAGACCTCCGGGATGTCCAGGCCTTCCCGAAGCAGGTTGATCCCGATGAGCACGTCGTAGACCCCCTGGCGGAAGTCGCGAATGATGGCGACGCGCTCGAGGGTCTCCACGTCGCTGTGGAGATAGTTGACCTTGATTCCCAGCTCGAGCAGATAGCGTGTCAGATCCTCGGCCATGCGCTTGGTCAGCGTGGTCACCATCACCCGTTCGTTTTTGACCACCCGGTCCTTGATCTCACCGATCAGGTCGTCGACCTGACCCTTGACCGGTCTCAGGATGATGCGGGGATCGAGCAGCCCGGTCGGCCGGATCACCTGCTCCGCATAGAGCCCTCCGGTCTTCTCCATCTCGTACGGTGCAGGCGTGGCCGAGACGTAGATCACCTGGGTGTACTTGGTCTGGAACTCGTCGAAGGAGAGCGGCCGGTTGTCGATGGCGCTGGGGAGCCGGAAACCGTATTCGACCAGCGTCTCTTTGCGCGAGCGATCGCCGCCCCACATTCCGCGAACCTGAGGAACGGTCTGGTGCGACTCATCGAGAACCATGAGGAAGTCTTTGGGGAAATAGTCGATCAGCGTTGGCGGAGGCTGACCCTTGACCCGGCCTGACAGATGCCGCGAGTAGTTCTCGATGCCGTTGCAGTACCCCAGCTCGGCGATCATTTCGAGATCGAACATCGTTCGCTGCGAAAGCCGCTGGGCCTCCAGCAGACGATCGTTGGCCCGCAACTCCACCACCCGTTCGTCGAGCTCCACGCGGATGTTCTCCATGGCCTGCATCAGACGCTCGCGCGGCGTGACGTAGTGCGTCCGCGGATAGATGGCCAGCCGGTCGTACTCCTGCCCGGTGGTCCGTCCGGTGATCGGATCGATGCGGACCATCTTGTCGATCTCGTCCCCGAAGAATTCGATACGCACGGCATCGTCCTCGTAGGCCGGCCAGAGCTCCAGGACATCCCCGCGAACGCGGAAGTTTCCGCGCGCCAGGTCGTACGGCGTCCGCTCGTACTGCATCTCCGTGAGCTTGCGGAGGTACTGCGTCATGGGCTTGTCCACGCCGCGCTCGAAAAAGAGCAGCATCCCGTAGTAGAGCTCGGGGTCACCGATGCCGTAGATGCAGGAAACCGAGGAGACGATGATCACGTCGCGGCGCTCAAAAAGGGACTTGGTCGCCGCCAGACGGAGCTTGTCGATCTCGTCGTTCTTGGTCATCTCCTTCTCGATGTAGAGATCGTTCTGCGGGATGTAGGCTTCCGGCTGGTAGTAGTCGTAGTACGACACGAAGTACTCCACGCGGTTCTCCGGAAAGAAGTTCTTGAACTCCTGGTAGAGCTGCGCGGCCAGCGTCTTGTTGTGGCTGAGCACCAGGGTGGGACGGTTGAGCTCCTCGATGACCTTGGCCACGGTGAAGGTCTTCCCCGAGCCGGTCACACCGAGGAGCACCTGGTCCCGGTTGCCGGCCCGAATGCTGTCCAGGAGGCTGGCGATCGCCGTGGGCTGGTCGCCCTGCGGCTCAAAAGGAGAAGCGAGTTTGAAGTTCATGTCGGTCGGGTGCCTTGCGGGGGCTTCAATCGGATCGGGGTGGATTCGATTCCTGGTGTCGACTTCCGGAACAGCGAGGATCCATTCCTGACGGTGGTGGTGGTGAATGGCGCCATGCGCCGATGGCATTTTGATGACACTGTCGAACCGTGCTCCCTCGCCCCGCCGCAACGGGGAGAGGGTCCGCGAAGTGGGGGTGAGGGGTTTTCCTTTGGGCCACCGAGCGACCCCTCATCTACCTTTGGCACCTTCTTCCCGTTGCGGCGAGGGACAAAGGGACTCGATCGCAAGACCCTCCTTCGGCCACTACGGCCTGGGCGCACGCGTCAGCAGGCGGATTGCCGCGGTCAGGGCGTCCGTTTCCTTCGGCGTGACGTGACCGTCGCCGCTGGCGTCGCGGATCGCGTGCAGCAGCGGCTGCAGTTTCGCGACCGGAACCCCAGGCCCCTTCATTCGTTCTCGGAGCGCCTTCATTTCGCCGTCAAACGCAGCTTTCTGCGCAGGCTGGACCTCTTTTGTGAACATCCCGTCGATCTCATCCTGCATGGTCCCGAACACCATCTCGAAGAGCATTCCCGCACCGCCCGAGCCGGCCACTGCGCCCCCGATGAACAACACGACCAGCGCGACAATGGCCGCCGTACCGCAGCCGAAGGGCACCCATCGCGGCAGGAGCGGACGCAGCGGTGCACTCGTCGATGAGTAGTAATCCCCAGGCCAGCGACGGTTTGCAGCGACAGGTTGAAGAGCCGTAGCGCTCTCGATCGGCGGGAGTTCCGGCGGGATGGTCTCGTCCAAATGGTCCTTAGAAAAACAGTCTGGAAGCGGGCGAGTGAATGTATCATGCCACTTGAAATCACACCCTATTTACGGAGGCATCCCCTCGAATGACGGTCACGTTATCGAAGGTCACGGTCCTGATACTCGATGACAATCCACTGGTGCTGAAGCTCGGCAGGGCGCTGCTCGAGCGCGAAGGCTGCACCGTGCTCACTGCTTCGAGCTGGATCGAGTTCAACCACGTTCTCGCCGGCAACGCACCGGACATGATCTTTCTCGACGTCAACCTCCCCAGCATCAAAGGGAACCGGTTGAGCGAAGTCCTCAAATCGCAGTCCAACAAGAAGGACATCCCCATCGTTCTCATCTCCGATCTTCCCGAGAAGTCGCTCGAGGAGATGTTCCCCAGCTCCGGCGCCAATGCCTGGATGCGGAAACCGCTCACCCGGGACAAGATGATCGACATGATCGGCCGCTATGTGAAATGACCGACGGGACGAGGATCCTTCGCACGGTCGGCGTCCCCATCGTCATCGCAGTCATCCTCCTCGTCGTTCTTCCTCGGATGTGTTCGCAGGCCATCGACAAGGCCCGCGCCCAGGCCGGGACTCCGCCCGCGCCCTCGGACACAGCGGCCTCCGCTTCCGCTGGTGGCCTGCACATCTCCACCACTTCGCCGGATGCGACGCCTCTCCGGCCACAGAACTACCCGGCCGGGCTCGACGCCGAGCGCATTCAGTACCTCATCGAGATCGACCCCTCCTTTCTCCAGCCGGCCACCTCGCGTGTTCCGAAGACGGACGTCAATCTATGGAGCGACGCCAACGCGCGATTTCCCGTCGTTCCTGTCGTTCTCAAGCTGGGCTACTTTGCGGCTGCCGGTGGTGCCTA
>JBKJQB010000352.1:0-8395 GCA_046594105.1 Thermoanaerobaculia bacterium
TTCAAAACTTACAGGGGGAAGATCGAAATTTTCGCAAGAGAGCGGCGCAGCGTGGCAGCTGCGTTGCACAAACTTGAATGTAGACCAACATGTCTCGAATGTCACGTATAGGACGCCACTGGTACGTCCCCATCGCATTGATCGTGTTTGTGATGATGCAGATTTACTGCCTCGATCTCCTGCTTCTCAATCGGCGGCTGACACGCGAGCTCGTCCGCCACACCTGGCGCAAGCCCACGGTGCTGCTGTCCGCCGCGCGATCAAAGCCGTTCGTCATCGCCATGCTGTACGGTCTGGACTGGCGAGGGACGCCTCCGGTCTCTCTGACCTCCATCCCATCATTCATCCCTGCAGCGTTCATGGCCGCCGAGGATGTTCGCTTCCGCCATCACATTGGAATCGATCCCATCGGCGTTGCCCGGGCCATCATCACGGACATCCGTGCCGGAGGTCTCGTGCAGGGCGGGAGCACCATCGATCAGCAGATTATCAAGGGACGGTTCCTTTCGCAGGACCGCACCTGGCGCCGCAAGCTGGTAGAGATTCCGCTGGCGATGCTTCTGGATGCCAGACTGACCAAGGACGAGATCCTGGAGATCTACCTCAACGACGTCTACTTCGGACACCAGAACGGCAAGCCAGTGCTGGGCATCGAAGAGGCCGCGCGCCTCTATTTCAATAAGCGCCCTCGGGACATGCGCGTGGACGAGGTGGCTCTTCTGGCGAGCATCGTCCGGGCCCCGAATCGGGACACTCCCGGGAAGCGGCCCGAGGTCATCCGGGGCCGGCGCGACGCCGTGCTGGCCATCATGCTTGCGCATCGCTGGATCAGCGACGATCAGTACCGCGCTGCAGTCTCCCACGCGGTCGAGTTCCGTGGCGGAAGTCTTCCGTCATCGCCCTTCCCCTTCTATCTCCGGGCCCTCCGCCGCGACCTCGTTCAAGAGATCGGGGTGCGATCCGTCATCGAGGGCGGACTGACCATCACCTGCGAGATGGATCCGGACGCCCAACGAAATGCCGAGCGCGTGGCCCATCGCAGTCCGGCGCAGCTGCAGTCCCGCTTTTCCTGGATTCGCGAGCAGGCCCGCCACGAGCCGCTGCAGGTGGCCATCCTCTCGATCGATCCTCGAAACGGAGGAGTCCGGGCGCTGGTTGGTGGTAGCGATTGGGAGGTTTCGCCGTTCGACCGCACCTCCGCTATGCGCCGGCAGCCGGGATCGGCGTTCAAGACCTTCGCCTACCTCGCTGCCATCGCATCGAAGAAAGTGACGCCGGCGTCGCTGCTCCTCGATGCGCCGCTGGAGATCGCCGTGGAGGGGGAGAAGCAGCCCTGGTCTCCGCACAACTACGACGAGCGCTATCGAGGCCGGGTGACGCTGCGCGAGGCCTTCGAGAAATCGCTGAATGTGCCGACCGTGCGCATGACCGGAGACGTCGGCCTGAGCCGTGTCATCGAGGTGGCCGGAAAATTCGGATTCGAGGAGACGTTCCGCCACATTCCCGCACTGCCACTGGGGGTCACCGAGGTAACGATGCGGGAGCTCACCGCCGCGTACACCGCTTTTCCGAGCCTCGGCCTGCGCAGTGAGCCGTTCCTGATCCGGGAGATCCGCGACTGGCGTGGTGGTTCTCTTTTTGCGTTTCAACCGCAGTCGAAGCGGGTGGCGGCTGCGGACACGACCTATGTCATGCATTCATTGCTTCGCGGCGTGGTTCAGCGTGGGACCGCCGCGCGGTTGAAGCGCTACGGCCTGGGATCGGTGGCAGGGAAGACCGGCACCACCAACGATTATCGCGACGCCTGGTTTGTCGGCTATACGCCCGATATGGTCACCAGCGTGTGGGTCGGTTTCGATCATGGAGCGCCGCTCCGGCTGTCCTCGGGCGAGGCGGCCATTCCCATATGGGGCGCTTACATGAGCTCCATTCCGCATCTCCGCACCGAGATCAAGCCACCGGCTGGAGTGACCTTCCGGGACGTGGATCCGGAGACCGGCATGGTCTGGGACGAGGGCTGCCCCGGCCCGTGGCGCGAGGTTTTTCTCAACGGGACAGCGCCAACCCAACACTGTCCCCGCGGGTTCCTCGGCGGAATCGTGCGGAGGGTTTTTTTCGACCGCGATCATTTCGACGAACCGGCGGCGATTACGTTTGATCAGTTCCGTCGCTGGGCCGCCGAGGTCGATCACGATCGTCAGCAGGTCGAGGGCGCCATCAGCCGGCTGAAGCGGATCTTCGGACGCTAAGGGGAGATAGGAATGTCCTTTGCTCTGTACGTCGCCGCCGTTCTGGCCGTCGCTGTCGGTGCGGCTCACTCGATCCTCGGAGAGCGCTACATCCTGAGCCGGCTCTTTCGACGGGACGATCTGCCGAAGCTTTTCGGCGGAACCGAGTTCACGACCCGCACGCTTCGTTTCGCCTGGCACATCACCACGATTGCATGGTGGGGTTTTGCAGCCATTCTGGTTCAACTGGCACAGCGCTCCGTTTCCCTGCGGAACATCGCCCTCGTCGTGGGGACTACGTTCGGCGTTACAGCCGTCATCACCCTGGCAGCATCTCGAGGGCGCCATCTCGCGTGGGTCGTATTTCTCTTCATCGGTGGAGCAGCGCTCTACGCAGCGGCGAGCTGGTAAACCTTTTTGGAGCCGCGATCACACCCCACCCTCGTCGAACTACCGCGCAAAGTCGCCGGTGAGCTCGAAATGGAAGTCACCCGCACGTGTGGAGCGGCCGTCCCCGGCCGCAAGTCGGGTCCCGAGCGGCCCTCTCATTGACACCCCCGGCCCGCGCGCCTACATTGAACTTCGCTGGAGTGATTTGGGGCCGCTTGCAACCAGCCTAAAAAAAGCTAAATTGCCGCCACGATCGATGTCGTCTTCGACCGGCCCCACGACTGACGTGGGGCCTTTTTGTTGGATCGCAGCACCAGGATTGCTGCGAGGGAGTCGAGGATCTCATGAAGGATTTCATCAACGCCATCGCCGACGAGCATGTCTACCTGTTCGACGGGGCGATGGGCACCATGCTCTATTCGAAGGGCGTCTTCATCAACAAGTGTTACGACGAGCTCAATCTCCGCAACCCGGAGATCGTGCTCGAGGTTCACAAGCAGTACGTGCGGGCAGGCGCTGAGATTCTGGAGACGAACACGTACGGAGCGAATCGGGTCAAGCTCCGGAGCTTCGGGATCGAAGACGAGCTGCGAACCATCAATGCGAAAGCGGTGGAGATCGCCCGCCAGGCCGCCGGAGACTCCGCCTACGTAGCCGGTGCCATCGGTCCGCTGGGCATTCGCATCGAGCCGTACGGGCCCACCGGTGTGGACGAGGCCAGGGAGTACTTCCGGGAGCAGGCCGAAGCGCTGCGCGATGCCGGCGTCGACCTGTTCGTCCTGGAGACGATGTCCAACATCGCGGAGATCGAGCAAGCCCTGATGGCCATCCGGGATATCTGCTCGCTGCCCGTGGTGGCGCAGATGACGATCGGTAACGACAGCCGGACGATTTACGGAGACACACCCCGAACCATTGCCCAGCGACTCGATGCTGCAGGCGCTGACGTGATCGGGCTCAATTGCTCGGTGGGGCCGGACGTCATGCTCGATGCCATCGAGGAGATGACCGCAGTCACCGCTCGGAAGATCTCCGCACAGGCCAATGCAGGGCTTCCGCGCGAGGTGAACGGGCGGCAGATGTACATGGCGTCGCCGGACTACATGGCCAAGTACGCCAAGCGCCTGATTCACAAGGGCGTGAAGTTTCTGGGTGGGTGTTGTGGAACCACGCCCGAGCACATCAAAGTCATGGCCGATGCGGTCAGGCCACTGTCCCCGCGACGGGCCTTCGTGATCATCGAGCAGGATCCGGCACAGGCGCGGGATGCCGGCCGTGAGCCGATCCCCATCGAGAAGCGATCGAACTGGGGTCGCAAAATCGCCAGTGGCGAATTCGTCACCACCATCGAGATCACGCCGCCGAAGGGGCCGAATCCAGAAGCCATGATCACCGCGGTCGAGTCGATCAAGAAGGCCGGCGTCGATGCCGTGAATGTCCCCGACGGGCCGCGCGCGCAGAACCGCATGGGCGCCATTGCCGTCGCCGTACTGCTCCAGCAGCGCGTGGGCATCGAGCCGGTGCTGCATTACTGCTGTCGTGATCGAAATCTCCTGGGCATGCATTCCGACCTCCTCGGATGTGCAGCGCTCGGCTTGAGGAATCTGCTCCTCATCACCGGTGACCCGCCGAAGATGGGGCCGTATCCCGATGCCACGGCCGTCTTCGATATCGACTCCATCGGTCTGACGAACATGGTCCATCTGATGAACCGCGGACTCGATCTGGGGGGGAATCCCTTCGGAGAACCGACCGCCTTTACCATCGGAGTGGGCGTCAATCCGGGTCACCTCGACCTCGACTACGAGCTGAAGCGACTGGACTGGAAGGTCAAGGCCGGTGCCGAGTACGCGATCACCCAGCCGGTCTTCGACGTCGCCGTGCTGGAACAGTTCCTCGATCGCATCGCGCCGATGAAGCTCCCGGTGGTCGCCGGGATCTGGCCTCTCCTTTCGTACCGGAACGCCCAGTTCATGAACAACGAGGTTCCCGGTGTTTCGGTGACCGACGAAGTGATGGAGCGGATGCGCATCGCCAGCGAGAAGAGTAAGGAGCATGGACTGCGGGAAGGGGTGGCCATCGCGCGCGAGACGCTGGAGCGGGTGCGCGGCCGGGTGGCCGGCGTGCAGGTTTCTGCGCCTCTGGGCCGGGTCGATCTGGCACTTCAGGTGTTCGAAGGCCTGGTAGAGACCAGGGCTTCAGCCGGGGCCTGAAGCCGCGATTTCCGCATGTTGCTCAGTCAGCGTGAGGGCTGATTCCGCGTCGTCGTTCGATCACCGCAACGGAGACATCGTCCTCGAGCGGTCGGCCGCCGGTAAAGCGCTGCCACTCTTCGACGATGTTCGAGACCATGGCGGAGGCCGTGGCGGAAGGTTCCCAGCCGGCGATGGCGTCGACGAAGGAATCGTCGAAGTCACGGTCATGCGCGTCGCGGGCTTCGGTCAAGCCGTCGGAGTGGAACAGCAGCCGCTCGCCAGGCTGAAGACTTCCCTGAAGCTCCGGCCACTCCATCGGCTGCTTCACGCCGAGGGGGTACGAACCCTTCCCGATGCGCTCCACCACCTTTCCGTCGCACCCGACCCGAACGATCTGCGGATGGCCGGCCACAGCAGCGCGAAAGGTTCCGTCCTCTTCGAAAAGCACGAAACAGCAGGAGAAGAACGAACGAGGTCCTCCGGTGCGGCAGAGGATCCGGTTGAGACTTCCGACGATCGCCGCGGGGGAGGGGTCGACGTCCAGCTGCGTCCGGAACGCGGCATGAGCCACGGCCATCACCAGCCCTGCGGCCATTCCATGCCCCGACGCGTCTCCAAAAAGCACTCCCAACCGTCCGTCCGGCAGCGGGACGAAATCGTAGATGTCCCCGCCCACCGTGTTGGCGATGCGGTTGTGGGCGGCAATGGCGTACTGCGGTGTCTGCGCGGGGTGAGCGGGGATCAGATCCGACTGGAGATCGCGGGCCAGCTCCAGCTCGTCGCGATATTTGATCTTGTCGATGAGCTCCATCGCCAGCAGCAGCGTCATGATCATAAAGGTCGCCGTGATCTCCACGAAAGGCCAGAGCGGGGCGTCTTCGATCCTGCCGAAAATCGTGACCAGGGAGGTGAAGAACCAGAAGAACGAGACCACGAACAGAACGCGTCGGTGGGGTGCCAGCCGTTTGGCCAGGCCGTGAAGCATGGCGCTGCGCGATCGCACGAACCGGCAGAGCCGCCGTGGATCTTTTTCGATCGCCGCGCTGTGATCGGCGATCAGCATCCTTCTCGTCTCCGGCCACTCAAACGCGTAGAGATTCGTCACATCACTCTTTTTGAGAGAGGTGATCGTGCTCTTTCCGAGATCGATCCAGTCACGCAGCCGCGCCATTCAGGCGATTGTACGAGGAAGGGAGCGGGAAGTTCCGTGTGCGTGAAAAGCGCAGAGGAGTCAGGGTTTCGCGGACGCCTGAGGCCTGGTCGGCCGGTGCGGTTCCGGCGATTTCATCGCCGGCTTGCGCCCCGGTTTTCCCTTGATGCCTGAAGGAGTGCCTGCACGCGCTTTGGACCGCGAAACAGGGGTCGCCGGCGATCGCGAAGGCTTCGGAGCCGGTTGTTTGCGCACCACGGCGTGCGGGGTCTTCGCTGGCTTCGCCGGAGTGCGCTTCGTGCTGGCCGGAGTGGTTTTGATTCTGGCGGGAGGGACCGGCGTGCGTGCCGGGGCGATGGGAGCCAGCTGGGCAAGGAGGAATGAGCGGGTTTCCGCCGTGGGGTAGTGAGCGCGCCCGGTGTGGTCGAAGACCTTCAACTCGTCGATGAATCGCGCATAGGGTGGGTAGTCGGCCGACAGGTGGTCGTGAAAGCCTGGAAGGATGTCCTCGTCGTAGAAGCTGCCGGCGGAGTTGGAGTCTGCGAATTTCCAGACGGTCTCGAAGTCGCCGTAGATCAGCAGCGCGCGACGCAGGGAATTGCGCTCCGCCCCGATCGGCATGCGGTCGGCGTACAGGCGAGCGGCGGTGAGCGTTGCGGTGAAACGAGGCAGGTCCTTCGTGGAAACCGCATTGCGAAGTTCCCGCAACGCATTGGCCGGGCTCGACACGCTGGCTGAAGGAGGAGGCGCATGGGGGATTCCGGCGAGGGCGAGGGGACGGCCGTCGACAGAGTTCGCTACCTGAAACCGGACTGTCGTCACCGGCTCCTGCGTCAACGCTGGCCGGGGGAGCAGAGCGGCGACGAATGCGACAGCGACGGCGCTGGTCCGAAGGGCACTCACGACAGGCTCCATGCCGGAGGGACGACGCGCGAAGAGCGCTGTGCTGATCTCCGGGTTACTTCGGCGTCCGGCGGGCCGCGCCGCCAAGCGCGCGCGCTGTCTCGATCAGTTCCTGAATCGTCGTCTGATCCTTGCCGCTCGCCTGCAGCAGATAGATGCGGATGGCGCTCCCCACGGGAATCTGGGAGTTGGCCGGTTCCCCGTAAAACTTCTCCAGCCCGGAGACGAGCTCAAAGCCCGACACTTTGCCGGCCGTGGAGCTCTGTCGCTCCGTGCGGGCGGCAAGATTGGCGCAGGCTGAGTTCGGACCCGAGGCCACATCGATCTTGTTGAGAGCGTCGAGGTAGCCCTGTGAGTAGCCGATGGACCAGTAGAGTTTCTCCGTACTGCTCAGGCGCAGCCACTCCTCTCCGTTGGAAGGGGGAGCAATTTCCGGCGTGGTCGCGCGGTCGGCGGAATAGCCGACAACGGCATACAGCATCAGAGCGATGGCAACAGCAAGTTTTTTCATGGCAGCCTTTTAAAGACGCTGGTCGCGGAAATTTTGCCGGATTCTACCAAAGGCGAGACGACAGAGGGCAACAGACTTCGATTGGCGCGTGGAAATCCATGGGACCGGCGGAAACGATCAATTGAGGGAGCCTTCGATTTTCGCCCGATAACGCGCCACATCCGGGGTCATCTCGATGGAAGGAAGAGCGTCGGCGAGCGCGCGCTTGGCCTCCCGGTATCGTCCAACCTCATACAGCGAGATGGCGTTCGCATACTGAGACTGGGCCTCGCCGCGGGCAAAGGATCCCGCCCGCTGGAACGCGCGAATCGCGCCGGCAAAATCTTTCGTTCGATACAGCCCTTCTCCGATCCGGAGAGCTTCGTCATGAGTCAGCGAGGCCGCTTCCAGTGCGGACTGATAACGCTCCCGGGCCCGTCCCAGATCTCCATCGTCGAGAGCTCGCTGGCCTTCCGCGAGGGCATTTTGTAGATCGATGGGAGGTCGCGGCGACGAAACGGAGGACGCCGGCGCTGTCGAAACGGGAGGCGTCGAGGGGCGGACTGCAGGCGAAGGCGGGACCGGCGGAAGCTCTGCCGGTCTCACAGGCCGAGGTGACGGTTGCGGCGCGGGAAAGGGAACAACGACGCGAGGAGCTGGTGCCGGGGGTTCCGTGCGCGGCTGTGGAATCACCGCGGGGGCCTGCGTTTCGGAGGGACGAACCGGTTGCGGCGACGGCCTGGTCGAAGGCGCCGGAGTTGAGGGGGAGCTCTTTGGCGGCGGTTGGGGCGCCGGCACCGGCGCCGGGATCGGAGACGCCTTCGGTGCGGTCTTCGGCGCAGGAGTGGCGATTTCCGGAGATCGAGGTGTGGGCGCTGGCACCGGTAAGGGGCGCGGCGGCGGGTCGATCACGCCAATGCGTGGAGGCACAACGGCCGAGGTGGCCGGTCGCTGGAGATCGGCGAGTTGCTCGCGCGTGAGCACTCCCGCGGCAATGCGGTCGAACTCCTGCCGCAGAGCCGTGGGAATCCTCAGGGAG
>JBKJQB010000053.1:0-3039 GCA_046594105.1 Thermoanaerobaculia bacterium
GTTTTTCGTCTTTTGGTCGCTCACAATAACTCGCCGTTCCGCGACGTCCCGAATCTGCCGTTACGAAGTGTTGACAGCTCAATGGTTTGCGCCGCAGCGAAAAGCGAAGGTGTGACCCCATCACCGCTCTGCCTTCGTACGCGCACGATTCGCTCCCGCCCCGCGGAAAGTGGGTGCGGCGCGTTTGCCCACGCCGCACCCCCGCTTTAACGGGTCAGGTCATTCCGCGGGCGCGCTCCCGACCCGATTGCGTGGATCGCTCGCCCCGCGTTGTCTCGTACGTACCAACACGACGATCGACACGACGGCGATTGCCAAACAGATCGCGAGTGTCGCTTCCGACAAGAGCACATCACGTCGTGCATCGCCAACGTAGTTCGGGGCGGCACTGAGTGACGCAATCATCGCGATTGTCATCACGGAATATGCGGCGACGACTGCTGCCACCAGCATCCCCATCCACGCGTACGGCCTGAGCCGACGTGACAGCATTAGAAGTATCTCCTGCCGTCGTCAGCGGGTGCAGAGGGTCGTGGTGTACATTTCTTCTTCTTGCACTTTCGCAGAACATCGTTTGTGAAGCTGTTGCACTGATTCCACGGCATCCACAGGCCTTGCGTGGTCCCGTACCCTCGGCTGTCGGTGAAGATCTCGTTGTTCACGCACTGCTCATCAGCGTCGGTGATCTCGGTGCATTTCGTGCCAGGACGGGTTACTGATTGGCCGGTGTGATCGACAACCTGAGTTTGCACAAAGGGTGGGTCGCCGCCACATTGGTTGTTAGGAATGGCTTGCCCCCCTGGTTGACCGACATCCAAGTTTCCGAGGCCTGCCTCTCGCGTCTCGGTCTTCACCCAGCAGTGCTTAAAATTCGACACGTTGCCGGGGATATCGGCAACAGTGCAGCACCGGTAGACCTTCAGCCCTAGCGGGTCGATATACCTCGTCGGGTTCCCCAACGCGTAGGTGTAGAGGTTCGGGTCGCCTTGCCGGCCCAAAGGATCACTCTGGGTGTACCGCCCCCACCCGCCCCGGTACCAGCGAAAGATGTTGTAGTTCTCCTCGACTCCCTCCCAGTTCATGGCCAGTTCCTGCCCTGGGAAGCGCAGCGGTTGGTCGATGGCTCGGCCGGTTCGCATGGGGGCGGCGTTTCCGTAGGGGTCGTACTCCGCCCGCCAGACCAGCGTCGCGGAGGCGTCGGTCTGCAGGATCGGCGTTCCGAGGTGGTCGGTGAAGGTGTAGTAGAGCGTGGTGGGGGAGCCGGTGCTGGTGGTGGCTATCCGGGAGGTGTGAGGAGCGGGTTGGGCGAGTGTGACGTTCGAATCCGGCACGCGCGCGGGACCAAACTGGGCTAGCGGCTGCCCGCCGAACCAGAGAAACTCGTCATGAGGATCGAGCATGGACAGCCCGCCGGTGGCTCGCTTTCCCCATAGGTTCGCGCTGTCGTCGTTGGTTACCTCCAGCAGTTGGAGATCGGCGCTGTAGAGGTAGTGACGCGTGGCAACCGAACCGGGAGTTCCGGCGGGGCTTTCGCCGCGGCTCACGCGGATTCCGCGGCCGTCGTAGCCGTACGCAAGCCGGTGTGGGGTGCCGTCTTCCTGCACGTCGTCCACGGCGCTCATGAAGTTTCGCGGCGAGTAGGACCGGCTGATCAGGTACTGCGTTTCGTTGCCGGCGGCGTCGTAGCTGACCGTGTGATCGAGTCCTCCGTTGGTCGCCGTTGCAATCTTTGGAGTGGTTCCCTGATAGGCGAAGCTTCGTTGGATCGGAGGGATGGACTCGGCGTGAGGGATGCGCCGCGCAGTGCCGGCCGCCGCTGCTCCTCCGCGGCCGGGCGGAAGGGCGAGGCCTCCGGTGTCCGGCGGGATCTGACCCAGACTCGTGGTGAGAAGGTTGCCCATCGCATCGTACGAGTAGGTGCCGGCTCCCCAGAGCCGCGCTCCGGTGTTCGCCGTGACCAGACGGTTCAAATCGTCGTACCCGAAGTCACGATTCCATCCAGGATCGAGGGCATCATGGATCTGGGTGATGTTGCCAACAGCATCCTCCCCATAATTGTAGTCGGCGATGGTCCCGGCCGGACCGGTGAGCTTGTTCTCCAGGACGCGGTAACGGTTGTCGTAGCGCATCGTCTTCGTCGCGCCGTTGCCGTACGTGAGCGAGGTCAGCGGTCCGAAGGGAAGATAGGTCGCCGCGGATGCCAGGGTGGTGGCACCGCTGGTGGCGCTCACCGGGCGGTCCGCCTGATCGAACGCGTAATTCACCACACGGCCTGAGGGATAGGTCATCGAGGAGCGATTCCCATCGACGTCGTAACGATACGCCGTGGTGTACGCCGCCCCCTGAATGGTCTTGACCTCGGCGAGCAGCTCACCGCGCCGACCGTAGCGATAGGTCGTGGAGCCGGTGGGATCGGTCATCGTGGAAACGCGGCCGAGGCCGAACCATCCGCTGGCGGAGTTGTCGTAGGTGTAGCTCACGGTTTCCGAGGAGCCCCTGCTGGAGACGGCGGTGAGCATGCGGTTGAGCGCATCGTAGGCTCTGGTGGTCACCGCGCTGTTCGCATCGCTGCTCGATGTCAGATTGCCCGCGGCGTCGTATGCGTAAACGGTCGTTCCGGTCACCGGGCTGGTCTGCTGGATCATGCGGCCGAAGTCGTCGTAGAGGTAGGTGGTCACGTTGCCGTTCGGATCGGCGACCGAGGTCAGGTTGCCGTTCGCATCGTACACGTACTGGGTGACGACGGTCCCGCCTGGCGCGGAGGCCAGCGTCTGGGTCACGCGGGAGAGCCGGTGATGTTGCCGGTGTAGGTCGAATACGCGCCGACCGTTTGCTTCTCGAATCCATACACGGCGTCGTTGGAGCCACAGGCGCCACAGCCGCTGCCACGGGTCTCCACAGTGCGCCGTCTTCCCAGAACCGAACGCTCGTAATAATCGGTCACCGCCCCCGAAGCCGTGGTGACCGATTATTACGAGCCTTCGGTTCTGGGAAGACGGCGCACCGTGGAGACCCGTGGCACCGGCTGTGGCGCCTGTG
>JBKJQB010000067.1:0-4576 GCA_046594105.1 Thermoanaerobaculia bacterium
TCCTGCACGGTGCGGATGTCGGAGCCGGACTCCAGCAGATGTGTGGCGAAGGAGTGACGCAGCGTGTGTGGCCCGATCTGTTTTGTCATGCCCGATGCGGCCACCGCTCGATGCATGGCTCTCTGGATCAGGTGCGGGCCGAGGTGATGGCGGCGGATCGCGCCTGCCTCACGCGGATCTTCGCTGGCCGGCACGGCCGGCGGCGCTGGTTGCCCAAGGCTCCGCCAGGATCACGCTCCAAGACGTTCTGCCACGCAGCCTCCTAGGCTGGGGCACTGCGCGAGGCGCAGCGATGGTGGTGAGAAACGCGAGCCTCCCCAACGAGTGTCCTTCTCCCCGCCGCAGCGGGGAGAAGGTCCGCGAAGCGGGGATGAGGGGTCCTGCTCTTGGTCGCGTGAGCACCCCTCATCCGCCTTCGGCACCTTCTCCCCGCGCCCGGGGAGAAGGACTCTCGATGGAAGAGCACGGCCTTCGACGGGGGCTTTGCCCAATCACCCTCCGGTGCGCACCCTCGGGGTCTGTTCGAAGCGCACTTTCTGGGCGCCGAGGGTGTGGAGGATGGCGGCGAGCTTGATTTCGCCGTTCTGGGCGGCGAGGGGGAGGATGCCTTTCTGGAGCGCTTCGGTGCGGATGCCGGTCTCGGCGTTCTGGCGCGCGCGCGTTTCCAGGCCGATGTCGGCGCGCCGCAGCATGCCGGTCTTGCGGGTGATCACGCGCGATTCGCGGTTGTCGAGGCGGGTGACCAGGATCTGGGGGGGCGGAAGACGCAGGACGATCGTTCCGTCGGCCTCATGCCGGACGTCCTCCGCTTTCAATTGCGACAGGTCGACGCCGGCAATGACGTCCCCCGCTGCGTAGAAGGTGAGCTCGTCGCCGGCCAACGCATTGGGGATCATCTCGTAGGACTGGTGGATGGTGCTGATGTGGACGACGTGCATGGCCGCCGTTTCCAGGCGGTTCAGGTCGCGGACCTTGGTGACCAGCGCGTCGATATCGAGAATCTGCTCGTGAGCCGTTCCGATCGAGGCCACGCGGCGCACATCGCGCCAGATCAGCCAGCCGGCTGCGAACAGGCCGCAGAGAAGGGCCGCCGCGATCAGGCCGAGGGTGGTCCGCTTCTGCATCGTGGCCGGGAACAGTGACACGGTTCTGTGAATTCTGATATCGTCCGCTCACTCGGTCGGGTTCAAGGAAGCACCCAAACAGGCAGGTCCCGCTGCCGTTGGCCTGCTCCGATCCTGAGTGAAGCTCATCCGTGAGGCCGTGCCGGCCTAGACCTGGACATCTCGTCGCAGTCTCCACTGCTTATTGATGTGCTCGACGAATGAAGAATCGCCGCGTTCGAGCCATTCGCTCAGCGCCTCGATGCTGACCCGGTCGAGCCCTTCGACGATGGAGAGGCTGGCGGCCGCGGCGATGCGCTCGATGGGTTTGTCCAGCTGCGCCACGATCCGGGCGGAGCGCGCGATCTTTCCTGCGGTTTCCACGTCGAGCTTCAGCGAGAGCATGCGGTTTGCCGCCAGCGTGAGCAGCACCGCTGCGTTCCAGTTGGAGCGTTTCTCCCACTCCGGCGGGACGAGGAAGTCATCGGCGCCCATCTCGGCCGCCAGCGCTCCGATGTGTCGCTCTGTGGAAACCTGAATGGGATCCAGATCAGCGTGGAACAGCATCTCGTAGCTCTCGTCATCAGGGTCGGCTGCCAGTGAGTCGGCGAGTTCTTTCCGCGCTGTGGCATCGAGCTCGATGGCGATTCCGGTGAAGAACGAGGCGCCCTCGTGCTGGGCGAGCTCGGCCAGCTCGGCCAGCGCTCCTGCGCCGGTCGTGGTGGGATAGATCACCGGGATGATTACGCCCCAGCGCGCCCCGGATGCGGCGGCATCGCGAAACAACCCTCCCAGCCGATCGAGCTCCAGTGGCCAGGCGGCGATGGCGATGGTGACTGCGGCGGAAGTCTGGCGAGGGATCGCGCCCCGCGTCGAGGTCAGAAAAATGGCCGGACACTCATGTCCGGAACAGAACTGCAGAGCCGTTTCTCCTCGCCGGAAAACGACCTCCGCATATTCGGATGCCTCGATCAGTGCCGGACCGTGCAGCGCGGTTCGGATGGTCGCTCGCTCGAGCTCGTCGCGGACATCGTCGGAGACGTTGACCTCATTTCGCTCCACGCGGCTGGCGCGGAGCTGCGCGTAGTCGATGGCGATGGGGGAGGCCCTCTTTGGCCCGTAAGGGGAGATGACGGTCGCGGACCAATACGGGGGTTCGGGCACCGAGGCACGCTGCAGGCGGAGATGCGCGCCCTTTCGATAGATGATCAAGCCGGTTTCCCGGACAAGTAGGGGATCACCAGCCGCCGCACGTGTTTGGCCACTATGTCGAACTCGAGGTTCACCTGATCGCCGATCCCGGCGTCACCGAGGCTGGTGCGGCGGAGAGTCTCCGGAATCAGCGCGGCGCCGAAGCTCGCGGCATCGGGATCGACCACCGTGAGCGACACGCCGTCGACGGCTACGGAACCCTTGCTCACCAGAAGTTCCGCATACTCCGGCGGAAAGCTCCAGCGATGAATGGCAAACTCGCCCTCACTGGTGATGGCGATGAGCGTGCCGACGGTATCGACATGCCCCTGAACGAGGTGACCTCCCAGGCGGTCGCCCATGGCCAGTGCGCGCTCCACGTTGACGCGCGTGTTCGCAGCGAGTGATCCGAGGGTTGTGCGGCTGAGGGTCTCGTTGGAAACATCCGCCAGGAACGAGCCGGGGCCCTCCGGGAGGGCGGTCAGGCAGACTCCGTTGACGGAGACGCTCTCTCCCCGGTCGAAGGAATCAGGAGATGCGTTCTGAATGCGCAGCCGGGCTCCCCATTCGAGTTTCTCGAACGTCTCGACGATCCCGCTGCTGAGGATGATTCCGGTGAACATGCAGGTCTGCCTGGCAATGCGGTGGTCGTGCCTTGATCCGCTCCGGAATCGTCTGCGGCTTCAGCGCGGGTAAGCAGTGATCATCAGATCGCTGCCGGTCATGGCCACGCGATCAAAACGAAAGCGATGGGCTTCTGTCAACCGGCGGACGCCCTCGCCGGCCAGAAGCGAGGGAGCGGCGGGGCCTCCCACGACCATGGGGGCCACGAACAGAACCATCTTCTGCCAGAGACCTCGGGCGAGGAATTGCGAATGGATGGCCGAGCCTCCTTCAACCAGCAGCGAGGTGATTCCATGATCGCGGTGGAGGCGTGAGAGAAGCTCGTTGAGATCGAAGTCTTCGGTGATGTGCACGGTCTCGGACCCGTCGGTGAAGACTCTCGCTCCTGCGGGAGCAACGCGGCTGCGATCGAGCACGACGCGTTTCCATGGCTGGATCGAGGAGCTCCAGCCGAGGCGTCGGGTCAGCTGGGGATCGTCGGCGAGGATGGTGCCGCCGCCGACCAGAATCGCGTCGTACTCCTCGCGAAGGGCCAGGCTGGCTTTTTGCGATTCTGCGGAAGTGATCCAGCGGCTGTCGCCGGTGGCAGTGGCCAGCTTTCCGTCGAGCGTGACGCCGGCCTTCAAGAGGACAAAGGGACGCTGCTCGCTGACTGCGTACAGAAACTTCTCGTTCAGGGCGCGCGCTTCGGCGTCCAACACTCCCCCGGATGTGGTCACGCCTGCAGCGGCCAGCCTGGCGGTCCCTCCCGCGGCCGGGTCGTGGGGATCGGGGGTGGCGAACACCACGTGGGCAATCCCGGCGGCGACGATGGCCTCCGTACACGGCGGGGTGCGGCCATGATGCGAGCACGGCTCGAGAGTCACCACCATCGTTGCGCCGCGGGCGTTCGCGCAGGAGCGCAGGGCCATGACCTCCGCATGTGGTTCGCCGGCGCGCTGGTGAAAGCCCTCGCCGATGACCGCGCCATCGCGCACGATCACGCATCCCACCATCGGATTGGGGCTCACCGAGTAGCGCCCTTTCGCAGCGAGATCGAGAGCGCGCCGCATGAACTCCTCGTACTGCATGCCGGGATTGTACGGCGCACCTCGGATGAAACAGACCGCCGCGTTTGGAACAAATGGTGGGGGACGGACACTGTGGTCCTACGGCGCGCGTTCTCCGATGCAGTGCATCGAGGGCCTGGGTGGAGCCGGCCGTTCTCCGATGCAGTGCATCGAGGGCCTGGGTGGAGCCGGCGAAGCCGGCAGAAGACTGTAGCCCCCGGCTTCAGCCGGGGGAACGGAGCGACCAATGCAGCGAAGCCCGCTTCAGCGGGCGACAGAAGGGGTCCGCGTCATCTGGCGAACCACCGAGGAGTCCATCCGCTGTTCTGTCGCCCGCTGAAGCGGGCTCGCGAATCGTGAGTTCTCGGTTTCCCCCGGCTGACGCCGGGGGCTACAGTCTCTCGCCGGCTGCGCCGGCTGAAATCCGCCGGAGGGAACTCTTCTCTACCTGCGGTGCGGTCACCGGTGATCTCAACTCACTTACGAACAGAGAGAAGGGGTTACAAAGCTTAAGTTGGACAGCTGTGGGCACAGACACTCCCGTCTGCGCCCCTGCTGGCCGGCCCTCGCTACCAGCCTTTCGACTGCCGCAGCGCGGTGATATGGCCG
>JBKJQB010000091.1:0-4658 GCA_046594105.1 Thermoanaerobaculia bacterium
CGAAGTTGTGATCGGCCAGGGTGCCGCTTGGTGAGAACACCTGGTACAGATACCACCCCAGCGCGTTACCGGCCTTCACCCGGGCCTCGTGGATCGGTTTCCACATCTTCTGCTCAACCTGCAGGTATGCGTCCTCCTGGCCCGGGGAGACCTTCATATAGTCGACCGTCACGAACTGGCCCTGCGCCGCCGCCGGGGTCGCACCGGCGACGGAGAGCCCGGCCACCAGGACTGCCGTCACTCCCACCATCCTGTGCATCCGGATCATCTCGTCCTCCGCTCGAACCGGCTCACCATCGGCCGAGAGCTTCTTGGGCCTGACGCGTGTTCGGGGACGCCGAACGTCGCTCGGGCATCAGAACTGTTGTTGAGGTCGGGAGCATAGCACGTCGTCCCTATGCAGGTGACCTCAGCTCGAGAATCATCAGTTGAACGAGACGACGGAACCCACCTCCGGCGAGACGGTCTCTGGTTGGGTCGGCAACACGCGGCTCGACCCGCCTGATCAAGCGACCTGACGTCCGCAGCTCATCACGTCGCCACGATGCGAGGCGCTTTGTTGCCAACTGATGTGAGGAAAGCGGATTGCAGTGTTTCGTCCGAGACCGCTCGTACGATTCTCTGAGCCACCCGCCGTGCCTCGTCGCGCAGCGCATCTGTTCCCTCGATTTCGAGCAGCACGATCAAACAGTCGAGGAGGACTGCCGGATCCGCCAGACGTCGGCCCGCCTCCACCGCCGCCCGCGCGTCTTTCACCGCCGAGCGAGCGCCAAGCCGACGCGCTGCTCGAGCTCTGGTGACGAGGCCCAGCGCTTCGTACTTAGGCCGATGTCGAGACCGGCTTTGATCGATCACATGGGTTGCTGCCTGAACGGCTTCGTCCCATGCATGACGCGCGAGCGCCAACTCCGCCCGGGCCTGCGACAGTCGCATGCTCCATTTCCATGCATGCCAGCCAGCGGCCTTCTGCACGGCCTGCGCTGTCTCGTCCAGCAACGTTTCGGCCCGCCCGGGATCCTGTTGGCGGGCAAAGATGATGAGTAGATCGATTCCTGCACTGACCAGCGGCGGTTCGAACGCGACGCGATGGGCGAGCTCCCGCGCTTCGAAGGCTCGCGCCATCGCGCCCTCGAGATTCCCAAGACTCAACAGGGGCGCTACGGACATCGATGTGGCTCGCGCCATCAGCGGAAGCGCGCCGCATCTCCTCCCGAAGGCACGCGCCTCGTCGAACACCCGCAACGCTTCGTCGAACCGACCGGCACCTGACAGGCTGAGGCCAAGGTGCTGGAGTGCATACAGCAGGAAGGACGGATCCTCGGATGCCCTGGCGGTTTCCACAGCCTGGAAGCCATGATGGATCGCTGCATCGGCCTGGCCAGCCCAATAAAGCGTCAACGGTATTCGAGCGAGGCCGAACGAACGAATTCCGCCGGCACGTGCGAGCGCCTTGTGGTCCATCTGAATCGCGGCCAGGACGTCGCCATCTGAAACCATGGCGCTGGCCATCCACGCCTGTGCGTCGGCCCAGAGATCATTGCGACGAATGCGGTCGGCGAGCACCTGCGCCTCCCCGGCAAATGTCCGGATAGCTGGAACATCCATCAGCCAGAACGCGGTTTCTGCAAGGCGCACGAGCAGTTCGGCCCGCTTTTCATGCTCGGCGGGATCAAGCAGACTCGCTGCCGCTTCGAAGTCGCTCTTCGCGGATGCCCACTGTCCGACGGCGAAGAAGCCGCGTCCGCGTTTGACGTGCAATTCGAATCGTGTGGCGCTCGCATCCGTGTTCGAGGCGACGAAATTCATTGCCCGCAACGCCACGGCGTACCAGTGCGCCGCGTTCTCGAACGCCAAAGTCGCGACGGCGCGATCTCCGGCTCGAGTGGCGTAAACGACAGCCTTGTCCGCGCTCCTGTATGCGGCTGCCTGTCCAAAGTGGTATGCGAGTTCGGAGATCCGGGGCTCGAGGGAGGACGACTGCTGCTCGAGTGCGCTCGCAATCCGATGGTGGAGGCGCACGCGGCGAGCGGCGGTGATGCTGGTATACAGCGCCTCTCGGATCAGCGAGTGCGTGAATGAGAAGTTGCCCGGTGCATCAGCCTCCTCGGCCACGATGCCGGCGGTGAGGGCTTCGTCCATGGCGTCCAACACGACATCCTCACCGAGATCCACGAGTGCCTCGATCATCGACAGCCTGAATTCGCGTCCCATGACCGCCGCCATGGTGAGAAGTCGCTGTGTCGTGCGGTCTAGTCGCTCCAGCCGGCGTCCGATCAGTTGACGAATTCCTTCCGGAAGACCGATGTCCGCCAGCGTGAGGGGCCCGTGCCACTCCGGGCGAAGCGGGAGCGCTCCTGTCTCGTCGAGATGCTTCAACATCTCGACGATGAACAGCGGGTTGCCTTCGGTGTGTCTCGCCACCAACTCGGTGAGCGACAGAGGGGAGTCACGGT
Source organism: Thermoanaerobaculia bacterium (assembly GCA_046594105.1). Lineage (GTDB taxonomy): Bacteria > Acidobacteriota > Thermoanaerobaculia > Gp7-AA8 > Gp7-AA8 > JBDSGC01. The sequence goes on from JBKJQB010000091.1 coordinate 2,454, forward strand.
CGATCCATTCCTCGATCATGTGGTGGACGTCGTCGTCCGAGAGGCGATGCAGGGCGATTCGGGTGGGCGTGTGTTCTCTGCGCAGCGACTCGACCAGGTCGCGAAACTCCGACGACCATTCAGGCACATCATTCCGATGCGTGATCAGAACGTAGATGGCCGCCTCGCGCGTGGAGCGGATGATGTGTCGCAGGAGCAACAAGGAGCCGCGGTCGGCCCAGTGCAGGTCGTCGATCACCAGGAGGATCGGTGCATTTCGTGACGCGGCCGCAAGCAGTTGCGATGCGGCCTCGAACAGGCGGTAGCGGCGGCCGTCGGGCGTGGCCGAACCCGGTGCGTCGCCGATGTGAATTCGCGACGTGATCTCCGGGACGATGTGCGCCAGCTCGCTTGCGGCTTCGACCCCCGCGAGATGCCGCCGCAACGCCTCCGCTGGCGTAGTCCGAATCATCCATTGGAGAATCGCCGCCCACGGCGCATAGGCCACGAGCGCCTCGCGGTCGCACCGTCCGACGAGCACCGTGGCGTGTCTGGAAATCGACCGCGCAAATTCCACGGCAAGTCGCGTCTTTCCGACGCCCGGCTCGCCCGTGACGACCGTGATCTGCTGCTGTCCTCGAACGGTGCGCTCCCAGCTCGATCGAAGAACGTTGATCTCCTCCTCGCGTCCGGTGAGATGGATCGCTTCGTGGGCGCCGGCGGCGAGTAACGGATGAGGTGGAAGGCGCTCCGATGGTTCCCACTCGCCTGTCGTTGCCGGACCGGGGTCGTGGCCTGTGCTTGATCCGATCCGGTGGACGGTTTAACTACGCGGCTTGAGTCATCTTTCGTTCGAACGCTGCCGGACTCATTCGACCGGCTGACGAGTGCCGGCGACGCTGGTTATAGAACACTTCGATGTAGTCGAACAACTGGCCCTTCGCCTCCCCGTGGCTTTGGTACCGTTCCCCGACCTCGTTCTTGACCGTCGAGAAGAACGCTTCCATCACGGCGTTATCGTAGCAATTGCCGCGGCGGCTCATACTGCAGGTGATGCCGTGCGCCTCGAGCACCGCCTGGTAGTCCTCACTCGCGTAGGTCGACCCTTGATCCGAATGGTGAAGTAAGCCGGCCGCGGGGCAGCGCCGCTTCACCGCCATATCGAGGGCTTTGATCGTCAGGTGCCGATCGTTCACCGCGCTGACCGCCCAGCCCACGACGAACAGATCGAGGACTACGGCGAGGTAGGCCTTGCCGTTCTCGCCGATCCGCAACTCGCTGGTGTCGCCCACCCAGCGCTGATTCGGCCGCTCGGCCGTGAACTCCTGCTGCAGCAGATTGTCGGCCACCGGCTGGTCGTGATCGCTCATCGTCGTGCCCTTGTACCGCTTGCGCACCCGCGCTTTCAGGCCGTCCTCCTGCATCAGCCGAATGATCCGCTTGCGGCTGATCGGTTCCTTCCATTCGACGAAGTCATCGTAGATCCGCGGGCTGCCGTAATACCCGCGGCCGCCCGTGAACGAGGCGTGCACGAGAACTTTCAACCGACGATCTTCCTGCGCCCGTGGCGATTCTGGTCGGGTGCGCCAGGCGTACCACCCGCTCGGCGAGACGCCGAACAGCCGACAGAGTGTCCGTACCGGAAGGTGGGCCCTCTCCGCGTCGATCGTCGCGAAGGCTACGCCTGGTGCCTGGCGAAGAGGGCCGAGACTTTTTTTAACAGGTCGCGCTCGATCCGGAGCTCGCGATTCTCCTTCCGCAGCCGGGTCAGCTCCTCGCGCTCTTCTTTCATCAGCCCGCTCTTGCCCTTCGTTCGCTCGGCCCGGGCCTGCTGGACCCACAGACCCAGCGCGGAGGCCGTGAGATCGAGCTCGCGGGCGACGCCGCCCACCGTCTTGCCTTCGTCCAGGACCAATCGTACGGCCCCTTCTTTGAACTCGTCAGAGAACTGCCGCCGGGCTCGCCGGCCCAGTGCGTCTTTCGCCATGCCGGACATCGTATCCACCTTTCGGAAGATGTCCACCGAAGCGGATCAAGCCCAGCTCGACCCGGACGTCGGCCGGAATGGGTCACGCCAACGTCGATACGACACTCAACGTGTAGAAGCAAGTGCTCGACGGGTCGGTGCGTGACGCCGTGGAGAGAATCGCCGGCGAATTGTTCGCGCTTGTTCACAAGCCCGGGAATCCGGCGAAGTAGCGGTCGGGTCGGTGATGGACTGGCTTG
>JBKJQB010000101.1:0-7270 GCA_046594105.1 Thermoanaerobaculia bacterium
CACGCAGGGCTACGGCCTGGTCGACGGGATCACCGGGATCGACGGCCGATTCGAATTTCGCAACGTGCCGGCCGGCTTCGTGTCGATCCTGGCCTCCGAGTTCGGGATCACCCGCCAGAGCGCCGGCGTGGATCTCGACCTCAAGCCGGACACCACCGTGGAACAGACGCTGGTGCTCGACGTGCCCACCGCGGCGAGCGCGAACGCCTTCGTCACCATCACCGGAATCGTGACTCGCGACGATCCCACCGCGCCGGCCGATCGCACCCGCGACCTGCTGGTGCCGGGCGCCGTGGTGACGGTCCGCGGACTGGCGCCCGTCTTCGCCGATGGGCAAGGCCGCTACACCTGCAGCGGTGTTCCTCGCACCTTGAGCGACAGGAAGGCGGTCAACGTGTTCGATCCGGCAGCGGGCCGCAGCGGCAGTTTCTCGTTGCCCACACTCACCGGCGGATCGTCCGCGTTCAATCTGCCGCTCCTGCTCGTGACCACGGCGCCGCAGGGAACGGCGACGCTGCGCGTTCGCCTCACCGCGGCCACTGGCCAGGCGGTGACCGCGTATCGAGTGCTCTGGCCTGGTTTCCCGGCGCGCGAGTTCGTGGAGAGGGGTGGTGGTGTCTACGATCTCGCAGTCAGCGTTCCGCAGTCCGTCGATGTCTGGGCCGTTCCCAATGGCCGCGACGCGCGTTTCGGGGATCAGGTCGTGCGCGGAACGATGCACGCCGATTTCGACGGGCAGCTCTCGGTTCTCGACCTCCGTCTTCCCGGTCAGGGAAGCGTGCAGGCGCGCATCCTGATCCGAAAGCCCTGCCCACAAGGGGTGACTACCTGCGCCGAGGAGTACGACAGCGCGCAGGGGCTGATCGCGGCGTCGTTCCGAGTGTGGAGCGATGCGGAGCAGGGACTGGTCACCGCGCAGCGTCCCGGCGTGGCCACGGATCCGGGAACCGGTGTGGCCAATCTCGCGTTCCTTCCCGCGGGCGAAACGATCCTGGTGGAAACTGTCGACCATCCCTCCGGATATGCGGCGGTCGCCCAGCCGGTGGCCTTCGAGGGCGACGCGCGCGCGGTCGATCTCAAACTCGCCGCTGCTGGAGATGTCACCGGCCGCGTTCTGGCTTACGACGGACAGAGGGCGGTGCCGGGGGCGACGGTGGAGTTGCTCAGCAGCGTGGCGAAACTGGGGAGCGTGACCACAGGGCTCGACGGCTCCTTCCGTTTCTCCTCCGTCGCGGGAAACCAGACGTTCCGCGCTGTGGCCACGGTGACTCGCGATGGCATCGCCCGGCAGGGCTACGCGGAGGGATCGACGCCGCCGGGCGGTGGACCGGTGCCGGGACTGACGGTGATCCTGCGGCAGCAGGCGAATGTCGGAGGAGTGATCGTGGACAGCACCGGCGCGGCCGTCCCGCTGGCACGCTATTGGGCCGTTGGCCTGAGCTGGCCCTACCAGAAGTTCGGATCGGCGGCGGATCCATTGATCGCCGATCAGAGCGGCGGGTTCCAGATCAACAATGTGTTCGCAGGACCGATCCGCGTCTCGGCCTCGTCACCCATCCGGCAGGAGGAGCGAGGCGACTGGCAAGGCACCATTGGCTTCGAAAACGATCACCAGCTCGGACAGCGGATCGTGATCGGAAGTGCAGGCAGAGGCTCGGTGAGCGTGACGGTCGTCGATTCCGATACGGCATACGCACGCGTCGTCAACGCCGAGGTCACCTTGCTTCGCGGAGGGTTCGCGTTCGACTTCGGGAACTCCGATGCGAACGGTGTGGCGTACTTTGCCAGTGTTCCGTCGGGAGGCGATTACTCCCTCCGCGCGACCTCGAAGAAGGTAGGGCGTGCCGGCAGCAGCGGCACGTTTCCGGTCGCGGCGAATGCGACCGCGCAACAGCAGGTCACTCTCAATCTGTTGGGAATCGTGTCCGGGATCGTGGTCGACGGCGATCTGGCGTCGACGCCGCCGGTACGCGGATCTCCCGTCTTCCTGACGGCGACTTCCATGAATGCCATCGCCTCGACCGGAGTCGCGGGCGACTTCCGCTTCAGTGGCGTCCCCGAGGGAACGTTTGCGTTGGAGGCGATCGATCTGGAGACGGGGCGGCGAGTTCGGACCCCCGGCAACCTGGTCATCAGCAAGACCATCCAGCAGATCAGCGACCTCCGTCTGCAGTTCGACAGGACCGCTACGTTGGCCGTCCGCGTGTACCTGCCTGATGATCGCGGGCTCTCCAACGGGGTCCTGGTTCCGCTGGCAGACATCAAGGTGACGCAGGCTGGATACTCGCGGGAAGCGCAGGTCGCCGGGACCGAGGCTTCGTTTGCCAGGATGTTCGCAAACAGCGGATACACGATCGAAGCAAAGGAGCTCGGAGGGGGGGAACGAATCGTGCGCGCCAGCGGCCTCTTCGCGACGGGCTCCTACGCCGCGGCGGTCGCCCTGGTTCTTCCCACCTCGGGCAGCGTTCGCGTCCAGGTCACTGCGGATGACCCTTCGATCGTCAACGGAGCGCGAGTGACCGTGACGGCCGCTGGAAGAAACGCGACGATTTATCTCGACGGGAGCGGTGTCGCGGAAATCTTCGACCTTCCTCTCGGACCGGTCAGCGCTCAGGTGACCTCCGGCGCGATGTCGGCGTCGGCCAGCGGCACCCTGGCCAGCCACTCGGTCCCACTGGTCCTCGGGCTGCGGCTCGGCAGCCGCGCAACGATGGACGGCTACGTCGACGCAGAGGGAGGAGGACCGTCGGTGGGGACGCGCGTGCTGCTGGATGCTTCCAGTCCCTCTCTCGCCGGTGGTCTCCATCTCGATTCGCGCACCGATGCCACGGGACACTACCTGTTTCGCGGAGTCGCGGTGAGCAGCACGCGTGTGAGCCTGACCATGCTGGGGCCGGACGAAGTCACCGTGGGCGCCTTGATTGAGGAGACAGCGATCGCGGATGGGACCTCCTCCGTCACCATGCCGCGGCGCCGGCTCGATGCGACGCCGCCGGAGGTCATGGCCATCGACCCGCCCAACAACGCCAACACGGTTGCGCCGACGTCGCCGGTGCTGGTGACCTTCAGCGAGCCGTTGAACGTGGCCAGTGTGAATGGCGGGAGCGTGCAGTTGATCGCCACCGACACGAACGTCGCGGTGGTCTGCGCGATCGCCACGGAGACCGTCAACGGGCAGTTTCGCGTCCGCCTCTCGCCGTCCGCCCCGTTGCGCAGCAACATCCTCTATCGCCTTCTGATCGGCGTCGCCGTCACCGATGGCAGCGGCCACAGGCTGCGGGCTCCCATCACCAGCAGCTTCACCACCGTCAACTACACCGAGCCGAGAGTCATCCGCATCGAACCGGCCACCGACATTCCGCTGGGGGATGGGGCGACCTTCCGGCTGAAGTTCAACAAAGGCATCGACCTCTCTTCGTTTGCCAGCGGCGGCGGTGGCCTGGCCAAGGTCGAGCAGCTGGACGGCTATCGCGGCATCGTCATTTCTTTACTCTCCATCGCCAATCCGTATCTCGACCCGGCCGATCTCTCCACGCTGGTGATCGCACCGATCGGCGTTCGGATCCAGCCATCTTCGTTTTACCGCGTGACCGTTTCAGGCGTCCGCGATAACCAGCAGCCGCCGAACATCCAGAAGGAGGCGCAGTCGTTCGATTACTTCTCGTTCGATCGGATCCGGCCCGTGGTCACCATCGGGTCTCCCGTGGCTGCAGGCGCTCCACTGGTCTCCGACATCGCTTACACGGCGACCGCCACGATCAACGATGAAGGGACGACCACCCCTTCGAGAGACATCCAGTATGTCGACTGGCTGGTGTCCGACGGCATCGGCCCCGATCGTGTGGTCGGCCGCGCCTTCGCCGCGCCGTGGGGTTACGCCTTCGCGGCCCCCCACGTGATGGCCACCGGCACGCGCTTCACGCTCAAGGCCAGCGCGACCGATCTCTCCTTCAACACCAGCGACCTGACCTCCATGACGTTCGATCTCGCGCCCAATCTCCCGCCGCGCAACGTCACCCTCTCCGTCATGCCAGCCGCTGCGTACCTCGGAGCGCACGTCGATGCACTGGTGAGTTTCGATGATGAGGGAACGGCGGTCACCGCAACGCTGGATGCCGTCGGAAAGCGCCGCGACGGAACCGACTACCGCCTGACAGCGACGTCGGTGCGCCCCGGCCTCAATCAGCAGATCACCCGCAGCAGTGCCGCGGTGCCATGGCCGAAAGCGACGTTCGGGATCGACCTCCCGGCCGATCTGCTCGAAGGAGCGCCCATTCGCGTCACCGTTGTCGTGAAGGATTCAGACCAGCGCGCTTCCGACGCGGCAACCGCCGACATCGCTCTGCTGACCGACACCACTGCGCCACAGATCCTCTCGATGACCCCGGCGGAGAACGCGCTCTTCCAGGCGGGCGACTCCTATCCGATCTCAGTCAGGGTCACCGATCTGGAGACTCGAATCGGGCAGGTCGTGATCACGTACGACAACCAGATCGTCACGCTCGTCAGCGGGACGTTCGACGCTGCTTCGAAGACCTGGACATTCACCACCACCGCTCGGGCGTCAGCGAAGGTGACGGATACGCGGGTCCGCATTCTGGCGACAGCCTCCGACCTTCATGGCAACAAAGCTTCCGCGGCGACGGAGGTCATCTACAAGAGCGTCAACGACGGCAGCATCCCCGTCGCGCAGTGGCTGACACCGCTGGACGGAGCCGCTGTCCCCGCCGGCCAGACGGTGACGCTCAAGCTCCGCGTCAAGGCCACGGACGATCGCGGGATCGTGTCCGTCGCGTTCAGCAGTCCTGCCTTCTCGCTGCAGCCCGATGCGGTGACCGCGCCGAACGGAGGAAGCGATGCGTTTGAACGGACGGTGACATTTGCCGCGCCCGGCGGCCCGTTCGTCATCACGGCCACCGTGCAGGACGCCGACCCGACGCACACCCAGACGCTTCCGATCAACCTCGACCTTGCAGGCGGCGCCGCTGGAATCGTGAACGTCACCGGCGACGGGGCGATCAACGCGGCCAACAAGTCCACGTATGAGGGCAGGACGGTGGTGGTGAGCGGCGTCTCCACCCACCTGTACGTCGACGCGCCGGTCACCCTGCAGGATCTCATCGTTCTCGACGGTGCCACCGTGGGAAACCGCGATCGGGTCGCCCTCGCGCTGACCTTGAGGGATCACCTGTTCGTCGAAGGTGGATCCTCAATTGATCTGACCGGAAAAGGTTACGCCGGAGGTTGGCGCCTCAGCGAAAGCGGCGCGATTCGAAATGACTCGGCAGCCGGTGTGACCGCCGGCGGGTCGACCGCCGGCGGAGCGACGGGCGGTGCCTCAGGATCGTACGGTGGCGCCGGCGCCGACGGGAGCGGATCGACGAACGCGACCTACGGCTCGATCGCGCAGCCGGTCGAATTCGGATCGGGTGGCTCTGGCAATGCGGACGGGACGAGCGAAGGTGGAAGGGGCGGCGGCGCGATCGCTCTGCTGTCGACGGGACTCGATGCAGACCTCGGGCGATTTGTCATCGCTGGGGCCATCCGGGCCGATGGGGAGAGCGGACTGGCACCTCGCGCCGGTGCCGGCTCCGGCGGCAGCGTGCTCCTCAGCGCGCGATCGCTCATCACCGGCCCGGCCACGCGCATCACTGCGAACGGCGGGGACGACGATGGCGCCATGAATTCCGCGCGCGGAGCGGGCGGCGGGCGAATTTCCATCACCGCGTCGGAAAAACTGGAGGTTCCCGATGAGCGGGTTGAGCTCCAAAGCAAAGGAGGGCGCAACGGCACCAGCGTGGGTGCGACCTATCTCGATGGAGGAGCCGGAACGATCTTCGTCAGAAAGCCGGGAGATCCCATCGGTGGGCTCACGGTTTCCGGTTACGACGACCTCTACTCCGCGAACGCGCATCTGGCCCGCGCCACACCGCTCTCCAGCGCCAATGGCCCGCTGACCTTCGACCGCCTGGTCGCCGGGCCGCGCGCATTGCTTCGCTTCGATACGCAGTACCGGGTGCTCAGCGTGCCAGCCATCGATCCAACTGCGGTGGTGCTCCAGCCCACGGATCTGCCGACCATCGCCGTCACCAGCAGTGTCGCCGCAGGGAGCGCGGTGATCCAGAACAGCAGCATCCCGCTTCTGGTCACCGCTGCCTCAACGGCGGGGGTGGGCGAGATCCGATTCAATCTGGATGTTGCGACGCAGCCGCCGATGTCTCTCCCGTCGTACCCGCTTGCTGTCGCTGGCGCGCCCGCGGCGCTGATGCTTCCACCCGATGCTCGAATCGGACCGGCGACGTTCGCCGCATCAGTGACCGATCGCGCCGGTCGCACCGCCATCACCACCCCGATTGCCTGGACCGTCCAGGCCAACGCGCCGCCCGCGATCACGCGCTTCGACGTAACGCCGCTCTCCGCATACGCCGGCCGTGCCTTCACCATCGATGCTGCGGCAACCGACGACCTCTCTGTCTCCGCGCTGACGCTCACGACCTCGCTCGGAACGCTGACGTCGAACGCACCATTGATTGCCGGCAGCACGACCTCCCGCTCCTTCACCGTTGCCACGACCCGCGACACGCCCAGCGGGACGACCATCCAGCTCACGCTCCGCGCCGACGACAACTACGCGGCCCACGCAGTCACCCAACAGAAGAGCGTGAGCGTGCTCGTCGACCCGAATCCTCCCGTGATCTCGGTAATCTCCCCCACCTCGGCGGACGCGCCGTACGACGTGAGCTCCACCGTGACCATCCCCATCCGCATCACTGCCATCGACGCGGAGGTCGGCGTCGCCTCCGCCTGGGCCACCATCGACGGCGGCGCGCGAATTCCGTTGCAGATCGATGCTTCAGTGCCGAACGGGTGGAAGGCCGATGTGCCGGTGCCTCGCGTGGACGGCAGCGCCATCGTGAACAAGTTGATGATCGTTTTCGCCTCCGACTACGAGGGCCGCATCGCCAGTTCTGCAGCGATTCCGCTGAGGATTCGTCCCGTCTACGATCCTCTCGGCCCGTCGGTGACGTGGGTCTGTCCCTCACCGGGAGCACTCTTTCCTTCGTCGTACGCGGCGAAGGTTCGCGTCAGCGCGGTGCCTTCCAGCGTCGACAACGATGTGGTGTCGGTCGGAGTGCTCATCGGGGACTCCACCACCGCGATTCCTGCCGCGAGAGTGGCCGGCACGAACCTGTGGCAGGCCACAGCGACTCTGCCTCCCGGGTCGGAGGGAACCGCCGTGGCCCTGCGGGCAGTGGCCACCAGCTTCCGC
>JBKJQB010000175.1:0-18349 GCA_046594105.1 Thermoanaerobaculia bacterium
TTCTCCCGGCGCACGGGGAGAAGGTGCCGAAGGCAGATGAGGGGCGTTCACTCGACGAAGCAGGACCCCTCATCCCCGCTTCGCGGACCTTCTCCCCGTGTGCGGGGAGAAGGACGCTCGATCGGGGATGAGGGGTCCTGCTTCGTCGAGTGAACGCCCCTCATCTGCCTTCGGCACCTTCTCCCCGTGCGCGGGGAGAAGGACTCTCGATGGAAGAGCACGGCGCTCGACGGTTTCCTGGAAGCCGCGAAGACGGCGAAGGATCTGCATCGTCGCAGGTGTGAGTTTGTAGAGCGGGACCGAGAAAGGCGAGTCCCGAAGGGACGGTTGAGCGGCTCCCGGGAGCGATGTCGCCGCTCCGCGGCTTCCTGAGCTTCGCGTCCTGAAACCCAGCGCTGACGCGCTGGGCTACCTAGATTCCGCCGCTCCGCGGCTTCCTCAGCATCGGCGCGCGAGGCAGAACGTCTTGGAGCGTGATCCTGGCGGAGCCTTGGGCAACCAGCGCCGCCGGCCGTGCCGGCTCTACAATCTCCCCGTGCCCTTCGACGAAACCGCTGCACCGAACTTCGCCAGGGCCATGCCGAACTGGCAGCCGCTCGTGGAGTACCGGCGGAACGGAATCGCTGAGAACACCATCCACGGCGCGGTGTCATGGGTCTCCGGCCGCAACGTTCTCCATTCCTTCGGTGGCAACGTCGAGGTCTACGGACGCTCGATGGTCAAGCCGCTGATGATGAAAGTCTTCGCCGACGTGTTCGCGCGCGGCCTCAATCCGGAGCAGCAGGCCATCTCGGTGGCTTCTCACAATGGCGACGTCGAGCATGTCCGCGTGGCCCGCTCCATCCTCAAACCCTCCGAGTGGGGCCTGATGCAGACGCCGCTCGATGTACCGCTGGTGCAGTTCGGACGGCAGGTGCGGCGGCCGAGACGCTGGTATCACTGCTGCTCCGGCGAGCACGCCGCGATCCTGCGCGGCTGCCGCCTCAAAGGCTGGTCGCGCGTCGGTTACGTCTGGCCCCACCATCCCTTTTTTCAGGAGTACCTCGGCACCATGCAGCGCGTCCTGGGGCCGGAGTGGAAGCCGGGCGTGATCGCCAAGGACGGATGCGGCCTGCCCACGGTGAGCATGACCGTCACCGATCTCACGCGCCTCTTCGCCAACCTGGTCACCGAGCGCGATCGCGACTGGATCTGGGGCGCCATGGTCGATCATCCCGATCTCATCGGCGGCTTCAACCGCCTCGACTCGACGATCCTCAAAGCCTGCGGCGGCCGCGTCATCGCCAAAGAAGGCGCGGACGGATTGCTTGGTCTGGCCATCGAACATCCGGAGTATCCCGATGGGCTGGGCGTGGTGGTGAAGATTGCGCACGGCTGGAACCCGCAGGCCACCTGGTACATCGCGCGCTACATCCTTGGCGTCCTCGGATTCGAGTTCCGCAATCCCTACAAGCTGCGCCGGCAGAAAGCGTTCATCGTTCCCGAAGTCATTCCTCCGGCACTGAGGTCTCGCGCAGAAGGCATCGTGCCGTGGGACTCCTGGGATCCCGACATCGACCGCTGGGACTTTGAGCCGGAAGAGTTCGCGATGGAAGGAAGCGACGGGCCGGTGACCATTCGATGAATCAGGTCCGCGATGAGCGAGGCGCTCCGAAAAGCAAACCGATCTCGTCGCAGCCGGTGAAACTCCGATGAAGCACGGGATGCTTTCTCTTCCAGGCGAAATCGCGTCCGGAACGATCGGCAACTTCATCAACGGACGCTTCGCCGGGCCGCGTGCGAACGGGTTTCTCGATGATCTGAATCCAGCGACCGGCGAGGTCATCGCCCGAATTCCCGATAGCGATGCTGCGGATGTCGCCGATGCGGTGACCGCTGCTGGCGCCGCCTTCGACGGTTGGAGAAAAACGCCAGCGACCGAACGATCACGTCTTCTGCTGAGACTCGCTGATCTCATCGAGAAAAATCTCGACGACCTTGCGCACCTCGAGTCGGTCGACAGCGGGAAGACACTCTCGCTGGCGAAACGGCTGGACATCCCCCGGGCCGTGGCGAACTTTCGCTTTTTCGGCACCGCCATCCTTCATCAGAATTCAGAAGCGCATGTCACCGATGACGTCGCGCTCAACTACACGCTCCGCCATCCGATGGGCGTGGCCGGACTGATCTCGCCGTGGAACCTGCCGCTCTACCTGCTCTCCTGGAAGATCGCGCCGGCCATCGCGGCAGGAAACAGCTGCGTGGCGAAACCGAGCGAACTGACGCCGCTGACGGCGAACCGGCTTGGAGAGTTGTCGATCGAAGCGGGCATTCCTCCCGGGGTGATCAATCTCGTTCACGGCCTCGGCGCAAAAGCAGGCCAGGCCATCGTGGCCCATCCCGATGTCCCGCTGATTTCGTTCACCGGGGGAACCGTGACCGGCGCGCGCGTCGCGGCAACCGGTGCTCCCCTGTTCAAGAAACTATCGCTGGAGCTGGGAGGGAAGAATCCGAACCTGATCTTTGCCGACGCCGATCTCGAAGATGCGATGGCAACGTCCATCCGCTCCAGCTTCTGGAATCAGGGAGAGATCTGCCTGTGCGGCTCGCGGATCTTCGTGGAACGCTCGGTCTACGAGCCGTTCGTCGAGCGATTCGTGGAGGCCACACGGAAGCTGCGGATTGGCGATCCGCTTGATGAGGCCACCGAAATCGGCGCCGTGATCAGCGAAGCGCATCTCGAGAAGATTCTGGGATATGTCGAGCTTGCGCGGCAGGAGGGTGGAACGATCGCCACCGGCGGTCGCCGGCGCCCCGGTCCCGGATTCTTCATCGAGCCCACCATCATCACCGGACTGGGGTGCGACTGCCGGGTGCTGCAGGAAGAGATCTTCGGGCCGGTGGTCACCATCACGCCGTTCGATGGCGAGGCGGAGGCCATTCGTTTCGCGAACTCCACCCGCTACGGGCTGTCCGCGACGGTGTGGACCCGCGATCTGCAACGAGCCCATCGCGTCGCCGCAGCGCTCGACAGCGGAACGGTGTGGATCAACTGCTGGCTTCTGCGCGACCTGCGCGTGCCGTTCGGCGGAATGAAAGAGAGCGGAGTGGGCCGTGAAGGCGGCTTCCAGTCGCTGAACTTTTTCACCGAGTCAAAGAACGTCTGCGTGAAGCTTTGAAGGGTGAAGAGTCTAAAATGCCGCCATGACTCCCGGAAAGATCGCAGGCGGCATGCTCGCGCCGCATCCGCCGCACATCGTCTACGGCGAGAACCACTGGCGGAACGAACCCAAGTCTGAATGCGGATGGGAAGTTCTGCGCTGGGCGTACGAGCGGGCCCGCAAGCACTTCCTGGCCAAGAAGCCCGACGTGATCCTCGTGCATTCGCCGCACTGGCAGACCTTGATCGGCCATCACTTCCTCGGCGTTCCAGAGTTCCACGGGCTGTCGGTCGATCCGATCTTCCCGAACCTCTTTCGCTATCAATACGACATCAAGGTCGATGTCGAGCTGGCCGAGTTGATCGCCGAGGAAGGGCGGAGCGACGGGCTGATCACGAAGATGATGCGGAATCCGAACTTCCGCGTCGACTACGGCACCATCGTCTCCTGCCACATGATGAATCCGGAGTGGGACATCCCCATCGTGGGCATCTCCTCGAACAACTCGCCTTACTACTTCTCCAACGAGATGGGTCAGGCGGAGATGGTGAAGCTGGGGCAGGCCACCAAACGCGCCATCGAGCGCAGCGGCCGCACCGCCCTGCTCCTCGCCTCGAACACACTCTCCCATCGACACTTCACCGCGGAGCCGGACATTCCGGAAGACATGTCGCGCGAGCACGTCTACGAGCACAGCGGCTATCTCTGGGACATGAAAGTCATCGATCTGATGCGGCGCGGCCGCACCCGCGAGTTGATCGCCGTGCTGCCGGAGTTCATGGACATGGCGGTGAGCGAGGTGAAGGCCGGCTCGCTGGCCTGGATGCTCTCCGCGCTCGACTTTCCCGACTACGCCGCTGAGGTCTATGGCTACGGAACGGTGATCGGAACGGGCAACGCGGTGGTCGGCTGGGATCCGGAGCTGAAGGCCGCGGCCACCACGCAGGGAGCGGCATGATCGCGTTGGTCGCCCTCTGGCTGGCCACAGCCTTCCCATCGCAAAGCAAGACCACCTGGATGCGCCCCGAGTCGTTCCACCTGTCCATCGGCATGAAGCGCGCCGAGACGATGAAGGTCCTGCAGGCGAAGGGCTGGAAGCCGAAGAAAGGCGACAAACCGGGCGAGCTGGTGCTCGACTACGCCGACGACAAGACGCTGACCATGGTCTTTGGCGGCGACCGCCTGGAGTCGATCCGCTTCGAGCTCTTCACCATCCTGCACGACGCCCACGGCGCTTTCGACGAAGAGAAAACCTACCTGCGCGCCGCCCTCGGACCGCCCAGGAAACTGAAGTCTCCGCAGGTTCTGCTCTACGACAACAAGCTTCCGAACATCATGGTCGTCCTCACCGCCGATCCGAAATCGGAGCAGGGCCAGAAGGGCGTGGGGATGCTGGTGGTGCGCTACTTTGATCCGGTGGTGAAGCGATAGTTGGCTGATCGCCAGCCTCAGAGCTAATAAAAGACATCCCCAACCGTCATCCTGAGCAGGCGTGGGTGGCGGGCGGGAAGCGAAGGATCTGCAATCACGAGGATGCTGGTCGACAGCTGCGTCGTTGCAGATCCTTCGCCGTCTGCGCGGCGGATGACGAGATCGTTCTTCACCCCATCATCGGCGCATCGGCCACCCACGCCAGTAAGGATGACGGTTTGGGGATTGCGCCGGACGCAGCGTGAACCGATGTTGTCGCTCGCATGATGGTGCCGTCTCAAAGAGCGATGTGGAGGTCAGACGGAACGCGAAGATCCTTTTCTGCTTACATCATGTCGAATCGTTCCATGACGCTCTACATCGGCATGACCAACAACCTCCGGCGCCGGGTTGGAGAGCACAAAGCAGGGATCGCCGAATTCACCTCGCGTTATCAGGTTTATCAACTTGTCTATTTTGCGACGTTTGATTACGCAACGCAGGCGATCGCTCGAGAGAAGCAGTTGAAGGGCTGGACAAGAGCAAAAAAGATCGCGCTGATCAAGTCCGTCAACCCTCAGTGGCGGGACCTATCGGAAGAGTGGTAACCGCGCAACACGCCCCAACCGTCATCCTGAGCGGCGTGGGTGGCGGGCGGGAAGCGAAGGATCTGCAATCACGAGGATGCTGGTCGACAGCTGCGTCGTTGCAGATCCTTCGCCGTCTGCGCGGCTCAGGATGACGGTTGGGGATGTCTTCTTACGAGCTCTGAGGGTGACGAAACGTTCGAGGCCGACACCGACGCCGAGACCGAACGAATGCGTCTCGAATCGATCTCGGTGCGAGCGCGCGGAAACGAGTCTGGTCGTCGCGCGGCGGTGCCGCGAGCATCTCGAAAGATGCGGCTACTGCGTTCCGACCGCCAGCGCCGCGCCCGCCGCTGCTTTCTTCTCCGACTCGTACCGCTGCGAGAGCCCTTCGTAGATGAAGATGCCTTCGCCGAGGGTGCCTACGTAGAGGCGGTCTTTGCGGAAGGGATCGAGGGCGATGGAGGTGACTTCGGCGGTGCGGGAGGGGAGCGGGAACGAGCGCCACCCGGTAGCGTTGGGCTCGGCGACCAGAACTTCGTGCTGTTGCCGCGAGGTCAGGAAGACGAATTGGTCGGTGCTGCGCGACCCGCCGAACACCGCGGAGAACTGCGCGTCAGGCGCTTCCCGTTCCTGCCAGTGCCGCTCGGGGGAGATGGTGCCGGCCTTGACGCCTTGAACGCCGGCGACCATCACAACCTGCGCTGCGCCCTCGCCGCGGACTGCGATGGTGCGGCCCTTGGTCGGAGCTCCGACCAGGGGAGTCCACTGCGCGCCGTCGAATACGGTCACGCCGCCTGTGGTCAGCGCGAACAGCGAGCGCTTGTCGCCGAGGGATCCGAACGCGATGTCCACCGCGCGGACGTCGGCGCCGGCCAGGCGGTACCAGTTACGACCGGAGTCGCGGCTGGTGAAAACGCCCTCCGAGGTTGCGGCGAAGTAGCGGAGCTTGTTCAGGCGGAGAACCTTGTCGACGCGGATCGGAAAGTTGCTGGGCGCTGCCTGATTCCACTGCGTCCCATCGGTGCTCCAGAAAAAACCGCGCTCCGTTCCGGCCAGCAACCGGATCTCGGGATCCTCGGTCACCAGCAGCGACAGCACCGGCGGCAGCTCGTTGGCCGGGAGCTTCTTCCAGCTCGTTCCGGAGTCTTCCGACGCGTAGATTCCGTTCGATGCGCCGCCGAAGGCCACGGACGCCAGAACGAGTTTCGGTGTGAGTGGATCAGCTGCGATGCTGGTGATGGTCAGGTTGCGCAATCCATCACAGGAGCGCTTGAAGCTCCTGGCGTTGTTGTCGGAGACGTAGACGCCGTCCCCTTCCACGCCGAGGATCACCCGGTTCGGGCGCTGCGGATGGAGGGCGATGGTGTTCACCACCAGCGAGTCGTCGGAGATCAGGTACCAGCTCTTTCCACCGTCCTGGGTGTGGTACAGACCGGCGACCGATCCGGCGTAGAGCGAATCCTTGTCGCAGGGATCCAGCTCGATGTCGTGGATGCGGCGGTTGTTGAATCCCTCTTTGAAGCGGGTCCAGTTGTCGCCGCGGTCGGCCGTGCTGTAGACCCAGCCGCAGGTGGAAACCCAGACGTTGTCCGGATTGTCGCGGTTGATGGTGATCGAGAACATGTCGGTGTCCAGCACCATGCCGGTATTGATCAGCTTCCAGTTCTTGCCGCCGTCTTCGGTGCGGATTCCCTGGCGCCAGGTGCCGACGTAGATGCGATCGCGCGAACGAGGATCGATGGCCAGAGACTCCACATTGATCTGGTCGGAGATCTGCGTCCAGGTCTGGCCGGTGTCGACGCTACGGTAGACGCCGGTGAGCCCGCCGACGACGACAAAGCTGGAGTCGTGAGGATCGAGGGCGATGGCGCGAACGGAGAACTCTTCGAGGCCGGCATCACGCCGGCTCCAGGTGGCCCCCTGGTCGTCGGAGACGGCGACCACGCCGCCGCCCCAGAGGCCCCAGCATGCTGCCCAAAGGCGGCCGTCCCGGTCGATGACCAGGTTGTCGACGATGTAACCGGGAAAGGGCACCCCGAATCGGGGATTGCGCCAGCTTTTCGCGGCGTCGGTGGAGACGTAGACCTCCCCGCCGCTAGTGCCGAGGTACAGGGTGTCGGGATGGGCGGGATCGATGGCCAGCGCGCGCACGTCGGCGCCATACAGATTGGCGCGATGCCACTGCGCGGAGAGAGGAATCGCGAACGCGAAAAAGATGAGCCCGATTAGGAGTCTACGCATGCCCGCCCGACCTTGGGATTTTGAACGACCGATGAATCTGGAAGCAAGTTAGCCGCCACTCGAATCTGGAACGGGTGACGGCGCGACCGGCCCGGGTCGCAGGCATTTCCGCCTTCGTCGCGCCCGGCAAGGCCCACAACCGCACAACCCGGTAAACTCCTTCCATGGACCTCCGCACCTGCGTCTTCCCCTGTGCCGGCTTCGGCACCCGCTTCTTTCCGGCGACCAAAGTGATCCCCAAAGAGATGCTGCCTCTCGTCGACAAGCCCATCCTTCAGTACGGAATCGAGGAAGCGGTGGAATCGGGGATGGACAAGCTGATCGTGGTGATGTCGAAAGGGAAGGACGCCATCCTCGACCATTTCGACCGTACCTCGGAGTTGGAGCGTTCTCTGCGCGATCGCCAGAAATTCGATCTTCTCTCGGAGGTCGATGCCGTCAGCAGCATGGTCGACATCATCTCGGTACGGCAGAAAGAGGCGCTGGGACTGGGTCATGCCGTGCTGCAGGCGCGCGACGCCGTGGGCAACGAGCCGTTCGCCGTCCTGCTGCCGGACGATGTGATCCTCTCGCAGGAGCCCTGCCTTTCCCAGATGCGTCGCCTGTTCGAGGAGACCGGACGTCCGGTGATCGCGCTGATGGAAGTCGGAGCTCACGAGACATCGCGCTACGGCATCGTTGCCGGAAAGCTGGAAGGGAACCGCCGCTTCCGCATCACGGACATGGTGGAGAAGCCAAAGATCAAGCCTCCCTCGCGCTACGCCATCATCGGACGCTACATCCTCCCGCCCGAGATTTTCTCACTGCTGGAGAAGACCGAACGCGGCGCCGGCGGGGAGATCCAGCTGACCGATGCGCTGCGCGAACTCGTTCGCTCCGGCGATTTTTACGGATACGTGTTCGACGGGCAGCGTTACGACGCCGGCGAGAAGCTTGGATACCTGAAGGCCACGGTCGACTACGCGCTGCGGCATCCCACGCTGGGCGCAGAGTTCCGGGACCACCTCGACACCTTGTCGCCGCCGGCGAAGAAGCGACGTCCTGCGTCGAAAAAGAAGCCGCGTCCGCGCACGGCGGGGAAGCGGTAGATGGATGAGAAACAGCGGGAGGTCATCGACCTCACCGGCGAGCTGCGGGACCTGGTGGGCGAGTGTGAGCTCACCGGCCGGCGCACCACCTTCTCCCGAAACGGCCGGCCGGTCGCGGTGATCATTTCCCAGGACGAGTACGCCGCATTGCGCGAGACCATCGACATCGCGAACGATGCCGGGCTGCGCGAAGCCATCGCCATCAGCGAAGAGCAGACCGCGCGGAATGAGCTGATGCTGGTCGAGGATCTGTTCGAGATCGAGTAGGCCGCACGACCGACGGCGTTGGCTCGCAGCCGTTCGGAGACAGGTTGCCTTCCGGAGCGCCGGCATCCTGCCGGCCGGTCCGCGGGCATCCTGTCCGCAGAAGCTCGCCGAGAAGCGCCGGCTGGGAAGCCGACGCCACGGCCGGCAAGGATGCCGGCGATACGTGCGCTCCGCTCAACGGCGTAGCGCACCATTCACCGGCTCACGATGAGGAGGTCTGCCGGACAGAACCGCTGCCTTCTCCGCGATACACTCGCCTCCATGTGGAATGACCGGCTGCGGATCGCCGAGCGCGTCGAATCGGACTGGAAGTCGCTCAGCGGAGAGGAGCGAACCAAGATCCGCGCTGCGCTGGAGGTCATCGACGAAGATCCCATCATCGGCGCTCCCTTGTTCGAGCCTCTGCGCGGGTTGTGGAGCCATCGCGTGGACCACCTGCGCATCGTCTATCGCATCGTCTCCGAGGCGCGATTCATCGTGATCCTGAGCATCGCGCGAGCGGCCCGATGAGGTTCGTGCTGGCCTCGCAGTCGCCGCGGCGGCGGGAGCTTCTGGAATCGGTCGGGCTGCCGTTCGACGTCGTGCCCAGTCACGTGCCGGAGGAACATGCGACCGGAGAGTCGCCGGACGCCTACGTGACCCGTCTCTCGCGTGACAAGGCCCGGGCGATCTCCGCCAGTCATGCGGATCGCTGGGTGATCGCGGCGGACACCATCGTCATGCTCGGCAATCAGCTGTTGGAAAAGCCGGCGGATGAAGCAGACGCGCGACGTATGCTTTCGCTCATCGCCGGCCGAACTCACGTCGTGCATACCGGCGTCACTCTGCATTGTGCGGAACAGGACTATCTGGACACCCAGGTCGCGCAATCCGAGGTGCAGATGCTTCCTCTGACCGCTGACGAGGTGGCCTGGTATGCGGCGACGGGCGAGCCGCTCGACAAGGCCGGAGCCTACGCCGTGCAGGGAGTCGGATCGATGTTCATCCAGTCCGTCAATGGTAGCTACACGAACGTGGTCGGACTTCCCCTGGCCATGCTCTTCGAGATGCTCAAGCGCGCCGGGATCGACGCCCTGACTCTCTCCCGGCCAGCGAAGGTTTGTTCGTAGAACGCGTCGGAAGGGGCGTTGGCGCATCCGAGGAGAAGCCGTTCCTGTTGTGAATCTGGTCAGGAATCCAAGCTAGACTGCGGGCGGTTCTGAGGCCATTGCAGGCTTGGATCTCCAGTCGCCACATCCATCGATCACTCGGGAGCGAATCGAATGTCATCCGCAGCAAAAGTCGGCGCGTTCATGCTGGTGGTCCTGGCCATCCTCGGATTTTTCATTCTGAAGATCGAGGATGTTCAGATCGGCCGGCGCGGACCCTCGAAGAAGGTGGTTGCGCTTTTTGATTCGGCCGCCGGGCTGGAAAAGAAATCCACGGTTCGAGTTGCCGGCGTGTCGGTGGGGAAGGTGTCCGACATCCACCTGCGGTCCGATGGAAAAGCCGAAGTGACCCTGGAAGTCGACCCCCAGGTGCAGCTGCACCGCAACTCCAGCGCCCATGTGGCCAGTCTCGGACTGCTGGGGGAGAAGTACATCGAGCTGGATCCCGGCACGCAGAGTCTGCCGCTGCTTCCCGCCGATCAGCAAGTGGTGCTGCGCGGAACGCAGCCAGCATCCATCGACGAAGTGACCAGCCAGGTTTCCGCGATCGCCGAGGATGTGAAGGCGATCACTGCGTCGATGCGAACGGTCATGACCGGACCGACGGGCCAGCAGCGGCTGGAGGAGATCGTGGAGAACGTCCGCCAGATCAGCGGCGACATGCGGGCACTCATCGCGGAGAATCGGGCCAGCGTCAACGCCACGATGTCCGACGCGCGCGCCATCACCGCATCGCTCCGCGTGGAACTGCCCAAGCTCGCGGCGACCATGGACCGCGTGGCCAGCCAGCTCGGTGGGACGGTCGGCGAAAACCGTGAGGATCTTCGGGGGATTGTCGAGAACATGAAGGTGCTCTCTGCCGATCTGAAAACAACCTCGGACAACATGAACTCCATCACTGGCCAGGTTCGCAGCGGGCAAGGCTCGGTCGGAAAGCTTTTCTACAGCGATGAAGCACACGACCGGCTGACCTCGGCGCTGGGATCGGTGGAGAGCGGTGTCACGGAGCTGAAGAACACCTTGGCACGGGTGAACCGGATCGGTCTCGACGTGGGCGTCAACGGCGACTACTACGCAAGCCTGGGCGGCAAGGGCAAGAAGAATCCTGATGAGAACATCGGTGGAAGCGCTCGTTCCGCGGTGTGGCTGCGACTGACGCCCAATCCGGAACGCAATCGTTTCTACAACATCGAACTGGCCGATGCTCCCCAGGGGCGCCGCCAGGACCGGATCATCGAAGAAACCGTGACCAATCCGGGGACCGGCGCTGCGAACACCACCATCACGCACGAGACGAAGTTCACTCGCGACTTCGTGGTCTCTGCGCAGGCGGGCTGGAACCTGCAGCCCTTCGCGGTGCGCATCGGCCTGATCGATTCGACGGGGGGCGGTGGGGTGGACTACCAGTGGAACGATCGCCTCCGCGTCACCGGTGAAGCCTTTGATTTCGGCAAGCGGGTCGACAACAAACCGCACGTTCGCGCGTTCGCGGAGTATGTCGCCCGGCGCGAGAAGCCGCGGACGCCCTCCATCTTCGTCCGTAGCGGCGTCGACAACCTGCTGAACAAGACCTCGTTCACGTTCGGCGGCGGCGTGCGCTGGAGAGACGACGATCTGAAGTACCTGATTGGCAGCGTGCCCATTCCGAAGTAACAGGGTTGTGTGGCGCGGCCGTCCCGGCCGCGTAAGCGCGGCGCCCGGCCGTCGCGGCCGCGTTGTGATCAGGCGGCCGAGGACGGCCGCACCACAGCGACCTCTCGTGAGATCCTTCGGCCATGTCCGAGTCAATCCGCACGGTTCTGCTGTTCGGCGGCCGCAGCGCCGAGCATGATGTCTCGCTCCTGTCGGCTCGCTCCGTTGCCGCCGCAGCGCCCAAAGCGCGGATCGACATCATCCCGATCTGCATCGCCCGGGATGGGCTGTTCCTGTCGCCGGAGCGGAGCGCGGCAGTGCTTGCCGGAACGGAACGGTCCGCGCATGGGGATGCCGGCTTTCTCTTCGAGGCGTGGGCCCGTCGCGAGCATCCCGATGTGGTGTTTCCACTGGTCCACGGCACGCAGGGAGAAGACGGCGTTCTGCAGGGCTATCTGGAGACTCTGGGACTGCCCTACGTAGGCAGCGGCGTCACCGCCTCCGCCATCGGGATGGACAAGGCAGCGATGAAGTACGCCTTCGCCGCGGCCAAATTGCCGATGATCGACTATGTCCAGGTCCGGGAGCACGACTGGAAAAATGATCGGGAACGGATTCTTCGTTCGGTCAACAACGCGCTCAGGCTTCCCTACTTTGTGAAGCCGGCGAACGGAGGATCCTCGATCGGAATCACGAAAGTGAAAGCGGATGCCGACCTCGCCGCGGCCGTGGAGACGGCATTGCAGTTCGACGAAAAGGTGTTGGTCGAGCGAGGGGTCGATGCCCGTGAGATCGAAGTCTCGGTTCTGGGAAACGACCTGCCGGAAGCGAGCTTGCCGGGCGAGATCGTCTCCGGCGGCGACTGGTACGGCTACGAAGACAAGTATCTCGATCGCGGTTCGGAGCTGATCATTCCGGCGAAGCTGGCCAAAGACAAGACCGATGAGATCCGCCGGCTGGCCGTGACCGCGTTCAAGGCCATCGGCGCCTCAGGATGCGCGCGCGTCGACTTTTTTCTGGAGCGGGGCACAAATCGCCTGTACCTGAACGAGATCAACACCACACCGGGATTCACGAAGATCTCCATGTACCCCAAGCTCTGGGAAGCGACAGAGGTGAAGTATGCCCGCCTGATCGAGCGGCTGGTGGAGTTGGGGATGGAGCGCTTTTCGATGCGCACGGCACGTCAGGAACGGGTTCTTCAGTGGGTTGCGGAGTCGAAACCGTTGTCATGAGGCCACCGATGCTCTGGCCCCTTCGCATCGCCGTGGCGCGCCTTCGTCCCTGGAACGCGACGTCGCTGTCGCGGCTGTTTGTGACGCTTGCCATCGGAGGAGCGTTTGTCTGGGGCGACTACGTGTTGTTCCGGCGCATCTTCCGAGCGCTCGGTGAGATCGAAGAGGCCACGCCATTCTTTGCCCTGGGGCTGCTGCGCAATCTGCTTGCGCTGGTTTTTCTGATGGCCGTGATCATCCTCTTCTCCTCCGCCATGACCGCGGCGATCGGAGCCTTCTTCACCGATCTCGATCTGGAGACCTATCATGTCGCGCCGCAAGGCAAGGGGCGGCTGGTGCTGGCGCGCTGGGGCAAGACCTTCCTGCAGAGCGCCACGATGGTGTTCGTGTTCATCGTCCCGATGTTCGTGGCCTTCGGGCAGCGCTATCACGCGCCCCGATCGCTGATTCCACTCCTGCTCATTCATCTCGCTCTGCTGTTGACCATTCCGGTCACGGCGGGCGCGCTGGTCATCGTGGCCCTGGTGAGATTCTTTCCCATCGGACGGGTGCACCAGATCGTGGCCACCATCGCCATCCTCGTCCTCACCGTCTCGGTGGTGGCCTTTCGCATGAGCCGCCCGGAGCGGCTCTTCGCGGCGGTGAGTACCGACGATCTACGCGTGGTGCTGCAGACGGTGGAGCTTCCTTCGATCGACCGGTATCCCGGAACGGCCCTGGCGGACCTGATGGTGGCGGTGGCGGAGCATCGCCAGCATCCCTGGTGGATCCCGAAGATCGTCGTCACCTCCCTGGTCCTTTTCTCGCTTTTTTTCGCAGTGGTGTCGAAAATCTACTTCCGAGCGTTTGTGCGGGCGCGCGAGAGTCTGGCACCGGCGGCGATTGGCGCGACGTCGATGACCGCCACGCTCGATCGTCTTCTGCGACCCTTCGAGCTGGAGACCCGAGGTCTGGCCGGGAAAGAAATGCGCGTGCTCACTCGGGACGTGGCGCAGTGGTCGCAGCTGTTTCTGATGGCGGCGCTGCTCTTCCTCTATCTCTACAACGTCCGGATGCTGCCGCTGGGGGGAGACGCACGGGCCACCATCGTGGCCTACGCCAATCTGGGAATGGCCGGCTTCGTGGTCGCGGCGATCTGCCTGCGCTTCGCCTTCCCATCAGTCTCATCGGAGGGGAAGGCGTTCTGGATCGTGCAGTCGGCGCCGATTTCCTATCGCCGGTTTCTGCTGGTCAAGGTTCTCGTTTACGGCACGCCGCTGACGTTGCTGTCCCTGTTGCTGACCGCGTTCACGAATCTGCTTCTGGATGCTGACGTAGTGGTGTGGACGTTCACGCTTCTCGGTGCGGCCCTGCTCGGAGTAACACTGGTCAGCCTCGGAGTGGCGCTGGGAGCGATGAATCCAAACTTCGCTGCCGAGAATCCGCTTCAGGTCGGACTCTCCCTCGGCGGGTTCGGGTACATGGCAGTCGCTCTCGCCTACGTCGGCGGCATCATGTTTCTGATGGCCCGGCCGGTGGTGCACTACCTGTTCTGGCGGGTGCTGGGAATCGAGAACGAGCCGGTGGCAACCGGACTGCCGATCGTGATCGCGATCACCGTCTCCGTCGTGCTGAGCGTGTTTCCTCTCCTGTTCGCAGAAAAACGGCTCACCGCACTCGGTGAAAGCCGGTAGAATCGCGCCACACCCTCAATTCCAATCGTGAAGGAGCTTCAATGAGCGAGACGCCCCAGGTACCCCCTTCGTACACGCCGCCGCCCCCTCCTCCCGGCGGAGGCTTTACCCCGCCACCTCCCCCACCGATCGGCGGCGGCACGGCGCCCGGCAGCGACCGAACACTGATGGTGGTCCTGTCTTATCTGTGGATCCTCGCGCTCATCCCGCTGCTGACGAAGAAAGACGATTCAGAAGTTCAGTGGCACGCCAAAAACGGGCTGGCCATCCTCGGAGCGGAGATCGCACTGTGGCTGGTCTTCACGATCGCTGGTTTTGCATTGCGGGGCGTGCTGGGTTCGCTCGGCTGCGGTCTGGCCGTGGTTCAGTGCGCGGTGTGGATCGGCTTCCTGGTCGTCCGCATCATGGCCATCATGAAGGGCGTTGCCGGCGGTCGCATGCGCTTGCCGGTCGTCAGCGACCTCGCCGACAAGATGTAAGGAGACGCACATGGATACGAATCTTCCCGGCAGCACTCCCCCGACACCACCACCACCCGCCGTGGGAGGCGGCAGCGGCGGCGAAGTCATTCATTCGCAGCAGCCTCCGAAGGATCCCATTCTCATCGGCGTGCTGAACCTGCTGGTGGGCGGATGCCTCGGCTACTTCATGATCGGGCAGAAGTTGAAAGGGATCGCCGCGCTGGTCATCTGGGTGATCGGCATTCCGTTCACCTGCGGAACCCTCTCCGGTCTGATCGGAATCGTCGCTGCGGTCGACGGCTATCTTCAGGCTCAGGCACTGCAGGCCGGTCACCCGGTCGGGCCCTGGACCTTCTTCCAGCAGCATCTCTGAGTCTTTCACTCTTCGCCACGAAGTGAACGAGGCGCCGCGCGGCGCCTCGTTTCTGTTTTCTGAAGGTCGCGTTTCGTGGTTCTTCTGAGCGGAGCGAATGGAGCGGCGGCATCCTTGCCGGCCGGTCCGCCGGCTTCCAGCCGGCGCTGTTCGGCGAGATCCTGCGGGCAGGATGCCCGCGGACCGGCCGGCAGGATGCCGGCGCTCCGAAGGCAGCAAGGTCTCAGCTACCAGTACATGCCGAGCTGCAGTTTCGCTGCTTCCGACATCATGGTGCGGTCCCACTGTGGATCGAACACCACTTCGACGTCGGCCTGATGCACGCCGGGCAGCGACTCAACTTTCGACTTCACGTCGGTGGCCAGGACCGGACCCATGCCGCAGCCGGGGGCGGTGAGCGTCATCTTGATCTTCACGTCGGTTCCGGCGTCACCGCGATTGAGCTCGCAGAGATAGACCAGTCCGAGGTCGACGATGTTGACGGGGATCTCCGGGTCGTAGCAGGTCTTGAGCTGATCCCAGACCAGCTCCTCGAGTTTCTCCGGGGTCACGTCCGACGCGGCCTCGGCCGATGCTGGAAGGTTCTCCGCCGTCTTGCCGAGTGCCTCGACGTCCTTGCCGGAGATGCGCACCATCAGCCCGCGGTCGGTGATGATGGTGTAGGAGCCGCCGAGCGATTGGGTGATCGTCGCTTTGGCTCCTTCGGGAACCAGAACCTTCTCACCGCTGGGAATCATCACCGCCTGCGCTGCGCGGCTCAACGTCACTTCTTCTCGCATGTTCATTCGGTTGATACCACCTGTTGTTGGCCATCGATTGCACTCTTGAGGGTGTGCCACGCCAGGGTGGCGCACTTGACCCGTGCCGGAAACTCCGACACTCCGGAGAACGCTGCGAGGCGGCCCAGTTCTGCCGCGCTCAGTCCGCCCGAATCGCCGGTGACCAGACGGTGAAAGACATCGAAGAGCTTGTGTGCGTCTCCCCGCGACTTCCCCTTGATCGACGAACTCATCACGGAGGCGGAGGCCTTGGAGATGGCGCAGCCGCTGCCGGTGAAGCCGATGTCCTTGATGTGGTCGCCGTCGACCTCCACGAAGATCGTGTAATGGTCGCCGCACAGCGGGTTGTAGCCGTCCACTTTGCTGGTCGCGGCGGGCAGCTCGTGAAAGTTGCGGGGGTTCTTATTGTGATCGAGGATCACTTGCTGGTAGAGCTCGCGGAGATCAGACATATCAGCGGAAAACCTCAATGACTTCGTGAAGGCCGGCGACCAGCAGATCGGCTTCCTGGCGGGTGTTGTACAGGCCGAAGGATGCGCGGCCGGTTGCCGGGATTTTGAAGCGCATCATCAACGGCTGGGCGCAGTGGTGGCCGGTGCGGATGGCAATGCCCTTCTGGTCGAGGATGGTGCCGATGTCGTGCGGGTGGATTCCTTCGAGTGTGAAGGAGATGACGCTCGCCTTGACCGCGGCGGTGCCCACGATGCGCAGCCCCTCGATTTCCTGGAGGCGCTGCGTGGCGTACAGCAGCAGGTCGTGCTCGTGAGCCCCGATGGCTTCGATTCCCACGTGGTTCATGTAGTCGATCGCTGCGGCCATCCCGATGACGCCGGCGATGTTCGGCGTTCCCGCCTCGAACTTGTAGGGGAGTGCGTTATAGGTGGTCTTCTCGAAACTCACGGACAGGATCATGTCGCCTCCGCCCTGGTAGGGAGGCATGGCGTTCAGGATCGCTTCCTTGCCGTACAGCGCGCCGGTTCCAGTGGGCCCGTAGATCTTGTGCGACGAGAACGCATAGAAGTCGCAATCGAGATCCTGAACGTCAACGCGGAGATGCGGCACGCCCTGGGCGCCATCGATCAGCACCAGCGACCCGTTGTCGTGGGCCATGGCGATCATTTTTTTAAGCGGATTGATGGTGCCCAAAGCGTTGGAGGCGTGTCCGATGGCCACGAGCTTCGTGCGCGGGGTGAGCAGGCTGGCGTACTGGTCGAGGAGCAGCTCGCCGGCGTCGTTCACCGGGATGATGCGCAGACGCGCTCCCTTCTCGTCGCACAGCATCTGCCAGGGGACGATGTTGGAGTGATGTTCGATAGCGGAGATGAGGATCTCGTCTCCTGATCCGACGTTGGCCCGTCCCCAGGCAGTTGCCACGAGGTTGATCCCGTCGGTCGTGCCTTTGGTGAAGATGATCTCTTTCTCGTCGCGGGCGTTCAGGAACCGGGCAACGGTCGTGCGCGCGCCTTCGTAGGCGGCCGTGGCCACCTCGCTCAGATGATGGACTCCGCGATGCACGTTGGAGTTCTCCTCCGAGTAGTAGCGGACGATCCGGTCGATGACCGATTGCGGCTTCTGCGTGGTGGCGGCGTTGTCCAGATACACCAGTCGCTTGCCGCGTATGTCTCGCTTCAGGATGGGAAAGTCTTCGCGAATGCGGGCCACATCGAGCGGCGAGCCGCCGGACGTGGCGATCTCCGCTTCCATCGGAGCATGTGCGCTCATTGCGGTGCCTCTCCCTGGGGAAGCCGTTCGGGGATCGCGGTGAACAGCGCGCGGCGGATCTGCTCCCGGACTGGTTCGATCTTCATGTGCTCCACGATCTCGCTGGCAAAGGCGTAGACGAGCAGGTTCCGCGCGTCCTCCTGACCGATGCCCCGAGCCTGCAGGTAAAACATTGCTTCGTCGTCGAGCTGCCCGATGGTCGACCCGTGTGTGCACTTGACGTCATCGTTATGGATCTCCAGCGTGGGCTTGGAGTCGATGATGGCAGTCTCCGAGAGCAGCAGGTTGTGATTGACCTGCCGCGAATTCGTCTTCTGCGCGTTGGGCCTGACGATGATCTTTCCGTCGAAGATCCCGCGTGCGCTCTGATCGAGCACGCCCTTGTAGAGTTGCATGCTGTCGCAGTGGGGGCGGATGTGATCCACCACGGTCTGGTTGTCGGCGTGCTGCTTGCCGGACAGCGCGAAGAGGCCCTCCAGGTTCACGCTGGCACCCTCGCCATCGAGGGTGCAAGCGTGAACTTGGAGGGCCTCTTCGCGCTGTCCGGCAAGCAGCACGCTGATAACCAGACCGTGGTGGATCACATCCGC
>JBKJQB010000209.1:0-8454 GCA_046594105.1 Thermoanaerobaculia bacterium
GAACTACGGTTCCAACAACGTCTCGATCCTGCTGGGCAACGGCAACGGCGCCTTCGCCGCGGCGGTGAACTCCGCTGTCGGGACGAATCCGTACTCGGTTGCCATCGGCGACTTCAACGGCGACGGAAAAGCGGATCTTGCGGTCGCCAACTTTGGTTCCAACAACGTCTCCATCCTGCTCAACTCCTGCCCCCCTCCCGACCTGACCATCACGAAAACGCACACCGGTAACTTCGCGCAGGGGCAGAGCGGGGCGGCGTACACGATCACCGCCAGCAATGCCGGGACCGGCCCGACGGTCGGAGCCGTGACCGTGATCGACACTCTGCCCGCTGCGCTCACCGCCACGGCGATGAGCGGCACCGGCTGGACCTGCACCCTCGGCACGCTCACATGCTCACGCAGCGACCTCCTTGCCGCGGCGGCGAGTTATCCGCTCATCACGCTGACCGTTACCGTGTCGTCCAACGCTCCGGCGAATGTGACGAACACGGCGAACGTCTCCGGCACCGAACTCAATACCTTGAACAACACGGCCACCGATCCGACTTCGGTAACACCATCCCCCGACATGACGATCACGAAAACGCACATCGGGAGCTTCACGCAGGGGGACACCGGCAAACCGTACACGATCACCGTCTACAACACCGGCACGGTATCGACCTCCGGGACGGTGACGGTGACCGACACGCTTCCGGCGGGGCTCACCGCCTCGGCCATGAGCGGGACGGGATGGAGTTGCATCCTCGGCACGCTCACCTGCACCCGAAATGACGTGCTGGCCGCGGGAGCGCCCTGGCCACCGATCACTCTGACTGTGAATGTGGCGGCCAACGCCGCGTTCACGCTGACCAACACGGTGACCGTCTCCGGCGGCGGCGAAGTCAACACATCAAATGACAGCGCGAGCGATCCGACCGTGACCCACAGCGCGCAGAACTGCGGCATCTTCGCGCCAGCGGTGAACTACGCTGCCGGGACGAATCCGCGCTCGGTTGCCATCGGCGACTTCAACGGCGACGGGAAAACGGACCTCGGCGTCGCCAACGGTAGTTCCAACAACGTCTCGATCCTGCTGGGCAATGCCAACGGCACCTTCGCCACGGCGGTGAACTACGCTGCCGGGTCGTATCCGGCCTCGGTTGCCATCGGCGACTTCAACGGCGACGGGAGGGCGGACCTCGCGGTCACCAACCTCAATTCCAACAACGTCTCGATCCTGCTGGGCAATGGCAACGGCACCTTCGCCGCGCTGGTGAACTACGCTGCTGGAACGGGTCCGGTCTCGGTTGCGATCGGCGACTTCAACGGCGACGGGAAACCAGACCTCGCGGTCGCTAACTACAGCTCCAGCAACGTCTCCATCTTGCTGGGGAACGGCAACGGCACCTTCGCGGCGGCGGTGAACTACACCGTCGGGACCAATCCGTACGCGGTGGCCATCGGGGACTTCAACGGCGACGGGAAGACCGACCTTGCGGTCGCCAATGCCATTTCCAACAACGTCTCGATCCTGCTGGGGAACGGCAACGGCACCTTCGCGGCGGCGGTGAACTACGCCGTTGTGTCCTCTCCGTACGCGGTTGCCATCGGCGACTTCAACGGCGACGGAAAGGCGGATCTCGCGGTCGCCAACGCAGGTTGGAGCATGGTCTCGATCCTGCTGGGGAACGGCAACGGCACCTTCGCGGCGGCGGTGAACTACGCCGCCGGGCCCGGTCCGGTCTCGATCGCCGTCGGCGACTTCAACGGCGACGGGAAAGCGGACCTTGCGGTCGCCATCGCCAATTCCAACAACGTCTCGATCCTGCAGGGGAACGGCGACGGCACCTTCGCCGCGGCGGTGAGCTACGCTGTAGGGACGACTCCGTACTCGGTTGCCATCGGTGACTTCAACGGCGACGGGAAACCGGACCTCGCCGTCGCCAACAACAGTTCCAACAACGTCTCGATCCTGCTGGGCGCGTGTCCCGATCTGACGATCAACAAGACGCACGCGGGCAACTTCACCGAGGGGCAGAGCGGGGCGACCTATGTTCTGACCGTCAACAATGTGGGACCCGCTCCGACGCTGGGGACCGTGACCGTGACCGACACCCTTCCCCCCTCCCTGACCGCCACCGGTATGAGCGGATCGGGATGGTCCTGCAACCTCGGCACGCTGACCTGCTCGCGCGTCGATTCCCTGGCCGCCTCGGCGAGCTATCCGGTCATCACGCTGACCGTGAACGTCTCCACCACCGCCCCTCCCACGGTCACCAACACGGCCAGCGTCGCGGGCGGCGGCGAACTCAATACCGCCAACAACAGCGCCAGCGACCCGACGACGATCGTGCAAGTGGCCGATATGACGATCACTAAGACGCACACCGGCAACTTTGCTCAGGGGCAGACCGGCCGAACCTACTCCATCGGTGTGCGGAACGCCGGCGGGGCGGCCACCAACGCCCCCGTCACCGTGACCGACACCCTCCCGGCCGGCCTGACGGCCACCGCCATGACCGGGGCCGGCTGGAGCTGCACCCTCGGCACGCTGACCTGCACACGAAGCGACGTGCTGGCCGTGAACGCGAGCTATCCACAAATCACGCTCACCGTGAATGTCAACAACAACTCCCCTGCAAGCATTGTCAACACGGCGACCGTCTCGGGCGGGGGAGAGATTTTCACCGCGAATGACACGGTGAACGACCCGACGACGGTCCTCGTCACGCCGGGCAATCTCGTCGCCACCGCGATCTCGACATCACAGGTCAGCGTCACCTGGACCCCGGTCACCGCTGCCACGAACTACCAGGTCTTTCGCAGCTCCAACAATGGGCCTTACAGCGTCGTCGGATTCCCGTTCGCGACCAATTTCCTCGATGCAGGCCTGACGCCCAACACTACGTACCTCTATCTGGTCCGGGCCACTGATGCTTCGAACGTGAGCCCGTCGAGCAACACCGACCTGGCGACGACCATCCTCTTTACCGATGATCCCGCGGTTCCGGCATCGACGATCATCAAAGTCGTGCACGTGACGGAGTTGCGGACAGCCGTGAACGCCGTCCGCGCCGCCGCCGGGCTCCCCCCCGCCACGTTCACCGACGCCGTGAGCGCAGGGGTGGCCATGAAAGCAATCCACATCACCGAGCTGCGATCGAACCTCGACGCCGCACGTTCCGCGCTCGGTCTGCCGATGCCTCCGTATACCGATCCGGCCCTCGCGGCCGGCACCATCATCAAAGCCGTACACATCCGCGATCTCCGCTCGCGTGTGAAATGAAGGACTCGGTGTAGGTCTTGTAAGTGGTCGACTCGCCCAGGAAGCGAAACGAGAGGATCGATTCGCGGCGAAGTCACTGGGCCGGAGAGGGTGGAGATTGGCGGGGCCGACGGGACTCGAACCCGCGACCTCCGGCGTGACAGGCCGGCGTTCTAACCAACTGAACTACGACCCCGCGTTGGTATCTGGCTAACTGCGGCATGGGAACGATGCATTCCCGAAGCGCCGCGCATCGTAAGGTGCGCGGGAACGAGAGTCAAGCGTCGAGGACGCTTCAACCGGCGGGCTGCATCGGGGACGCCGTGGATTGCCGCTTGAAGCGCGCACCGAGTCGCTCTTCGAGCCGCAGCACGTGGTCAAGGGAGAGCCGTCCGGGCCCGATCAGGAGAATCCCCGCGGTGATGGCCAGCAGAGCCAGCGGCAACTCGATCCCATGAAGAACGACAAACAGCCTGTTGCCCACCGCGTCTGGATCTTTCAGCGCGTCCGGCAGCTGCACCACGAAGGTGGCCACGAACATGGTGCCTGCCAGTAGAAAGGCGTCCAGGCGGGTCAGCAGGCCCACGATCAGCAGAATCGCGCAGAAGAATTCGCTGTACGCTGCCACGTAGCCGAGAAAGGCCGGCATGCCGAAGGAAGGCATATCGTGCGCGAATGCGGCGGGCCCGCCAGCGCCGAAGACCTTCGAAAAACCATGGGGAATGAAGATCAGTCCGCCGGCCAGGCGCAGAATCAAAGCGGCAGCGTCGATCGTCCTTCTCTTCATGATGTCCGGCAGGTCCTCGTGTCACTCAGCCTGTTGGGCTCGGTCTATCTTGCCACATTCCTCCTCTGGAGCTTTTGCGGGCGATTCGTCGCTCTTCCCGGTCCGCAGTGGGGCGCTCTCCTGAGCGCCATCGTTGCCACGCTGGTGGTGGTGGCCAGTTGCGAACAGGGGCGCTGGGACCTCGGCCTGATCGCTCCGCCTGCGATCGCGATCAGGGAAGCAGTCGGAGGAGGGGTGCTCGCATCGCTGCTCATCCTCGGGGGCGACTGTCTCATCCTCGCCAGCACGCAGCTTCAACATGTGAGGGGAAACGGATTTCCCTGGGACGAGTTGGCGACCATCTATGTTCCCGCAGTGCTCCATGAAGAGCTGCTCTTTCGTGGATATGCGCTGCAGAAGCTGGCCGCGAAATGGCCACGCTTTGCGGTGGGATTCATGGCCGCAGTCTTCGCCGCGCTCCATCTGGGCAATGACGCCGTTTCCGTTCTGGCCACGGCCAACATCTTCGTCGCTGGCGTTCTGCTCGGGATGACCTGGCTGATCACCCGCAGGTTATGGTTGGCCATCGGTCTGCACCTCGTCTGGAATCTGCTCTCCGGGCCGATCCTCGGATACAACGTCAGCGGGTATGTGTCCGGTCGGACGGTGTGGCGAACGTCTGGTTCCGGCTCTGCCATTCTGACGGGCGGGGCTTTTGGAATCGAGGGCAGCATCTGGATGCTGCTCATGGAGCTGCTGGGCGTCGCCCTGATGAGCTGGTGGATGTTTCATCGCAACTATAATCAGCGCCGCGGCAGTGCACCGCTCGCTCATCAACACTCGGAGGATTCATGATTCTGACTCGCATCATCGCTGCGCTCGGCGCGGCCCTGCTCACCATCACCGCTTCGGCGGCCCACATCGAGTACCCCAAGGCCCGCAAAGGCGACACCGTCGATACCTACCACGGGACGAAAGTCGCCGATCCGTATCGGTGGCTGGAAGACGACGTTCGCACCTCAAAAGAGGTTGCGGATTGGGTGACCGCCGAGAACAAAGTCACCTTCGACTATCTCGCCTCCATCACCGAGCGCGAGCCGATCCGCAAGCAGCTCACCCGCGTGTGGAACTACGAAAAGTATTCAGTTCCCTTCAAGCGAGGCACGCGCTACTTCTTCACCAGGAACGACGGTCTGCAGAATCAGTCGGTGCTCTATACGGTGAAGAGCTTTGGTGACACGCCCCAGGTGGTGCTCGATCCGAACTCATGGTCGAAGGATGGAACCGTGGCTCTCTCCGGTCTCGCTCTCAGCGACGACGGAAGATACGCGGCCTATGGGATCGCCGAGGCGGGGTCGGACTGGGTTACCTGGCACGTGCAGGATGTGGACTCCGGCAAGCAGCTCGCCGACGAGCTGAAATGGGTGAAGTTTTCCGGCGCCACCTGGACGAAGGACGACAAGGGATTTTTCTACTCCCGTTTCCCCCAACCGGAGCAGGGGAAGACCTTCCAGAGTCTCAATCGCAACCAGAAAATCTATTACCACCGCCTGGGAACCCCGCAGAGCGAGGACGTAGTCGTTTACTACCGGGCCGATCAGCCGGAGTGGAATCACGGCGGAACGGTCACCGAGGATGGGCGCTATCTCATCATCACCACGAGCAAAGGCACGGCGAACCGATACCAGATCCTGGTGAAGGACCTTCAGGATCCTTACGCCATGCCGGTCACACTGGTCGATCGATTCGAGAACGATTACTCATTTGTCGGGAACGACGGCCCGGTGCTGTACTTCAAGACCGACTGGAAGGCGCCGAAAGGGCGTCTGATCTCGATGGACCTGCGAACTCCGGAGCAGGCGAACTGGAAAGAGATCCTGCCCGAGAGCGATGCCACGATCACGGACATTGACTACATCGGCGGGAAGTTCGCCGTCGAGTTCCTGCGGGATGCCAAGAGCGAAGTGAGGCTTTTCGGGACCGACGGGAAACTGGACCGCACCGTGGATCTCGATGGGATCGGATCGGCATCCGGCTTCGGCGGGCGCGCGGATGACCCCGAGACGTTCTACTCCTTTTCCAGCTTCGCCACACCGACCAGCGTGTATCGCTACAACGTGGCCACCGGGGAGAAGCAGCTTCTCTTCCGCGCCAGGGTGGCGATGAATCCGAATGACTTCGAAGTGAAGCAGGTCTTCTACACATCGAAGGATGGAACGAAGGTCCCCATGTTCCTTTCTTACCGCAAGGGACTGAAGCTGGACGGCAACAACCCGACGCTCCTTTATGGATACGGCGGTTTCAACATCCCCATGACCCCTTCCTTCTCCGTCTCCCGACTGGTGTGGATGCAGATGGGCGGCGTCTATGCGGTGGCCAACCTGCGAGGGGGAAGCGAATACGGCGAGGCGTGGCACGAGGCGGGGACGAAGCTGAAAAAGCAGAATGTCTTTGATGATTTCATCGGCGCTGCGGAGTGGCTGATCAAGAACAAGTACACACGCAGCGAAAAGCTGGCCGTGCAGGGTGGCAGCAACGGCGGACTGCTCGTTGGTGCGGCCATGACCCAGCGCCCCGAGTTGTTTGGCGCGGCGCTGCCGGCCGTCGGCGTGATGGATATGCTCCGCTTCAACAAGTTCACCGCGGGCCGCTACTGGGTCGACGACTACGGCTCCTCGGATGATGCCGGCGAATTCAAAGCGCTCTACGCATACTCGCCGTATCACAACATCCGCAAAGGGAAGAGCTATCCGCCCACCCTCATCACGACGGCGGACACCGACGACCGGGTGGTCCCCGGACACAGCTTCAAGTTTGCCGCGGCCATCCAGGAAGCGCAGACGGGACCCGCTCCCGTTCTGATCCGCATCGAGACGCGAGCCGGTCACGGCGCCGGAAAACCAACTTCCAAGCAGATCGAGGAAACCGCCGACGCATGGGCTTTCCTGGTCAAGAGCCTGGGCATGAAACTGCCGCGGGATTTCGAGAAGTGACCGCTGAGTTCTGAACGGGGCGGCTGTTCCCCTCCCATCCGAGCCGGTGGGGCACAGACACTCCTGTCTGTGCCTGCCGCCCAGGAACAAAGGAATCCATTCATGAAAGACATCGTCATCGTTGACGGCGCGCGTACGCCGATGGCTGAGTACAACGGACATTTCACGGACACCAGCGCCATCGATCTGGCTGTCGTCGCCGCAAAAGAAGCGCTGAAGCGGAGCGGTTTCGCGCCGGATGAGATCAATCACGTGATTGTCGGCAACGCGTTGCAGACGTCGGGCGATGCCATCTACGGCGCGCGCCACGTCGGCCTCAAGGCGGGTGTGCCGAATGAGGTGCCTGCTCTCACGCTCAATCGACTCTGCGGCTCCGGCGTGCAGTCCATCATCAGCGCCGCGGAGCAGATCATGCTGGGCCAGTCGACCTCGGTGCTGGCAGGCGGCATGGAGAACATGTCGCAGGCCCCGCATGTAATCCGAGGGGCGCGCAAAGGATTCAAGCTGGGCCAGGGGAACATCGAGGACTCGCTGATGGTCGCGTTGCTGGACAGCTACAGCGGCCTGTACATGGCTCAGACCTCCGACAACCTCGCGAAAAAGTTCAACATCTCCCGCGAGGAACAGGACACCTACGCCATCCGCAGCCAGAAGTGCGCGGCGGAAGCGCTAGCCGCAGGCAAGTTCAAGGACGAGATCATCCCGGTCGCGGTGGGACGCAAAGGGGAGTTGGTCAGCGAAGACGACCACCTGCGTTCGGACACCACCATGGAAGGGCTGGCGAAATTGAAGCCGGCCTTTGCCAAGGACGGATTCGTGACCGCCGGCAACGCCAGCGGAATCGTCGACGGCGCGGCGATGGTGGTGGTGACCAGCGCCGAGAATGCCAAGGCCAAAGGCAGCAAACCGCTCGGAAGAATCGTTTCCTGGGGCATCACCGGCTGCGATCCCGACGTCATGGGAATCGGGCCGGTTCCCGCCACACGGATGGCGTTGAAGAGGGCGAACATGAAACTCGAGGACCTCGATCTCATTGAGATCAACGAAGCGTTCGCCGGTCAGATTCTGGCGGTGGCCAAGGACCTCGGAATCGACATGGAGAAGCTCAATGTCAACGGCGGCGCGATCGCACTCGGGCATCCTCTGGCAGCGACCGGCACCCGTCTGGTGCTCACCGTTCTGTACGAGCTGCGCCGCCGGCAGAAGCGCTACGGCCTGGCCTCAGCGTGCATCGGCGGCGGCCAGGGCATCGCCATGATCGTGGAGAGCCTTCAGTAATCGGACGTCTGTAATCCGGAGCGATGGACAGCACGCGCTGGGCCTGAGAGAAAGAAACGGGCGCGGAGGCAAAGCGCCGGAGGCGCGATTGACCTTAGCCCAGGACTTCAGTCCTGGGACTTGAGGGGCTCCCCCAGACGAGTCCCGGAGGGACGATTGACGATGCT
>JBKJQB010000020.1:0-16024 GCA_046594105.1 Thermoanaerobaculia bacterium
ACGGCTTTCTCTCGAAACGGTCCGCGTCGTACTGATAACGCGCGTGACAGTTCGTGCAATCAATAATCAAATGGACTCCGGTTGAGACTCGATTTGACGATAGCACGATCCGTGAGGATGCGGGCACGGCCCGAGGAGCTGAAACCTGAGGCGGGGAGGGTAGAATCCGCGGCACCATGAAGCGTTTTTTGAGCCTCTCCATCGCCCTCCTGACTTGCGCCTGCATCACCAAACCCACCCCCGTCAATCCGGCCCTCCCTGCCACCCCCGCCGACACCGCGTCCCCCGCTCAACGGTCGAAGCTGAAGGTGGCGGCCGACTCGGCACAGCGGATGGCGAAGCTTCCTCGAACGACCATCGACTACGACCGATCGCTCCTGAACGAGAACGAACGGCAGGTGGTGGCAAAGTTGATCGAAGCCTCGAAGCTGATCGACGATCTCTACTGGCGCCAGGTGTCGGAGGACAATCCGGAGATCCTGGAGCGTCTGCGGACGCAGGCGAATTCCTCTCCGGCCGATGCCGCGGCCCACGACTATTTCGTGGCCAACAAAGGGCGGTGGGACCGCCTGCAAGAGGACGAGCCGTTCATCGAGCCGTTCGGAAAAGAAGGCAGGAAGCCCGCCGGCGCCGCGTTCTATCCCGCGGATCTGACCAAAGAAGAGCTGGAGCGCTACCTCGCCGCCCATCCCAATCAGAAAGAGGAATTGCAGGGCTTGCTGACGATCGTGCGGAGAGACGGAACGGCTCTGGTGGGCATCCCGTATGGCGCGTTCTACCGCGATTTTCTCGAGCCTGCCGCCGGTAAGTTGCGGGAGGCCGCCGCACTCACCACCAACGCTTCGCTGCGGAAGTTCCTGACCTCGCGCGCCGACGCGTTCCTGTCCGACCAGTACCAGCAGAGCGACATCGACTGGATGGATCTCGATGGTCCGATCGAGGTCGCCATCGGACCCTACGAGGTCTACGAGGACAACCTCTTCAACTACAAAGCGTCCTACGAATCGTTCATCACGGTGGTGGACCGCCCGGAGAGCGAGAAGCTCGCCGCGTACGCGCATGCGCTGCCGGACATGGAGCGCAATCTCCCGGAGCCGGAGCAGTACAAAAATCTCAAGCGGGGAAGCGAATCGCCGATCAAGGTAGTGCAGGAAATCTACACCGCAGGCGATGCGCGCAATGGAGTGCAGACCGCCGCATTCAACCTCCCGAACGACGAAGTGGTGCGCGAAAAGAAGGGATCGAAGAAGGTCCTCCTCAAGAACGTGATGGACGCCAAGTTCCGCCAGAGCGGGAAGCCGATTGCCCTGCGCGTGCTCGACCCGTCACAAACGGGCCTGGTGTCGTTCGACGCGTTTTTCAACCATGTCCTGTTTCACGAGCTTTCCCACGGGCTGGGGCCTGGCTTTCTGACGCAGCCCGATGGGACGCGGGTCGAAGTGCGCAAACCACTCAAGGAGCTCTTCTCGACTGTGGAGGAGTGCAAGGCGGACGTCCTCGGGGTGTGGAACATTCTTTACGCGCAGAACCACAAACTACTGACCGCTTTTGACAAGAAGCAGCTACTGGCCACCTACGCCGGCCTGATGTTCCGATCCACCCGTTTCGGAGTGGGGGAAGCGCACGGGCGAGGCACCGCCATCCAGTGGAACTGGCTGCGCGAGCATGGTGCGATCAATCCCGCGGGAGATCGCTATACCGTCGACTTCGACAAGATGCGGATCGCCGTTCGAGATCTGGCCACCGAACTGCTGACCATCGAGGCGACTGGAGACTACGCGCGCGCGAAGGCGTTGCTGGAACGCTACGGAAAAGAGACGGCGGAGATGAAGTCGGTGAACGCGCGGCTCGCCGACATCCCGGTGGACATCACGCCGGTGTACACCGCGGCGGGCGAGAAGTAAGACCGCGAGGGCCTGCCTTTCGTAGCGCCGGCATCCCTGCCGGCCGTGTCGCGGGCATCCTGCCCGCGGGTCTTGCCCAGTAGCGCCGGCTGGAAGCCGACGCCGCGGGCGGGAGCAAGGATCTTCAATCAAGGCGATCGAGTGACCGCGGGCTGATGCGAAAATCGTGGCGGACGCTTTGCGAACGAACGCCGCCGGCCGGGCCGGCCGCCTACGCCATCTTCGCCATGGCCGCTTCAACCTGCTCGACGGTCGGCATGACCGGCTGGACCAGGTCGCCCTGGAGCCAGTCGAATTCGCCCTTCAGCAGGTCGCTGACCAGCTTGTAGGACTCCTCATCGTGGTTGTCGAAGAGGTGCTCGAAGTTGCCGTCGATGCGCATCCGCGCCTCGGCGCAGAAGACGTCGGCCAGGTCCATGGCGTTCTTGGTGTCGCCGCCCTTGGAGGCCAGCATGGTGGCGTAGCTGATCGACGCAGCCATGGCGAAGAGATCGGTTCCGATGTCGACGATCCGGAAGAGCACCATCTGCTTGCGCTCGAGCCTGGCCTGGTACTTCACCATGGCGTGGAAGATCGAGCGGGCCAGATGGCGGGACTGGCGCTCCAGGTAACCGACATGCTTCTGGAGTTTCCCGAACTCCCCATACTTCGGAAATCGCGACCAGCCGATGTACTTCGCGGGATACCAGGTCGCATAGTGAGCGCCCGCCTTTGCCGCCGCGGAGAGTTTCTCGCCGGTCGGCGTCTCCGGCAGCAGGATCTTGTAGCCGCGTTTCATGTGAGGATCGACCGCTTCGCGGGCGATGAAGAGGTGCTGGATCTCGCTGGTCCCTTCGAAGATCCGGTTGATGCGCATGTCGCGCATGATCCGCTCGACGGGATACGGTTTCTCCCCGCGGGCGCGAAGGGACTCAGCAGTCTCGTAGCCGCGGCCGCCCCGAATCTGTACCAGGTGATCGACGCAAGTCCAGGCCACCTCGGTGTTGAACAACTTGGCCATGGCCGCCTCGAGTCGGAGATCGACGTCTCCGCGATCGGCCAGCCCTGAGGTGAGCCACACGATCGCTTCCATGGCGAAGGTGTGCGATGCCATCC
This sequence comes from Thermoanaerobaculia bacterium, assembly GCA_046594105.1. Lineage (GTDB taxonomy): Bacteria > Acidobacteriota > Thermoanaerobaculia > Gp7-AA8 > Gp7-AA8 > JBDSGC01. The sequence continues at coordinate 3,000 of JBKJQB010000020.1, forward strand.
AGGCGATCTTCGCCGCGACCCCTTCGTGCTTCCCGATCGGCGCGCCCCATTGCACTCTCTCTTTGGACCAATCCTGGGCGATCTCCAGCATCCGGCGTGCGCTGGCCGCGCATCCAGCCGGAATGGTCAGGCGCCCGGTGTTGAGCGTGATCAGCGCGAGCTTCAGGCCGAGGCCTTCACCCCACAGGAGGTTCTCGTCGGGGATGTAGACGTCTTTGAACGTGATCAACGCGTTCCCGATGGCGCGGAGCCCCATGAACTGACAGCGATGCTTGATCTCGAATCCTGGAGAGTTGGTCTCGACGATGAAGGCGGAGATCTGCTTCTTCTCCTTGCCCTTCACCATCTTCGTGGGGGTCTGGCACATCACGACGATGAGCTCAGCTTTCGTTCCGTTCGTGCACCAGAGCTTCTCGCCGTTGAGAATCCAGCCCTTCCCGTCAGGGCTGCGCACCGCGCGCGTCTCCATCTTGGCGGGATCGGATCCCACGCCCGGCTCGGTGAGGGCGAACGCGGAGATCGCTCCTTTGGCCAGGCGGGGCAAGTACTTCTTTTTCTGTTCAGGGGTGCCGAACAGCTTGAGCGGCTGGGGAACACCGATGGACTGATGTGCCGACAGCCAGGCGACCGTGGAGCCGCACCATGTGGCCACAAGACCTACGGCGCGGTTGTAGTTGGTGGCGCTGAATCCGAGTCCGCCGTACTCCTTGGGAATCTTCATGCCCCAGGCACCGAGTTTGGCGAAGCCGTCGAACAGTGAGTAGTCGTACTCGCCCTGTTCGTCGATCTTGTCGGCATCAACGTTCTCGGCGAGGAAGCGCTCCAGCCGTCCGAGGAACTCCTCAGCTTCCGCTTTGTCCTCGGCGGGCTGTTCGGGGAAGGGGTGAATGAGATCGAGATTCAGTTTCCCCAGAAACAGATCCCCTACGAATGAGGGCTTTTCCCATTCGGTTTCGCGGGAGGCTTCTGCAACTTCCATCGCCTCGACGGCGCCTTGTGATTTGACTTCGGCCATGGGTGGAGCTCCTTGAAGCTGCAGGTACACGAATCGTTCCGCAGGCTGAAAATGCGAGTGGAAATTATGAATGAATGCTCATTCAGTTGTCAACGCGCCTACCCAACCGGCTTCATCCTTCCCCGCATTGCCGCCCGGAGCGAGGCGGGTACACTGTGCGGCCATGAAGATCGGCCCTTCCGCAACCGCCGCCCTGCAGAACTCGGAGATCGAAGCGCTGATCGACGAGCGAGGACTTCTCAACTCGCCGCGACCCACCGTCGACCGGGAGCAGTTGCAGGTGCATCTGAGGGAGGTCCTGAGGCTGCTGCACGTCGACCTGGAGAACGAGAATCTGGTCGATACGCCACGCCGCTGGGCGGAGTCGCTGACCACCATGACCAGCGGCTACGACTTCACCGACGTGAAGAAGCTCACCACGCTGTTCCGCAAGGCCTGCTCTTCCGCCGACGAGCACTGCCAGAACCTGGTGGTGATCGGCGGGACATACAAGACTCTCTGCGCCCACCACATCCTCCCCTTTTTCGGGCAATTCATCGTCGGCTACATTCCGAACAAGACCATCATCGGAGCCTCCAAGATCCCGCGGATCGTGGAGGTGCACATGCGCCGTCTTCAATCGCAGGAACACCTGGCCGACGACGTCGCGGACACCATCAGCCGCATTCTCGAGCCGAAAGGAATCGCGGTCTGGATGGGCGGGGTTCACCTCTGCATGGTGATGCGCGGAGTGGAGCAGGAGTCTTCGTTCATGGAGACCAACGTCCTGCGCGGTGAGTTCCGCAGCGACGAGCGCACCCGCCAGGAGTTCATGTCGATCGTGAACCGGCGCGGCACGCGGGAATGAGGGTTTCTGGTTTTCCGCTCACCGCACCGGCGTGAAGCGTTGCCCGATGGAGCGGATCCGCTCGATATCCTCGCGGCGCGAAACGGATAGCGGCAAGGTGTTGCCGGCGGCTTCGATCACGGCCTCCGAAGTGAGAGGCTGCTTCTTCTGGAGCGATCGGTAGAGCGCTGAAATGACCGCCTGTTCGATCTCCGCGCCGCTGAATCCCTCGGTGGCCGCCGCCAGTCTGTGCAGGTCGAAGTCTTTCGCCTCCTGTTTCCTCATCGAAAGGTGAATCTGCAGGATGTTGACGCGCTCCTCCTCGATGGGGAGGTCCACAAAGAACACTTCGTCGAACCGTCCCTTGCGAAGCAATTCCGGCGGAACATTCATCAGGTCGTTGGCGGCGCCGACCACAAAGACTCCCTCTTTCTTCTCCTGGAGCCAGGTCAGGAAGGCGCCGAAGAGCCGCTGGGAGAGACCGCCGTCCGATTCTGCGCTGCCACCCTGGGCGAACACCTTCTCGATCTCGTCCAGCCAGAGGATGACCGGCGCCATCGCCTCGGCCAGAGCGGTCGCCTTGCGGAAGTTCTTTTCCGATTCGCCAACGTACTTTTCGTAGAGGCGCCCGGCATCCAGCTTCAGAAGAGGAAGTTGCCACTCCCGTGCGACGAACTTCGCGGCGAGCGACTTTCCGCAGCCTTGCACCCCCACCAGGAGGATGCCCCGAGGAGCCTGAAGGTTGAGGGCGCGCGCCTCGGGGGTGAATCCGACGCGAGAGGTCTCCAGCCAGTCCTTGAGCCGTCCAAAGCCACCGAGCTGAAAGCGGTTTTCATCGACCGGGAAGAACTCCAGGATCCCGCCGCGCTCGATCATCTGGCCCTTGCATCGCACCACCGTCGCGATGTCGTCCGCGTTGAGTTTGCCATCCATGACGATGGCTTCCGCGATGACCTGCCGGGCCTGATTGAGCGTCAATCCCGAGAGGGCCTGGACCAGCCGTTGGGCATCGACGCGGCTCAGCTCAACGGAGACTCTCTGCCGCACGCTCATCGAGTCGACCACGCTGCGGATCACCTCGCGCAGCTCCGACTCGTCGGGCATCTGCAGCTGGAAACGAACCGCCAGCGCCTCGATGTCTCTCGGCAACTCCAGCGGATCGCCCGTGAGGACGATGGCGGATCGCGTCGACATCAGCTTCTGCACGACCTCGCGCAGGACGCGGCCAATGTTGGGAGTGCTGAGATGGGGCGCCAGGTCCTTCAGCAGGTACACCGCGTCGCTGTCGTCGATCTGCGCGATGTGGTGCAGCGCCGCCAGCGGATCCTTCGTCCCGTCGAGCTGGGTGCCATGTAGGCGGGAGAATCCACTGTTCACCGACCACTCGAACAGCGGGAGCCTCAGGTCGGTGGTCACCTCGCGCAGCAGGGAGCGGACGCGATCCTCTTCCACCGTCTCGATGGCGATGAGGGAGTGAAACGAGAGCACCAGACTCTTGAGGTCATGCACAGAGGTGCGATGGGTGTCGGTCAGAATGACCCTAGTGTAGAGGGGCGGCAACGAAAATCGCCACCAGACGTACCAGAGAGGGGCGGCGGATGGCGAACCTCTGCCGCCGGGTGCAATGGGAGCATCGTCCGGCACGTTGTCGCCCCGGTGGAGAAGCTCTGCGCCAGTGGGAAGCAGATTCGAGAGAGGCCTGACGATGGACAAGAAAAAGGCGTGGTACGAGATCCGGGTCTTTCTGCTGATGCTTTTCGTGATCAGTTCCTTGCGCTCGGCGCTGGCAGACTGGAACGATGTGCCGACCGGCTCGATGAAGCCGACCATCGAAGAAGGTGACCGGGTCGTCGTCAACAAGCTCGCCTACGATCTCAAGGTTCCCTTCACCACCATGGAGGTGGTCAAGTGGAGTGACCCCCGGCGGTCCGACATCGTGGTGCTGTTCTCGCCCAAAGATGGGACGCGGCTGGTCAAGCGGGTCGTTGCAATCCCGGGAGATCGCATCGAAATGAGGGAGAACCAGCTGTTGATCAACGGATCCGCAGCGGTCTGGACGCCTGTGGCCACACGACGCGACCGCGAGCAGGGACCCTCCTGGATCATCGACGAGACGCTCGCCGGGGCGACCCATCAGGTGATGTTCACGCCATCCATTCCGGCCATGCGCTCGTTCGACCCGGTGACCGTTCCCGCCGGCCGCTACTTCGTGATGGGCGACAACCGCGACAACAGCAATGACAGCCGGTACATCGGGATGATCGACCGGCAGCGCATCGTGGGGAAGGCCACCGCAGTGGCTTTCTCACTGGACCGCGCTCACTACTTCTTCCCCCGCAGGGACCGGTTCTTCAAGGGGATCCACTAAGTCGGCACAATGAGGCCGGACTGTTTGCCGGGGAACATCGCCCGCCCCGGGCCGGTTCTTCCCGAAGAATTTTGATGACAGGAGGCTTGCACTCGATGAAAAGGACAGCGGTAGCAGTCATCGCCATTGCTCTCTTCTCAACCGGGGTGGCCAGCGCGCAGGTGAAGGCGCAGGCAATCTCACCGAATCCGGCCGTGCAGATCACGCCGGTCATTCCGGCGGCTGAGTCGCTGGAGTCGGCGCGGCGGATCACCCGGGAAGAAGCGATCAAGCTGGTGAAGGAAAAGAAGGCCGTATACGTGGACGTCCGGGCCAAAGACGCCTTCGACACGGAGCACATCAAGGGCGCCATCAACATCCCTCTCGGAGAGTTGGCGGCCCACTTCAACAAGTTGCCCGCGAACAAGTTTCTGATCACCTACTGTGCTTGACAGAACGAGCACACAAGCGCCCGTGCGGTGCTGGACATGAATGCTCACGGAATCAAGAACGCCGCCGCCCTTCTGGGCGGGTGGAACGCCTGGAAGGAAGCAAAGTTGCCCGGTGAAGTCACCAAGGTAACCAAAATCAAAAAGAAGTAATCAGACTCTCAACAAACGCAGGAGAGGCCCGGATCGCTCCGGGCCTTTTCGTTTCTCCGGCACTTTCGGATTGGATATGGACGCCTGGAGACTGTGAATCGGAGCTTCGGAAACGGCGGAGTCTCGCCAGGTGACGCCGAAAAGAACAAGCTCGAGGAGACAGGACCGGTCATCCGGGCTACGATGTTCTTTGATGACACCACAGGCTCTTCGCGATCACGTCAGGATCCTCGGATGGTGTTTCATCGTTTACAGCGCGGTGCTCGCACTGATCGGGATGGTGGCCGGCGCGATCGTGCTGGCCGGCGGAGCAATCTCCGGTGAGCGCGAAGCCATGCTGATTACCGGGGCGGTCGGTCTGCTCATCGCCGGCTTTCTGCTGCTGGTGTCGTTGCCCGGTCTCCTCGTCGGATGGGGACTCTTGAGGCTCCGCTCCTGGGCCAGAATTCTCGGAATCATTTTCGGAGCGCTGCACCTGCTGAGCATTCCGTTCGGAACGGCGCTGGGGATTTACGCGATGGTGATTTTATTGAATGAAGACGCCCGCGCATTGTTTGACAACCCCAGGATCTGATCCTCGAGACGTCCCCAGGTCAGCGGGGCGTCACGAAGACGAACACCGGGACCGGATCGCCGTCGATGCGGATGGTGCGGCGATCGGTTTCTGCGTAGACCTGGGTGGAGTGTCCTCCGTCGAACAGCATGGCGTCGTGACACTCCAGGCCCCCGTCGATCTCGGCACGCCGGGCGATGTTGCTGATCTCGTACATGTCGAAGTGGCGGGCCTGCGGCGTGGCGAAAAGCATCAGGCTTCCGTCCTTCTGGACGCACACTCCGCACCGGGCGGCGGCGTAGCTCTGATGAACGCGGTTGGTGTGGCCCTTGGTGACCAGGCGCGGACCGGCCTGCACAGCAAGGAGGGCGCGATGACGATACGCAAACCACTCCGAGGGCATGATCATGCGGGGTTTGCGATCGTCGGTGACTGTGAAGATGGACTGCCAGCTGCTCTTGCGCGGTGCCTGCAGCTGCTTCCCGGAACGCACCAGCAGTCCGAGAGGCTGGCGGGCACGATCAAAAAAATTTGCGTTCATCGCCAGCAGTGCTTTCTCGTCGCGAGCCACGCCCCGAGCGCTGCCGCCGCCATGACTCCACGCTACATCCATGTTGGTCTTGCGGAGGTCGATACGGAACACGTAAAGGTCGAGACTGTCGGCGTCGCCGAGACAGGTAATGGTGCGGTAGCCGACACCGGTGGCCACCTCGTGCCAGTCCACCTCGCAATCTCCCTTCGGACCATTGCGCTCGCCTTCGTACTCCTTACGGTACGGCGAGCCGGACGACTGAGCGGAGGCTGCGGACTGCTGAAAAAGAATCGCGACGAGAACCAGAAGCATCGGACGAAGAGTCTTGATGGGCATCAGGCGCGGCTCGTCGCAAGTGATGTGCCGGTTTTTGGCAGAAACCACGCGCGAATGCGTCGCTGGGGACCGCGCGGCCGGTCCGACCGGCAACGGGATCCCCTACTGCGTCAGTCCTTTGGTGGCAGAACCGTTCATGTGGTCCGGCTCTTGCGCTGGGAAGGCCGCTGAGATGGCTTGGAAGAATCAGTCAGAGGCAGTGCGGGAACGATCCCTTCGCGACGCGCGAGTGATCTGTGACTGTCAGCGGCATCGCGGACGTCGCATGCTGACCGGCTCCGCGATCCGAACCGCGCACTATCTGCGCGATCATCTCCACCGGGGTGGAGTGGCCCTGCTGGTAGGTGTTCCGCTGGCTTTCGGCGCCCTCGGTTTTCCGATCGAGGCCATGAATCTCTCGCTCCCGGTTCTTCGCCAGCGTGTGGAAGTGGTTTCCATGCGGTCGCTGCCCGTCTTCACCACACCAGAGGTGCGCAACACGTTTCTCGATCCGGAAGCGGCGCAGGCCAGAAGCCTGGAGATCGTCAAGGAAGACTTTTTCCGCACCAGCATCCCCTACGGATCGATCATCTACCGCGAGGCACGCCGGAACGGGCTTCCGCCCGAGCTGGTCGCCGCGGTGATCGAGTCGGAATCGGACTTTCGCCCGCTTCTGATTTCCAACAAGCAGGCCCGGGGACTGATGCAGATCATTCCTGAGACTGGACGGATGATGGGCTGCAAGAACCTTTTCAATCCCGATCAGAACGTAGCCGCGGGTACCCGGTACCTTCGCTATCTCTTCGATCGCTTTGGCGATCAGAAAATCGTGCTCGCCGCATACAACGCCGGAGAAGGAAACGTCGAGCGTTTCGGTGGCGTGCCCCCCTTTACGGAGACCCGCGATTACCTGCAGCGAGTTTCCAGCCGGACTCATTCCTATCGGCAGCGGGTGCGCTACCGCTACATGGCCTCCGTGAGGATGCGACCGGCCCTGACGGAGTGAGGTTCGCTCTACAATGAGCGGATGCAGCCGATGCGCCCCGAGGAACGCCGCGAGTTCCAACGTCTCACTCTGAGCCATCCCGTTACGGGAACGCTCGGCGACGCCGGCGTGATCATCATGGAGATCGGGATTCTCGGCGCTCGGATGCGGCACCCCGAGCCGCTGGCCTCGGAATATCTCGAGCTCCGATTCGAGTGGCAAGGGCGACCGGTCCGCATGAAGTGCGAAGTGGTGCGAACGATGAAGCTCGGCGAGCCCGCCGAACGGATGCTGCAGTCCGGCGTGCGTTTCCTCGCCGCCATCGACGACTCCGGCGACCATTTGCGCACCATGCTCGGGGAACTTGTGAGCAAGGAACTGGAGTTGCGTCGGGCAACACCAGCCGGCGCAGTGGCCATCGAAACCATCGACGGAGACAACACCGTTCGCGGGAAGGACGCATCCTTTCTCAGTTACCGCCTCGAACGAGGGGCCTGGACCCGGCGCCGGGTGTTTCTGCCGGAGCAGGCCGCCACCGGCTTCACCGTCGCCAGCGGCGAAGACAGCAGCGAGATGAGTCGCCTGTGCCGTGTCTTCGAGGCCTCGGACGAAGAAGGCCGGCGCCTCATCCGCCTTTTCGCGGAACTGAGCGTGAGCGAGCTGCTGCAGATCCCCCCACGCATGTGACGCGGCGAGAGCGAAACCAGAAACCAGAAACTAGAAATCAGAAAAGATCCGACGCAGAGTGAGTGCCGCGACTACTTCTGCCTTCTGGTTTCTGGTTTCTGGTTTCTGGTTTCGATTTCATCCCGCGCCGGCCGCTGAGAGCTCGTTCTTCACTGCGGGTCTGGCGACGGGAAGCGTGAAGTAGAACCTGGTTCCCGCTCCCGGCTCGCTTTCAGCCCAGATCGCGCCGCCATGCGCCTCCACCACCCCTTTGGCAATCGGCAGGCCCAGCCCGGCTCCGAGGCGCTCGGTTCGCTTGGCCTGCCAATAGGGGTTGAAGATGTCTCCAAGATTTTCCTTTGGAATTCCGGGGCCGGTGTCGGCGACGGAGAACAAGACGTCATTTTCTCGAGCGGTCGCCTGCACGGAGATCACCCCGCCTGATGGCGTGAACTTCAACGCGTTTCCGATGAGGTTTGAGATCACCTGCAGCACGCGGTGGCGATCCGCGTAGACGTCGGGGAGAGAACCTTGAGGTTCGAAGCGCAGTGTGATGTGGGCCGACGATGCCTGCGCGTTGAACAGGCTGAAGGATTCCTGGAACAAAGCCTCCACGGCGATCCTCTCCGGCTGGATCGGCAAGCGTTTCCCCCCTTCCAGCCGGGTCACGTCGAGGAGGTCTTCAATGAGCCGGCGCATGCGGCGGGCCGAAAGGTCGATCAGATCGAGTTGTTCTCGATCTTCCTCGGACAGCCTCTCGGAGAGCTGGAGCAGGGAGGCGGCCAGGGTGGTCGCACCGAGCGGATTGCGAAGATCGTGAGAAACGATGGCCAGGACCTCTTCGCGCGCGCGCAGTGCCTGCTGGGACTCCAGGTAGAGACGGGCGTTGTCGATGGCCAGCGAGGCGTGGCGCGCCAGTTCCGCCATGAGCGCAGCGTCTTCGCGCGTGAACGTTTTTCCGGCGGGCGCCATGGCCGTCACCGCTCCGAAGGACTGGCCCCGGCTCACCAGAGGCACCGCCAGAAGAGAGCGTTGCTCCTCCGCCGGCTCGTCGAGAAAATGCAGCAGTGACGCGGAGGGCCCCATGATGCGCGCCTCCTTGTCAGCCATGGCCCGCCGGAGCGCCTCGGGCGTTTCCGGCGTCAACCGGTCGATGGTCCGCTGCATCGCGCCGTCGCGCTCCGGGTCCTGATGGGCAGCGGCGACGCGACGAAGGGTGCCATCGGTTTCCAGCACATCGAGACAGCAGGCCGCGGCGAGATTGGGAACGATCAGTCGTGCCAGCGTCGAGACCGCGTGCTGATAGTCGAGCGAAGTGGCCAGCTCCTGTCCAGCCGAGGCTAGAAATGCGGCGCGACGTTCCTCGCGCTCCGCTGCTGCGCGAGCGAGTTTCGCGTCGGCAGCCTCGCGCTCCGATTCCTGCCGGCGGGCCATGGCTTCCCCCGCCAGCAGGCGCATCCGGCGGCCCAGTCCTGCCACCAGCAAGGCCGAGGTGAGGGCGAGCAGCGTGAGAATGATGGTGAGCCATTTGCCGACCTGCTCCACATCGCGCATCTGCGTCATGCGGTCGTTGATGGAGTCCTGGATGGCACTCTCGAGATGCGATGCTGCGCCCAGCGCGGCCTCGTAGGAGGGATGCCTTTCGAATAGACGCGTGAGAAAAACTTCCGAGGGAAGCTGCTGTGTCAGCAAATCGCCGTTGTCGACACCGGCATGCCATTCCGTAGTGCTCGCCATCAGTAGCGCCAGCTGGGAGCGGACCTCAAGGCCCAGCTGGGGGCCGGCCTGCTTCAGCAGTTCGTAGTCTTTTTTTTGCTGCGCGACCAGACCGGCATAGTCGTCGCGAAACTGGGCTTGTCCGGTGACCTGGAAGGCGATGACCTTGTCGAGCTCTCCCCAGAGATCCATCTGGATCTCGTTTGCTTCCCGGCGAGCCGGTTCGGCGACGGCCGAGATTTCGCTCCGCATCTTTTTTGTTTGACGGCTGACTGCGATGGGCAGTACTGCCAGGGAGAGGAGGGAAATGATGATGAACGCCACCGGCAGAACCGTCGTCCACGTGCTCTTCGGTCCCACCCGGAACATGCTCCTGCGCTCCTGATCGTCCAAGGATTGCCGTTGCTACCCGCGCCCTCTTCCGGCGTGATCCTTCCGGCGCTTCACTTCGGCAGGCGATGGCATCTGTGCTGCCGGCGGGACGACTTCGTCGATCGAATCGGCGGTCGTTGGCTTTCGCGGTGCGTGGAGCGGATCGGGATTCCCCTGGTCGAGCAGTGTTTCCTTCGTTTCGTCACCCATGGAGAGCCTCCTTCAACCGTGCCGAACCGGAGGAGCAATATGCTTGCCTCCGGTTTTGCATAGACTTGCACAAATGGCCGGCGGAGATCAGAAGGAATTTCAGCGTCTTCGGTTGTCCAAGCCGATTCTGGGATTGCTGAATGCCGACAATGTGCTCATTCTCGATATCGGGGTGGGAGCAGCTGTCGTGGAGCATCACGGGGTGCTCGCCTCCGGCGCGCCGGTCAGGCTCCTGTTTCGATGGAAAACCGAAGACGTCGAATTCGAGGGAGAAGCGGCTCGCAGCGAGGTCATCCGCGGCGACGGGTCTGCCTCGATCTCCCACACCGAAATCCGTTTCCTGAAACCGATTGGAAACTCGGAGCGGGCGCTGGGCAACATGATGGGCAGCCTCATTGGAGAAGTGCTCGCAGCCCAGAGGGTCAACGCGAGCGGCGACCGGGACGACGGTGGCGACTTTCTGTCAACCCTCGGCGGCGCGCGACGCTCCCGCTCGCGCGGCTACGTCTCGTACCGCATCGAGGAAGGCAAGTGGTCGCGGTCCTCGACTCGATCGCCGCAGCAGCCGGAGAACGGATTCACCGTGGCGCAGTACGAAGATGATGACGACCTTCGCGTGCTGTGCCGCGCCTGGGAGAGTGGCGACGACGAGGCGCGGCATCTCATCCGGATGCTGGCGGAGATGAGCGCGCGTACGGTCCGGAAGGTTTGACCGGATGGATCGCACCGATCCGGAGTTTCTTCATGTCCTGTTCCGCGTCCTGGGCATCGGTGGCCTGATCGGAACAATCGGCGTCGTCGCTCTGGTGGTCGCCTTTCGAACTCTGGCACCCGCGGACGGAAAGGAACGCGACTTTCGAGGATCGATGATGATTGTGATGGTGCTCGCTCTGGTGATGGTTGCCTGCGGCGGGCTGCTCGTCCTGTCGTTCGCCGGTCAGAGGTAATGCGGGCTAGGAGCCTGCGCGGCAGAACCTCTTGAAGCGTGATCTTGGCGGAGCCTTGGGCGACCATCGCCGTCGGCCGTGCCGGCCTAGACCACGCCACGCTCACGCATGGCCACGATCTCCGCGCGGGAGTAAAGCAGTTGGCGAAGGATGGAGTCGGTGTCCGCTCCGAGAGCGGGAGGGGCCAGACGGGTCCGGCGGCGCGCACCATCGACCAGCACCGGATTCCCGACCGCCCGATACGCACCGAGTTGCCCGTGCTGGACCGTTTCAACCACTGCGTTTCCGGAAGGCGAGCGGAGCGCCTCGAGCACGCCCAGCACCAGGGAAACGGGAATGCCGGCCTTGCGGCAGGACCTCACCCAACTCGATGCGGTCCGAGTGCGGAATGCGGCTTCGAGCAGAGGGACCAGCGTGGACCGGTTCTGCACCCGCTTCGCGTTGCTGGCAAAACGGGGCGAGAGCAGATCGGGCCGGCCGAGAACGTCCCGGCACAGCCGTTCGTAGTGACGGTCCGTTCCCACGCCGACCGCGAACGGACGATCGCTTGCGTGGAACAACTGGTAGGGCACGATCGAGGCGTGCGCGTTGCCCTTCCGGGCGTCCTCACGTTTTGTCAGCAACGCGTTCTGCGCCACGTTGACCAGCGAAGCCGCTGTCGCTGCGAAGAGGGAGATCTCCAGCCTGCAGCCGCGGTCGCTCCCTGCCCGTCCGGTGAGCGCCGCGCAGATCGCTCCGAAGGCGTAATGGGCAGTAAGAACGTCCGAGAGTGCGACGCCCACTTTCATGGGGTCCCCGTCGGGCTCTCCGGTGATGGCCATGAGACCGGCGCCCGCTTGCGCCAGCAGGTCATAGCCGGGCGTATCGGCGTCGGGAGTGTCGCGGTCGAAGCCGGAGATGGTGCAGTGAATGAGACGCCGGTTGCCCCGGCGCGGGTCGGGAAAGCGCAGCGCGGTCTTCTGCGCAGGGAGAAAGTTCTCCACCACCACATCCGCGCGGGCCATCAACTCTCTGGCGATCCGCCGTCCCGCGACCGACTTGAGGTTCAGCGTCATGGACTGCTTGTTCCGATTGACGGAGAGGAAGTAGGCGCTGATGCCGTTCACGAACGGAGGGCCCCAGCGACGAGTCTCATCGCCGCGGCCAGGCTCCTCGATCTTGATGACGCGCGCTCCGGAATCGGCCAGGAGTTGGGTGCACAAAGGGCCAGCCAGCACTCGGGAGAAGTCGAGGACCAGAAGGCCGCGAAGAGGATGGAGCGAGGTCCGCACACGTGCCACCATCGGCTGGATATAGCACAAGCCCCTCCGGCTGGGAGGGAGCGAAGAGCAGGTGGAGCGCCAGAAAAAGCGAAGGTCCGAGCCGCCCTACTGGTACTGCGTTTTCAGCGCGTCGAGCTCGGCCAGGGCGCGCCGCAGGATGGCCACGACCTTGTGGACCTCGCCCCCATACAGGCGGAGCTCCGCGTCGCAGTCAGTCATGGCGTAAACGGCTTCATCTTTCTCCAGGCGGTCACGCTCGAAACGCAGGCGCTCAGTCAGCTCTTCGATCTCGCTGACGAGGACGAAATGGACGTCTTTCTCGCCGAGATACCGTTTGCACTGAGGGCAGTAGATCGATCGGTCTTCGGACGTTTCGACGAGGTCGAAAACGAACTGTCTCTGACACTGCGGACACTCGAAGACTTCGGGAAGCACGGTCTCATCCTCTGCCGCCGATTGTCGCATGGGCGGGAGTGGAGGGAGGCCGGTTTCGTTGCGCCGCGCAGAAACCGCACCAGCTCGAAGGTCTCAAAATCCAGCGGAATTCGACCGTTGACAGCAGGGTTTTTGGCCGTTAGCATCCACCGCCCGTCGATCCTGGGAGATCGTTCAATGGTAGGACAAGCGGCTCTGAACCGCTCAATCGGGGTTCGACTCCCTGTCTCCCAGCCAGGCGG
>JBKJQB010000034.1:0-6269 GCA_046594105.1 Thermoanaerobaculia bacterium
AAGGTCAATCGCGCCTCCGGCGCTTTGCCTCCGCGCCCGTCAGCTTACCGTTCATCACCCTCTCACCGGCGCACCGCGCCGTTTTTTGGCTCAGGATGACGCCGGGTGAAAGGTTCCAATTCCTAAAAATGACGGAGAGGCTCATCCGATGATCAATCGCCGTGCCGCTGGCGTTCGTTTCGCTTCCTCAGTCTTCGGAGCCAGGCGATCGCGCCGGCGAACATCCCGATTGCGCCGGCGACCGCTGCTGCCTTTCCGATCAGGGCGCCGAGGAACGGGGCGGTCTGCGGTTCGAGAATGCGCTTTTCCGGATAGGGACCCGGCACCCCCGACGGTCCTTCGCGCTGAGCCATCCGCAGCAGCTGCGCGAGGTGCAACGCTTCGCGATTGGTGGCCTGCGCGATCTGTTCTCGACAGCTGAAGCCGTCGGCAAGGATGATCGTGTCGGTGGCCGCCTCGCGGACGGCGGGTAGCAGAACGCGCTCGCCAACGCGCATGGAGATGTCGTAGTGCTCCTTCTCGAAACCGAAAGCTCCGGCCATGCCGCAGCAGCCGGAATCGGGCTGGTCAAGCTCCACTCCCATTCTGCGCAGCACGAGCTCCTCGTCTCCGAAATTGAGGACTGCTTTCTGGTGGCAATGGCCCTGGACGAGAACCTTCCGTTCCAGCTTCGGCAAAGGAAAGGCGTCGCCCTCATGCGCGACGAATTCCGCGAAGGTCAGGGCCTGCTTGCGAAGTCGGATGGCGTCAGCGTCGCCGGGGAAAAGGTTCGGAAGCTCGTCCCGGAAGACGGAGATGCAGCTCGGCTCCAGGCCGATGATGGGAATGCCCTCGTCGAGGAAAGGTCGGAGCGTATCGAGAGTCTGGCGCAGCAGGCTCCTGGCCATGCCCAGGAATCCCCAATCGTAGAGAGGACGTCCGCAGCAGAGGCGTTTCGGCGGCAGCACAACTTCGTAGCCTGCTGTTTCCAGCACCTCCACCGCAGCGCGCGCGGTGTCCGGATGGAAGTGGTTGTTGAAGGTGTCGGGCCAGAAGAGCACGCGCTTTTTCGTCGACGGCGTGGAGCGGGGCTCGCCGGAATGAGACTCGGCAAATTCCTGCACGAACGTTTTCTGCGCGAACCGAGGAGCCGTTCGCTCCTTTGCGATCCCTCCCATCGACTTCAAAAAGGGGATCGACAGAATCACATTCGCCAGGTTCGGGAAGTGCGAGGCGATGCCGGCCCACCAGTAGATCCATCCCATGCCGTAGGCAGCGACGGGGCGCATCCGGCCGGCGTAGTAGTGCGACAGAAACTCTGATTTGTAGGTGGCGATGTCGACGTTCACGGGACAGTCGCCCTTGCATCCCTTGCAGGCGAGGCAGAGGTCGAGCGCGTCCTTGACCTCTTCGTTGTGCCAGTCGGCGGGGATGGCCTGCCCCTGGAACATCTCGAACAGTAATCGCGCCCGGCCGCGCGTGGAGTGCTCTTCCTCGCGGGTCACCATGAAGCTCGGGCACATCGTCCCGCCATCGAGACGGCGGCACTTGCCCACGCCGACACACCGAAGCACCGCTCGATCGATGCGCCCCTCGTCGTCGGGAAAATGAAAGTGCGTTTCCGGTGACCACGGCCGGTAATCGGCTCCCAGCCTCAGATTCTCGGTGGGGTGGTAGGAGTTGATGACCTTGCCGGGATTCATTCTCCCTTGCGGATCCCACAGCGCCTTGAACTCGCGAAACGCGCCCATGAGCCGCTCGCCGAACATCTTCGGCAAGAGATCGGCTCGGGCCTGCCCGTCGCCATGCTCGCCGGAAAGAGAACCGTTGTAGTGGATGCAGAGGTCTGCCGCCTCATCGAGGAAGGCGCGGTATTTGGCGATTCCGGCTGCCGATTCGAGATCGAAGTTGATGCGGGTGTGCACGCAGGCCTGTCCGAAGTGGCCGTACAGATCGCCGGTGTAGTCGTACTTCTGGAGCAGCTTGCGCAGATCGCGCAGGTACTGGCCGAGGTGTTTGGGATCGACTGCGGAGTCCTCCCATCCTTCCCAGCTTCGGGCCTTGCCGGGCACGTACGCGGTGGCGCCGAGACCTGACTCGCGGACCGCCCAGATCATCTTCTCTTCTTTCGGATCGTCGTAGCGCCTCATGGAGGGAGCCACGGGCGACTTGGCCATCGCCTCCATGAGCCGGTTCGCTTTCGCGTCGGACTCGGCTTTCGATTCTCCCCCGAACTCGACCAGCAGCCATCCGGTTCCCGGTGGCAGCAGCGCGATCTTTTCGACATGGAGGCCCTTCGCCTTCATGTCGTTGACCAGCTTGTCGTCGACCCCTTCCAGACCGATCGGCGCAAACGTGAGCAGCTCGGGAACGTGGTCGGCTGCGGTGTAGATGTCCTGATATCCGAGAACCACGAGCGTGCGTGCGGGCGGGCTGTAGACCAGCTTGCACTTCGCTTCGAGGACGACCACGCAGGTGGACTCGGAGCCGACCAGCGCGCGCGCCACGTTGAAGCCGTTTTCCGGAAGGAGCTCGTCGAGGTTGTAGCCGGAGACGCGCCGGGGGATTTTCGGGTAGCGGGCGCGGATCTCATCCGCATAGGTGTCGCGGATCTTCTTCAGTCCCGCGTAAATCTCTCCGCGGCGACCGCCTTTGGCAATGATCTGTTCGAGCTGCTCCTCGCTGGTGGGACCGACGCGCAGCCGGAGCCCGTCATAGGTGAGGATGTCGAGCTCTTCGATGTTGTCGACGGTCTTTCCGGCCATCAGCGCGTGGACGCCGCAGGAGTTGTTGCCGATCATCCCGCCGATGGTGCAGTGGGTATGCGTGGCAGGGTCGGGACCGAAGGTCAGCTTGTGGCGCTCGGCGGCGTTCCGAAGGTCGTCGAGGATGATGCCTGGTTCGACCCAGGCGTGCTTCTGCTGTGGATCGAGCTCGCGGATCTCGTGCATGTACTTCGAGAAGTCGAGCACCACCGCAACGTTGCAGCATTGTCCGGCCAGCGACGTTCCGCCCCCACGGGCGAGGATCGGCGCGTTGTGCTTGCGGGCCAGGGCCAGCGTGGCGATGACGTCGTCGGCATCGCGCGGAACGACCACGCCGATGGGCACCTGCCGGTAGTTCGAGGCGTCGGTGGCGTAGAGAGAGCGCGATCCATCATCGAAGCGCACCTCGCCTTTGATGGTCCGTTCCAGCTCGGACGCCAGAACCGCGGCATCGATTCCGATCGTCTGCACGCGATCGATGTGTTCGATGCGCTCGCGTACCGCGCGGTCGTGGGGAAAAACGATCGGATCGAAGCGGACGCGCTCGTCGCGTTCTCCCTGCGAGGAGGAGGCGCCGGTCTCGATGAACTCCGGAATATGGGTCGGTTCAGCCATTCGCGAAACGCTCCGTGTGGCGGATCACTCTATGCCGATCCCGGGCCGGAGCGGAGACGAAAGCGGTGAGGGGACATCACGATCGGAGGCACCCGAGCGGACGGTCGCGGCATCGCGTTGTTCCATCGATGCGAATGACCGTTCCAGCTGTGTGCCGCGCAAATCCTGGGGAATGGCGAAGGCGCAGCACGGACGCGAGCACCGCGATCGTTGACGGATCGCGGTGCTCGCTCGATTTATCGAGTGGCTCGTCCGCGCGAGGTCTGGGTGACCCGCACTTCCAGGGGGCTGCGCACGCTGTTCCCGCTGGCGTCGGTGGTCTGGATCGTGATCGTGTAGATCCGGTCGGCCGATCCGGCGCGTTCTGCACGAAGTTCCAGTGTGAGGGGACTGGTAATCTTCCAGTCCGGCGTGGTGTTGCCATCGCCCGTCCCGTTGGCCGGCTGATTGGATGTGACCGAGACGATTACAGAGCCCGGATGGATGTCGACCAGATCGGTTGCGATGACGGTGATCGTGATCGGAACCATTTTGTGATCAGGGGGCCAGATCGCTGCCGGACTGGCTTCGAGCTTCACAATCACAGGTGCGGTGGTATCGCGTACCAGTACGTTGAAGGCCCCGCTCTTCCTGTTGCCATGAGAGTCCGTGGCAGTGCACTGAACCAACGTCCCTCCCAGCGGGAACGTTGAGCCCGACGCTGGCGCACAGATGGGTGTGACGTTGCCGTCGACGAGATCGGCGGCGCTCACCGAGTAGGGCACCACAGCTCCGGCCGGACTGGTGGCTTCGGCGGTGATGTCTGCAGGCAACGACAACACCGGAGGCGTGGTGTCGCGGACGACGACCAGGAAGGTGGACTGCGCCGCATTTGTGTGAAGGTCGGTGGCGGTGCATCGCACGGTGGTGCTGCCGAGGGCGAACGTCGAACCGGAGGCCGGCAGGCATTGCACGGAAACGTTGCCGTCGACCAGGTCGTTGGCAGAAGCGACGTAATTCACGATCGCTCCTGCGGCGCTGGTGGCCTCGGCTGTAATAGCGGAAGGGAGGGCCAGAGATGGAGGAGTTGTATCGCGAACGGTTACTTTGAAGCTTCCCGTGGTGGTTCCTGCGGCATTCGAGGCGCTGCATTGCACGGTGGTCATGGCGATGCCGAACAGAGATCCCGATGCAGGGTTGCAGTTGATGCTGGCTCCGCCGCTGGCGCTGGCGGAATAGGCGACAACGGCGCCGCCGGGACCTGTCGCTTCAACCAGAAGGCTGACGGGAAGCGTGAGCGTCGGTGGCGGCTGATCGCGCACCGTTACCATGAACGAACCGAAGGCGAAGTTGAAGTTCGAATCGTGGGCGGAGCACTTGACGGTCGTCTGGCCGACGCTGAACGTCGAACCGGAAAGGGGAGAGCAGACTACGGCGATCGCACTGTCGACGAGATCCGTTGCCGTGACCACGAAGGCCACCGCGACTCCCGCCGAGTTGGGAGAATTGACCGTGATGTCTCCCGGCAGGACGAGGACCGGCGGCGTGCTGTCGCGAACGAGGATGCTGAACTTGCCGTTCTCGGTGCCGAAGGCATTCGATGCGCTGCATGCGACCAAGGTCAGGGCCAACGGGAAGATGGAACCGGAGGGGTGATCGCAGGTGACGCTCGCACCCTGCGTGGCCGAGGCTGCGTACGTCACCGGAGCGCCGGCCGGTCCGGTCGCTTCGATGGTCAGGTCTGGCGGCAGGGTCAGGACCGGCGGCTCGCCGTTGAGCACGACTTTGAAGGAGACGCGGGCGCTGTTGAGGTGGGCGTCTGTTGCCACACAGTTCACGATGGTGCGGCCTGACTGGAAGGTGGAGCCGGAAGCAGGTGTGCAGATCGGCGTCAAAGCCCCGTCGACGTTGTCGACGGCGGTCACCGAAAACGTGACCACGGGGTTGTTGGTCGTAATGTCAGCCTGCTGGCTCAGTACGGGAGGGCGGGTGTCCGTGACAAACACGTATGAGGAAGCGGCGCTGCTGCCCAGACTGTCAGTGGCCGTACAGACGAGTTGAGTCGATCCGAGCGGAAAGATTGAGCCGGAGAGATGATTGCAGCTGGTCGTCAATCCGGTTCCGTGGTTGAGAACTGTAAAAGCGAATGTCACAGCCGCGCCGGCCGGTCCCGCCGCCTCAGCGATGATGGTCTCCGGCAGGTTGACGATCGGTGCCCCGACCTCCACCCGTTCGATGACACTGAGAATCGCAGAAGGTGTGGTGCGCACCGAGGAGCCGTCATCCGCGCGGACCTGCACGGAGTACTGGCCGGCTGTCAGCGTCACCGGAATCGGGACGAAGACCTCGAGAGAGGTCGGAGATTGCAAGTTGGGCTCAATGGAAAACGTACCCGCCGGACCGGAGAAGGTGACCAGTGTGGAAACGGATCCCGTCAGCGCTGTGCCGCGGATGACGACGAAGCTCTCCGCGTCGCCAACGTACAAGCTTGCCGGTGAGATGGAGGTGATATCCGCTGAGGCGGCCATGGGAAGGCACACGAAGAGCAGAGAAAGAAGTCCCGCAAATTTGCCACGCATGGGCGGAATTATGCTTCAGCAGTCACGCGGTATCAAATCTCATCTCAAATTGGGCTCAAAGTCTGTCGCCCTTCGCCAGTTCAGCTGGGAACCGCGTTGCCGGGACTTCGCCGTCTACTCCGTGATCCGCAGCCCCACGATCACTCTTCGCCCCGGAGAGGCGTAGCCGAGCACTTCCTCGTACTGTTTGTCGCGAAGGTTTTCCACCTTGACGTAGGGGGTATAGCGCTCTCCACGCAGCTGCACATTCCAGTCGATGGTGGTGAACGCGGAGTTGGGCACGCGCGTGAAAGGGGCAATGGGAAGCAGGTCGTCACGGGTGCCGGAACGCCGGAGCGTGACGCTGGTATCG
>JBKJQB010000315.1:0-3445 GCA_046594105.1 Thermoanaerobaculia bacterium
GATTAAGAAGCCACAATTGCGAAGACGGATGGGTGAATCAGTGTGAACCCAGAGCTCGGTCGTCCAGGTCGTGCCTTGGAGCCCGCGGATTGGCTCGAAGGAGATGATCGGAACGAGGAAGCTGACGAATCCATCGTGATTCACGTCCTGGGCTCCGACGCTGGAAGCCAACATTGAGAGCGCGAAAGCGGTCGCAATTACTCGATTCATGGGCATATCTTGCCGTCAGGCCACCCGAATGTCACGAGTTATTTGGAGATACTTCCCTTGCTCTTCTCGTTGAGCTGGCGGACGGAAGCGTCAGCCTGCCTTTCCGTCTTCGCTGGTCTTCAGCTTGTCGAACAGCTCCTGCACGGCGGCCGCTGACTTCTGCAGGGCGGTCTTCTCTTCGGCCTGCAACTCGATCTCGATGATCTGCTCCATGCCTTTGCTGCCGAGTTTCACCGGGACACCAACGTAGAGTTTGTCGAAGCCGTACTCGCCTTCCAGATAGGCGGCGCAGGGGAGGATCTTGCGCTTGTCCTTGAGAATCGCTTCCACCATCTCCACTGTGGCGGCGCCCGGTGCGTACCAGGCGGAGGTCTTGAGCAGATTCACGATCTCTGCGCCACCATTGCGCGTTCGATCGACGATGGCCTCGATGCGCTCCTTCGAAATCAGTTCGGTGATGGGAATGCCAGCGACTGTCGAGTATCGCGGCAGCGGAACCATGGTGTCGCCATGGCCACCGAGCACGAAGGCGTGCGTATTCTCGACCGACACGTTGAGCTCCATGGCCATGAAGGCGCGCATGCGAGCGGAGTCGAGCACGCCAGCCATGCCCAGTACGCGCTCCCGAGGGAACTGGGAAACTCGGCGCGCTACTTCACACATGGCATCGAGGGGATTGGAAACCACGATCAGAATGCAGTGGGGCGAACGTTTGACAATCTCGCGCGTGACGCCGGCAACAATCTCTTCATTTTTCCAGAGCAGATCGTCCCGGCTCATGCCCGGCTTGCGGGGGAGGCCGGCGGTGATCACCACGACGTCGGAGTCTTCGGTTCCCTCGTAGGTATTCGTTCCGCGGAGGATGGAGTCGTACTTTTCGACAGGAGCGCTCTCCATCAGATCGAGCGTCTTCCCCTGCGGAACTCCTTCGACGATGTCGACGACGACCACGTCGGCGAGCTCCTTCATGGCGATGCCCTGCGCTACAGTCGCACCGACATTGCCTCCACCGACCACCGTTACTTTCGTCTTCATGGGGAATCCTCTTTTATCCTGATCTGCTGTTGAGCCCCGGAACGTGCCCTGCTCGAAAGCTGGCGCCTCGTCTGCACCGTTCCTGAAGCGCGCGGATTCTATCGCATGCTCTCCGACTTCTCAGAGGTGGCCAACGCCATCGCAGCGACGACCAAGAAGGGTGAGAAGGAGCGGCTTCTGGCCGCCTATCTCACCGGCCTCGACGCCCCCGCGCTCAAGCGAGCGGTCACGTTCTTTTCCGGAGCTCCCTTCCCCCGCAAAGACCAGCGCGTGACAGGGGTGGGAGGATCGACCATCGCCGAAGCGATCCTGCAAGTCAGCGGGCGCAGCGAGGCCGACCTCTCCGCTGCATGGTCTCTCCGCGCCGACCTCGGCGATGCGGCCGCCGACCTTTTCGAGAATGTCCCTTCGCGATCGATCTCCCTCTCCGAGCTCGGCGAGTTCTTCGACCGGCTGGCCGTGACCACCGGCTCGCTCGATAAGCGCGCTGTCGTGGTCGAGCTGCTGCGCCGGCTCGACGCACAGAGCGTTCGTTACGTCGTGAAAATTCTGCAGAACGAATTTCGCATCGGCTTGCAGGAGGGTCTGGTCGAGGCGGCCGTCGCACGTGCCTTCGGCAGGACGCTGGCGGAGGTGCGGCGAGCGAACATGCTCACCGGCGACATCGGAGCAACCGCGATGCTGGCGCGCGCTGACGCTCTCGGATCCGCAACGATGAACCTTTTTCATCCTTTTGCCTTCATGCTGGCGCAACCGGAGGAGGATCCTGCGGCGATCGTCGCGGCGCTGGGGACCGAGGCTCTCGCGGACGATAAATACGACGGGATCCGGGCGCAGGTACACAGCG
Organism: Thermoanaerobaculia bacterium; assembly: GCA_046594105.1. GTDB lineage: Bacteria > Acidobacteriota > Thermoanaerobaculia > Gp7-AA8 > Gp7-AA8 > JBDSGC01. The sequence continues at coordinate 2,093 of JBKJQB010000315.1, forward strand.
ATGGCAACGACGTACGGATCTACTCCCGGACACTCGACGATGTCACGGCGCGCTTTCCGGAAGTGGCAGCGGCGGCCATGGCCCTCCATCGTCCGGTCGTGCTCGATGGGGAGATCGTGGCCTGGGAGAATCGCATTCTTCCTTTCGCAGTGATCCAGAAACGACTCGGCCGGAAAAAGATCAGTGAGGCTCTGCTGCGTGATGCGCCGGTGGTGTTCTTCGCCTTCGATCTGCTGTTCGCGGACGGCGTCGTGCTGCTGGAGACGCCGCTGCGCGAGAGGCTGGCGCAGCTCAGGGCTCTTCTGGCCGGCGCGCCTGGCTCGGCGGGGGCGATCCGCACTTCCGATCAGAGCCCCGTGCGCGACGCCTCCCATGTCGATGAGCTCTTCAACGCGGCGCGGGCGCGCGCCAACGAGGGTCTGGTCATCAAGGATCCGCAGTCCTCATACACGCCCGGCCGGCGCGGAAAGTCGTGGCTGAAGTACAAGAAGGCGCTGGCCACGCTCGATTGCGTGGTCACCGCAGCGCAGTTCGGCAATGGGAAACGCCGGGGGGTCCTCTCCGACTACACATTCGCCGTGCGTCGGGGTGAGGAGCTGGTGAACATCGGGAAGGCCTACTCCGGCCTGACGGACGTCGAGATCGAAGTCCTCACCGGCCACTTCCTGTCGACCACCACTGCGAAGTACGGCCCGGTGCATGCTGTGGAGCCGACGGTCGTTCTGGAGATCGCCTTCGACCGGATCCAGGAGTCCTCGCGGCACAAGTCCGGCTACGCGCTGCGATTTCCTCGAATCGCGAGAATCCGCGATGACAAAACGGTGGAGCAGATCTCCACGATCGACGAAGTGCGAACGATCTACGAAGGCCAGCTGGTGCGAGAGGGTCAGCACCCGTCATCCTGAGAGCTTGCGAAAAACTCCCCAACCGTCATCCTGAGCCGCGCAGACGGCGAAGGATCTGGAACGTCGCAACTGTCGCCAACAACATCCTCGTGATTGCAGATCCTTCGCTTCCCGCACGCCACCCACGCCGCTCAGAATGACGGTTGGGGGATTTCTTCGTAGCCTCTGAGCGAAGGCAGTGCGCAGCGGCGCAGCGATTGATCTGGAAAAACGGGAATGCTCTTGCCAGATATTGAGGGACCCCCGAGGGGCTATTGAGCCTGCCTAATGCTGGCTCAGAATGACGGAGGGAGAGGTCGCGTGCCATCGTCTGGATGACCGTGTTCTCACGAGTGTTGATGGCCAGCGGTTCGCCACCCTCCTTTTGCTATCCTCCTGCTCTCATGGCAACGGAAGCGCAACCGACCCTGGCAGCGGGTCCGCCCAAACGATTCGTCATCGAGGAGGG
>JBKJQB010000341.1:0-9890 GCA_046594105.1 Thermoanaerobaculia bacterium
GGTCCCTGAGTGCCGGCTGCCGGGCGCCTTGATGCTGATCACCGACCCGATCGGCAGCACTCTCGGGTCGGTCGCCACCATCCCCGGCCGCGCGTTGACCCCGGACTTGGTCGGCCCACCGTCGCAATAAGCGGTAGCCATCAATCGCACCGTTTGCCCCTTTTTCGGCCGGGCGCGCTGCTCGGGTGCGGCTGCCGTCGAGGCGACAGACGCGGCAAGAACGGCAACGGCAAGGACGAGCTTCGGCGATCTCATGCCCAGGTGGTATCAAGACGCGTGCCCGGAGATGGCTTTCACCTGCGTGGCCGCTAAGGCCTCTGATCAGAATTGATCTAGCAACTTCCGCGGGGCCTTAGCTCGTAGTTCCAGTCCCCGTGGAAGGTGTGGGGATGGAGCGCCAGGCTTTGCATTTCCGCCCGCGTCAGTCACGCCGATCGCGTAGCGCCGCTTGTCCAGTCTGGCCTTCACACGCAGGCCCGCTACCGTCCGTGTGTGCCCGATCAACGCGACGACGGTTTCAAACGTGCGCAGGGGCCGCCCGCGCCAGTTCTGGGTGATGTGGCAGAACAGCCGGTGCTCGATCTTGTTCCACTTGCTCGTGCCCGGTGGGAAGTGCGACACATGGATGCGCAGGCGGAGGTCATCGGCGAGCCGTTGCAGACCGCGCTTCCACGCCCGCGACCGATACCCGTTGCTGCCGCCCGCATCGGCCGTGATGTACAGCGCGTCGGCCGCGGGGTACGCCCGCCGGCCCATCATCGTCCACCACTGGCGAATGGACGCGACCGCAAACGCCGGCGTGTCGTGGTCACGGCCGACGCTCACCCACGCTTCGTTGCGCCCCATGTCGTACACGCCGTAGGGAATCGCCTTGCCGAGCGCGTCGCCCGGAAAGTCATGGACGCGCACCGGCTCTGGCGTCTTGGTCGGGTGCCATTCGCGGCCGGCATTCTTGCAATCGCCCACCAATTCCTTCTTCTTCGTGTCGACGGAGATCACGGGTTGGCCCGCGGTCAGAAACACGGTCGCCGTGTCGTTGATGTGCTCGAACTGCGCGTTCCGATCCGGATGCGACGCTCCCTCGCGGCGCTTCTGGACCGCTTGCAGGCTGTAGCCGAGCAGATGCAGCAGCCGCCTCACCGTGGTCGAACTCACGCGCCACCCGTCGGCCACCAAGGTCGCCGTGAGACGCGCTCGGCTCTTGCACGTCCAGCGCAGCGGCGACATCGGATCGCGCCGTGTCAGCGGCTCCACCAGGGCGTCCAACGCGGCGGCCAGGCCCGGTTGCGTCGTGTCGATTCCGGGCCGTCCGGCCCCGACCCGACGGACCCGCGTCGTGGTGACCACGCCGTCGGCCAGTTCGCGCCGGCCGTTCGCAATCGTCTGGCGCGCGAGGCCCGTCGCCGCCGACACCAACGCGTCCCCGCCGTAGCCGATCGCGACCGATTCGGCCGCCGCCCACAGCCGGCGCTCCCGCTCATCAAGCACCGGCGCCATCACGACGTACTTCGCGACCACGGTCGCTTCGACGTCGAGATCGCGTTTCACACCATGGTTAGATCACACCTCGGCGAAGATGCCAAGATAATTCCGGTCAGAGGCCTAAGGAACACACAACACACAATTCAAACTGCGACGCATTAGCAAACATCGCGCAAGGGGCAAAGATTCGTCGGGTTCGCGGTGCTGATGGCGAATCCCACCTGGCTTTGTCCGGCGCGTCACTCCTCTGCGGATATCTATCTTCCGACACTCTCGAGAGGTTCTTGTGGCTTCGGCCTTTAGGCGGTAGTCAGCCTCTATTATCTGGCTGTGAGCGTCATCTTAAAGGGCAGAGTCATGAGGCCGTAATCGACCAACTGCGTACGTCCCGTGGTCGTAATCGAAAAGACCCGCGCTATCGCGCCGGGTTCGGGCTCGACTTCCCAGCCGGTGGCGGTTCGCGTCACGACGAGCTTCGAACCTTCCTGGCCAAATCCGCCTTGACAGTCGCGGTAGAACCCATGCCGGTATTGGGGCCGCCCGGAGGGATCGTCGTAGAGTGGACAGCTCGCGACGTCAACTGTGCTGCCGATCAGCATGGCCTGAAGCGCGCCGCCGGCGTTCAGCGAGAGCGTGCTGAAGTAATGGTGCGACCCGTCACCCGGCGGCACGGCGCTTGGGCCAGGGTAGTGGTACTTCAGCCCTCTGATCTTGGTTCGGGTGGTTTGGAAGTCGATGATGATGCTGCCGTATTGATCAATCGTGGCTTTTACGCCTTCCTGGCCGTCAATGTAGACGCCCGATCCATCAACGCCATCCCCACAGATTCCACACGAACCGCCGAGGGAATCGACCGTCACGATCAACGGCACCGGCGTATATGTCCCGGGTTTCTGCCCGGCGCCAGACGAGCCCGGCGCCAACGCGATCGATACCACACACATCACGAACAGGTTCCGCATGGACTCTCTCCTTGAAAAGTGCGATCGCCGCCATCGATACGTCATCAACAGCACGAACGGACAGCGCTATCCGGTCTCCCCGCCAGGCTTGAACCTTATCCACCGAATCTCTCGGACAGTTGTCGTGCCGCCACTATCTGAAAACACGACGGCGAATGAAACCGAACATCGGCAGCCGTCCTGCCCTATGATTAGGGTCGCAGCGCGCTTCACGCGGTGCGCCAAATGGGTTCAAACGACGACACCATCGACTTGCTGCAACGCGCCCGTGCGGGCGATCAAACTGCGGTCGAAGAACTGTTCGCACGCCACCTACCGCCGTTGAAGCGATGGGCATCCGGCCGCTTGCCCAGGTGGGCCCGGGATATCAGCGATACGTCCGACCTGGCCCAGGAAACGATGATGCAGACGTTCAAGCGGCTGGACGCCTTTGAGCCGCGCGGCGACGGGGCGCTCCAGGCGTACTTGCGGCAGGCGATCATCAATCGGATCCGCAACCAGATGCGGAATGCGAGCGTCCGGCCCGCAGCCTCGGAACTCGAGTCGGGCATGCCCGATGAGGGAACGTCTCCTCTGGAAGCGGCCATCGGCCAAGAGACCGTTGAGAGTTACGAGGCCGCGCTCAATCGCCTGCTGCCGGAGGAGCGGGAAGCGATCGTTACGCGGGTCGAGTTCGGTCTGAGCTTCGCCGGGGTTGCCGAAGTTCTCGGGAAGCCATCACCCGATGCGGCACGGATGGCGGTCGTGCGTGCGCTCGTCCGCCTGGCAGAAGAAATGGGAAGAAAGTAGCCTCGTTCGGTCCAGCCGGTTTTGGTGTTTTAAACGGTGTTGGGATGATCGAAGTGCTGAGATCCGAGAAGTTGCTTGAACTCGCCACTGCCGTTGCCGACGGCGAGCAACCGGACTGGGATGCGGCTGAATCGGACGTAGTTGACGAGACCGAACAGGTGCTCATCAGGCAGCTACGCTCGGCGTCAACCATCGGCCGCGTCCGTGCACAGCTATATACATCGAGCCTCGTCGGCGACACGCTCGGTCTTCGCTCCTTCGTGGAGACGGGGGCGACGTGGGGCACGCTGCGAATCATCGACAAAGTGGGACGGGGCAGCTTCGGTGATGTGTACCACGCGTGGGATCCGGCACTCGAGCGTGAAGTTGCTCTGAAATTGCTGCGCTGGACCTCCACCATACATTCCGATCACTCCAACGTAGTTCACGAAGGCCGCCTGATGGCACGCGTGCGCCACCCAAACGTAGCGACCATCTACGGTGCGCAGACGATCGACGGCGTGACCGGATTGTGGATGGAATTTGTGCGCGGCCGGACGCTTGAAGCAGAACGCGCGGCGCGGGGCACTCTCGCGGCAGACGAACTCGTGTACGTGGGCATCGAGCTATGTCAGGCGCTGAGAGCGATCCACGACGCCGGTCTCGTCCACCGCGACATCAAGGCGCAGAATGTGATGCGCGACGACCACGGTCGCATCGTTCTCGGAGATTTCGGCACGGGAGGTGAGCTCGATGACGCGCGCACCGAGCTAGCCGGTACACCCGCGTACATTGCGCCCGAGATATTCGACGGTGCCCCCGCCACCCCGCGATCCGATATTTACAGCCTGGGCGTGTTGCTGCATCACCTGGCGACGGGTTCGTTTCCGGTCCGCGCGACGTCCATTGACGTGTTCCGTGATGCTCACCATCGCCGCGCGCGAACCTTGCTCCGAGACGCGCGGCCGGATCTGCCTCGCGAGCTCAGCTCAGCGATCGACCGGGCCTCGGCTCCGGATCCTGACATGCGATTCGAGAGTGCCAGCGCCTTCTTGTCAGTCCTGGATCGAAAGGTGCCGGGCCGCACGCAAGTCGCATCTTGGCGTCACGCAGGTGCTCTCGCCGGCATCGTCTTGATCGCCTCGACGGCGTCTGGGTGGTGGCTCCTCGCATCGAAGGCGACACAGCCGCCCGCGCCACAGTGGGTGCTCGTGAGCGAGTTCGACAACGCGACGGGGGATACTCGTCTCAACAATGTGCTCGAGTTTGCCCTTGAGCGTGAGCTCGCACAGTCGTCGGCTCTGTCCGTCGTACCGCACGAGCGCACGGTCGACACACTGCGGCTGATGCGCCGCGATACGAATGCGCGGATCGATCCGTCGACAGCAAGGGAAATCTGCATTCGTGATGGTCAGATTGGTGTGTTCGTCACGGGAAGGGTCGACCGCGTTGGTAATGATTACGAACTCGATGTGACAGCGAAGAACCCTGAAACGGGTGCGTCGATCGCACACGCCAAGGTTGATGTTTCAAGTCTCGATGACGTGCTCGATGGGCTGAGAACTATCGCGAGCAGAATTCGAACGGCCCTCGGCGAAGGTCGAAAGCAAGTTGAAGCGGATCTGCGCCTCGAGCAAGTCACGACTAGCTCTCTTGATGCCCTCAGGGCGTACACGAGAGGTATATCTTTTATCAACGAACGGCGGTGGGCCGCAGCAGAGCTACCCCTCCGAGACGCCATTCGTCTCGATCCGAGTTTCTCGTCGGCGTACATCATGCTCGCACACTGCGTGCACAATCAGAGTCGTGCAGTCGGCGAGTACGTTCCGCTCGCGACTCTCGCGCTGCAGCAATCCAGCAGCCTGCCGTCTCGCGAGAAGTACTTCATCATCGGGAGCTACTACGGGCTTATCGGCGAGGACGACAAGTCTATCGCGGCCCTCGAGGCGCTCGTCCGTGAACATCCCGCGGATTTCTGGGGTCTCAGTAGCCTTGTAGGGAGCTACCACGATTCGGGCCGGTACCGAGAGTCGATTCCGTTCATTCCACGGTTGGCAGCGCTCCGACCGAACGACTTCATGACCAACATAAGCGCCGCCACTGGATTGATCGTCACCGCCGGCGATATCGTGCAGGCGCGAAAGCTGGTCGATCATGCCGCGTCTCTCGAACAACCAAACTTGCCCCGCACACCCGTCTATCACGCCTGGGCGATCGTGTTTCCCGTATTTGAGCTTTGGTCAAACCGTCGCGTTGTCGAGGCAGCGGCACGGCTGGACGCCATCGCAGCCGAGGCAGCAACGAACGATGCCATGGCTGTAGCGATCGGGTGTATGAATCTGGCACTCGGCCGTGTCTCGGCCGCCGAAGATGCGTTTCGGGCGATGTCGATCGGCTCGGAGCGTCAGGAAATGCTCGCGGCAGCTGCACTAGCGCGCGGCAATCTCGAAGCCGCTCGCGACGCGATTCGCGGTGACGCGAATCTGTTCGATCCCGCGCGCCACGTGCGGGGAGAGAGCTTTGGCAAGGACACCTTCGTCCTTTGGGTGATGCTCAGAGCCGGTTTCGTGACGGAGGCAGAATCGTACGCCTGGACGGGGATATTCGATGGAGATCCGACCAGGTGGATCAATGCGGAGCTGATGGCAGCACGCGGTGAGTTGGACTCCGCCATTCCTCTCCTCGATAACGCGATCAGAAAGCTCGCTCCAGGAAACCCGCAAACGCTGATCGCGATCGAGACGCTCGCCACTGGGCTGATCGAACGCGGCGAGCTGTGGGCAGCGAGAAGAGTGCTTCTATCTGCAGGCGCTTCGTCGACGACGTACCACGGTGCCGGTTCGCGGGGTTACATCTGGCTTCGAGTTCGAGCGCGGTTGCTCAACCTGGAGCGGCGTCTTGGTCATGCCCGCGAGGCGAAAGAAATCGAGCAGGAGCTGGACCAGCTGCTACAGGTTGCCGACCCTGACTGTCGCCACACCCTCCAGGCACTGGCCAATCTGCCGTAACTGGCCTTCGCCGGCATTGATCCGGGGAAGAGCATCCGCGCCGCGGCGGAACACAAAATCAAGCCAGGGAAGAACGCGGAACAACACGAGCCGCGGAACAACACGGAATCATGCCACGGAATAATACAAAATAAGACGTACAAACGAAGCCGCGTATCCGCCGCCCTCGCTGATCCGCGTTCTTGCGCGGCTCGAGGCTAATTGCCCCGTCCGACGAATAGGTTGCCAGTAACTGAGCGACCGGCACGAAGTCATCTGTCAACTGATCGCCGGTCCCGAGGTCACGTATGCAGCGAGCAGCGGCGTGCGAGCGCAGCGGAGGGAGCCAGGCGGGGTGCAGGGGCCCCGCCGATTCAAAGTTGGCGCGAAAGGGGGGACTCGAATCCCCACGCTCTTGCGAGCGCCAGCCTTTCAAGCTGGGAGCAAGCGAAGCCAAACGCAGCCGGCCCCGGTAAAATGGGGTCGGCTGTCCCACGTCGCAGCCGTTGGCAGCCAGTTGTGGACGGCTGTTCCTGTACCGCTTGCAACTTCTTGCAAAGGGCGGAAACGGTCACCGTTATCGGACAACAGGAAGGCCTGCCGAGGAGTTTGCGCAAGCTGACGCCACCTGCATAGGACGACCGTGCTATGCTCCCAACCTCAACAATAGTTCTGATGCCCGAGCGACGTTCGGCACGCCCGAACACGCGTCCGGCCCAAGAACCTCCCGGCCGATGGTGAGCCGGTTCGAATGGAGGGCGGGATGATCCGGATGCTCAAGATGGTGGGAATGACGGCAGTGCTGGCGGCGGCGCTCGCCGTCGCCGGGGCGACCCCGGCGGCGGCGCAGGGCCAGTTCGTGACGGTCGACTATATGAAGGTCGCCCCGGGCCAGGAGGACGCGTACCTGCAGGTTGAGCAGAAGATGTGGAAACCGATCCACGAGGCCCGGGTGAAGGCCGGTAACGCGCTCGGGTGGTACCTGTACCGGGTCTTCTCACCGAGCGGCACACTGGTCGATCACAACTTCGTGACCGTCGCCATCTACGGCAGTTTCGAGGCCGTGGAGAATCCGTATTCGAACGAGCTCTTCAGCAAGATCGTTCCAGCCCAGAGCGCAGCGGAGTTCACGAAGAAAACAATCGCGGCACGCGACCTCGTCCGATCCGAGGTCTGGAGAGGGATGGTCAGTACACCCGAAGGCCCGCTCGCGAAGCCCGCACCGTTCCTGAGCGTCGAGTACATGAAAGTGCCGTCGGGCGGTGATGCGGCGTACGTGGAGGTGGAGAAGCTCTGGAAGAAGATCCATGAGGTGCGGATCAAGGAGGGAACGCTGACCAGCTGGGGCGTTTACGGCCGCATCATGCCGGGTGGAAGCGACTATCCGTACAACTACGCGACGACGAGCGAATACAGCCACTTCAAGGATCTGATCGGGCTAGACTTCGCCGCCGTGGTCCAGAAAGCAGGCCTCGGTATGACCGCCAATGAGCTGGGAGACCGGACGGCAAAAGCCCGCGACCTGGTGCGCGGCGAGCTCTGGGAGCTTGTCGATTACGTCCAGGCGCCGCCGAAATAGCAGATTCACCTTGTGCCGGCGGCGCGCCATCGTGCGTGCGCCAGGCGCAAGGCTCAGCAGAGTGCGCGTGTCCGCGAAATCCATGGTCGCCGATCTTGAGGATCGCGAGCGGACGCTCGAGTCCCCCACCGAGAAAGAGCATGATGTCGCTGGCCGCGTTTGCCAACGAGCGCGAGAAGGCGGAGCACCGCACTTCGGCGTATCTCACTGTCTGTCACGCTTTTCATCGTCTGCCTACATGCCCCGGCACGATAACCGGCACAGCGACAACAGGCGCTACCTGCGATTAGTGCCAGCCGGGCGAATGTGCCAACCCTCGGCTTACAATGCCGGGCGGAATCACAGCCAAACGCAGCCGACCCCTGCGTCGGGATGGGCGCTTATCTCGGATGCGATTCACGGATCCGGGCATCTCTGCCGCCGTCGTCAGCGATGCGAATCGGAGCGGTTGCGTAAGTGAGCCGCGGCGCTCTCAGGCCCTCACTTGCCGGTTTCACGCGCGTTTCGCGTGTCGGACAGCGCTGGAGGCGCATGGTCTTCCGGCTGTGACGCACCAATGACGAATCGCGGCGTGCCCATTCAGCTCACCTTTCAGCAAAGTCTATCTTGCCCAAGCGGCGACTTGTCCGCCGAAGCGCACAGCGCGGTCGTGGAAGCGCGAAAAGGGCTGCGCTACACGGGCTGGTCTCCCACAGCCTGGCCGCCACAGCCTGGCCCCGGTCCGAGAACGGGCGTTCCGTTGACTGGAGAGTCCGCGAAGGAATGGTCTGGCTACGGGCCTTCGAGCGCTGTATGATGCGGTCGCTCGAAACCAACCAAACGGAGGAAAAGATGCGGAAGCTGATGTTAGTTTGCGGTTTCTCCTTCCTGTCTGCGGCGGGGGCACTGGCGCAAGGACAGGTCGACGTACAGTGGCATTGCGCCCAGCCAGCGCCCGTGCACAGCCTCGACGCCGGCGATCAGCCCAATCACGTTTTCTCGATCAGCCAGGCGAAGTGCAGCGCTACCAAGGGCGAGATCGCTGGCGTCAAACAGCACGAGGGCGTGGGCACGGAGTTCCATGAGATTACAGGCACGTCGGACCGTTTCCATGGCGTCTACGTCGAAACCCTCGCCAGTGGGGACAAGATCACCTACACCTACAAAGGCACCGCGACGGTCAAGGCGGCGGGCGGATTGGAGTCAGCCAACCACACCTGGTCGGCAACGAGTGGAACGGGAAAACTCAAGGGCATCAAGGCGAGCGGCAGCTGCAAAGGTGTCGGCAAGGCTGACGGAACGTCCACGTTCGATTGTTCCGGCAACTACTCGATCCCCAAGTAGGCCCTGCGCCCCCCGGCTCGAACCGCGACTCGGTCCGGCTTGGCGGCCGCCCTCACAGACCGGGAAATGCGAGAGCACGCGAGATCTCCACGCGCGCGCCAATCACGCGAACGTTGTTCAGTAACTACTGTCGCTGCCGAGCAACACGGGGAACCGCACGAGGCGCCGGTTGACCCGACGAAACGGAGCTGGCGTTGCTGATGACTCAGATGGGCACAGCGAAACGTGGACTGCTCGGGGCGGCGATGGGGCGGGAAGACTTGATGGCGGCAATCACAACCGTTCGTGATCTGGGGAACTCTGGTGGAACGGTGACGTGGCGCTCCGAGACGCCATAAACGCTGGCTGGGTAACGGGTCCTCGCATTTTCGCCTCGACGCGCGCCCTTGCACCGGCTGGTGGCCAGTTTGGTCCGCTGGCTCAAGAAGCGCAGAGCCTCATTCATCAGGAATATGCAGTCGTGAGCGGCGTTGAAGAGGCGCGTCGGGCAGTACGACAGGCGCTCTATGACGGCGCGGACTGCATCAAAGTCATCGTAGAGGGCGGACGAGGCGGTGCTAACTTAGAGTTGGTGCGAAAGGGGGGACTCGAACCCCCACGGTGTTGCCACCGCCAGCCCCTCAAGCTGGTGCGTCTGCCAATTCCGCCACTTTCGCGAGGGTGAGAACGCGCGCTACTTCTTCGGCTGCTCCGGCGTCGTCGTCGGCGTCGAAGGCGCCGCCGGCGCGGGCGTGGTGGCCGCCGGAGCCCCTGTCGGGGCAGGCGTCGAGAGCGGCGGCGCGGTGACGG
>JBKJQB010000265.1:0-6012 GCA_046594105.1 Thermoanaerobaculia bacterium
CTGAAGAAAAAAAACCGTCGTCAGCGCGCAGGCAAGGCCGTACAGCAGCGATGAGCTCACCGTATATTCAAGCAGGTACCGGGCGACCAGAACGGCGGCCACACCCACAAGGCCCGCTTCCGCGACCCGCAACCGTGGAAGTCGCGAGCCGAATCCGATGGCCAGCGGAAGGATCCCCAACCCGAATGCCGCGATCATTCCGGGGAGGGGGTTGAGACCTCCGGCCTGCAGGGAACGAAGAGCGATCAGATGGGGTGTGCCATACCGCAGCCAGCCCAGGACGGACCACACGCACAACGCTACGGCAGGCATTGCGGCCACCACGAATGTTGCCCAGGCATGGCGGTCGCGCGCCCGGAATCGCTCGAGCGCGAGAACCAGAAGGATGGGCACGGCAACGATTCCGTTGTACTTGACCAGAGGCGCGGCGAACGCGAACGCCCCTGCCAGCAGCGCCACCCGGGGACTCTCGCTGATCCGTAGGGCCAGGGCAACCGAGGCGGTGAGACAAGCCAGCATGGCGACGTCGGGCATGACCACCTGACTGCCGAGGACAAACGCGGGCGAAGCGATCATCAAAAGGACGGCGTGGAGCGGCCGCATCCCTACTCGCCTGGCCAGGCCGCCCATCGCCAGCAAGGCCACCACAGAGATGGGGATCACAGAAAGGTGAAGAGAGATCTCACCCCATCCGAACAAGGACGCCCATCCAGCGAGGAACGCTGGGAGCAGCGGCGGATTGGCAAGCACGTTCCAGGCGGACTGTGTCGTCCCGTTCCAGTTGATGGCAAAACCGTACGGGTCAAGCGGGTCGGTGGCGATCTGGCGGGCCAACGCAAGGATGTTCGGCTCGTCGATGCGAAAGGCCACCGGGGACATCGCGGCCAGTGCGGCGCACCAGAGGCCGATCACCGCTCCGACCTGCAGCCTTTCGGCTCGCCGTGACGCTGGAGAGCCGGACGCGAACATGCTTACGCTCACCTTAGCTGACATACTAACGATGCGATGTCCTCGTGAGCGAGAAACCGCTCGAAGAAGAGGTCAACCTCCGAAACGGTACGGTCGAGCAGATTCCTCAGCAGAGAGCGAAGGGCAGGTGCCGGTGGCGACGCAGATCCTCGATTCAACGTCCGTCGCTCCGCCGCAGACCAGCCCACAGCCGCAACGCTTTTTTATCATCGCCGGCCTTCTGTTTGGCCTGACGCTGTGCGTGCTGACTCCTCCATTCGCGGTTCCCGACGAGCCTGCTCACTTCTTCCGAGCCTGGTCGGTCTCCCGCGGGCAGTGGTCCACCCAGCGAGGCGGAGCGATGATTCCCCGCAGCTATGTCCGCCTGGCCTCCTCTGCGCTCGAAGACATCCGGGGAGCGAACGGCCGTCGTTTCCGACCTTCGAGGCTCCGTGAGCTCGCTCACATTCCTCTCGAACCGAATGACCTGATCTTCGTTCCCATCCCCGCCGAGTCCTGGCGCCACCCGCTCCAGTACACGGCGGGCTCCTATCCGCCGATCGGGTACGCCGCCTCTGGCCTCTCCATCGCCGTGAGCCGGATGTTCGGGCTCCCTCCCCTGATCCATCTGTATGCCGCGCGGATCAGCAACCTTCTTCTCGCAGCTCTGTTGATCTGGTTGGCCATCGGCCGTACCCCTTTCGGGCGCTGGACCATCGCGCTCTGTGCCCTGATTCCGATGTCGATGTACATGCAGGCTTCCGCCAGCCTGGACGCATTGACGATCGCCGTGAGCCTCCTGGTGATCGCCGAGGCGCTGCGCTTCGCCTTCGCCCCGAGGCAGAACGTCGCGTCGATCATCACGGTCGCCTTTCTGCTGGGGTCGATCAAACCCGGCTATCTGCTGATACCGATGCTGGCCATAGTGACCCCAGCCTTCCGCAGGCGATGGCCAGCCATTCTTGCCGTGTTCGGAGCAGCGGTTTCCGGATCGGTGCTTGCGGGAATCTGGGCCTCGCCCGCCTTGGGAAATGCTCCGTCGCCATCAATCCAGCCCTCGGAGCGCCTGCACGAGGCCTTGCACCATCCGCTGGCCTTCGCCTTTGCATTCGCTGCCGATTGGAGCGATTCCTTCACCATTCGACTGACCGAGATGATCGGGACCTTCGGCTGGCTGGACGCTCCGGTGCCGCTTCCGTTCGCGGTGATCGCGCTCCTGGCGATGGCATTGGTGGCCACGGCTGACGGGCCTGCTCCCATCCAGTTCCGCGGTCTTCGACGTTTCATTCCATGGCTGTTATTCGCCGGAACGCTCACCGCCATCACCCTGGCCAGCCATCTCTACTCACCCGCGCCGAAATTCGCGCTGGCCATTCAGGGCCGTTATTTTCTTCCCGCGCTGCCTCTGCTATTCCTTCCTCTGATCGCCAGGAAGGAACCGCGGAAGTGGGTGGTCGGCGCGGCGTGCACGCTGGTGATGGTGTTCGCGCTCCAGACGATCTTCACCGAGCTGCTTCGCTTTTACGTTTGAAGACTCTCCGGGGTGCTTGTCTTAGCCCGCATTTCTCGCACCCGTCCGTCGCGAGGGCGCGGAAAGTGGCTTGGATGCGAGACGCGCGACGGAAGCGCGACGAGGGCGTACTTGACGGTACCTCGAGGAGCGATTCCGAGCGCAATGCAGCGCAATGCAGCGCAACGAAGGCAGACGAGCCACGTTCCGCGTCCGCAGCAGGATGGGTGTGAGAACTGCGGGTTGACGTTACGCCGGCGGCGGCACACGGAATCGCGTCCCGCTGAACGTGATGCTCCGGCCCGTCTTCTTCCGGGACGATTTTCGCTGGGACAGAAAGTCTTCGCGCGCCTCGGCCAGAGTGGACGGCACGTAGGTGGCGCCAGCGACCAGCGTCTTCTGCCGATCCCGGGCGAAGGCCGAACCTCCGGCAACCAGCATGAGCTCAGGAAAGGACGCCGCGATCAGCTGGATCAGTGAGAACCCCGCTTCGATGTGGTCGCTGTTGGTGCAGGAGATGAACAACGCCTCCGGCCTCACGTCGCCGACGAAGGCGAGCAGCTCTTCATCGGGAAGGTCGGTGAAGTAATCGATGGAGAAACCTTCGGAACGCAGAAGCTGCGTCAGCATCAGCGTGCCCAGCGACAGCCGCTCCCCAGCCACCGACACGGCGATCAGATGCCGCTCCGGGTCGGGCATGCCGGCGTTCCGATCGCCGAAACGGATGATCAGCTCGCGGATGACGTCCTTGATGAAGTGGTCGTGCGCCGACGTGATGCGTTTCCGATCCAGCTCCTCCTGCGCGAAAGTCAGCGTGGGGATGAAGAGATCGCTGAACATCTCTTCCATGGTGTCGCTCTCTGCGTGGCGATCGGCGATGGAGATCGCGCCGGTGCGGTCACGCAGCAGCAGCCGGTTGTAGAAACTGAGATACCCCTCCAGCGGATCCTCGGCGCCGAACATGATCGAGAAAATCCGGATGGCCGGGATGAACTCACCGCCGACGGTCAGACAAACCGAGATCGGCGTGGCCAGGAGAAGTCCCACCGGACCCCACAGCCAACCCCAGAAGATCGCGGAGACCAGCAACGCGATCGGCGAAACCCCCACGCGGTGACCGACCACGATCGGCTCGATGAAGCTTCCGATGAGCTGATCGGTCAACAGGAAGAGCCCCAGCACCGCGAGAGGGGTGTACCAGTTAGGAAAGACCGCAATCGAAAGGAAGGTCGGAAACGCTGCACTCAACACGGCGCCGACATACGGCACGAAGCGCAGCAACCCGGCGATGACGCCCCACAACGGGGCATGCGGAACATGCAGCAGAAACAGTCCGAGCCCGATGAGCAGCCCGAAGCCGAGGTTGAGCAGGGCAATGGTCAGCAGATAGCGGCTGATCCGCTCCGACGTTTCGCCGATCGCCTGGGTAGTCACGGTCAGATGGGCGCGACCAGCCAGGCGGAGCATCTTGTCGCGCATCTGCTCGCGGTCCTGCATCAGGAAGAAGACCAGGACGACGACAAGGAACGACGATGCGACCACCTCGACGGTCGGGGCCAGGGTCTTGTAGCGGTCGGCGAAGTTTTTCCGGTCGGGGATGACGCGGACTTTGAGATCGGGGCGTTCCTGCGGGGTTTCGGTCACCCGCTGCAGAGTGCGCTCCACGACCGCGAAAGTGCCGCCGGAAGAGCGGCGCAGAAAACGCAGCTTCTCCTCGATCTTGCCGCTGGCCGCCGCTTCCGCAAATTCGCGCGCGACGACGTTGAGCTGTTGATACATCCACCACCCGCCCAGAGACAGGGCGGCGAGGACCAGGCCGAGGGAAAGAACGATGGCGCCGACGCGCTTGAGGAAGGTTCGCTCCAGCACCGAAACGACCGGCGTCAGCAGGAAGGCGAAGAGGATGGCCAGCGCAATGGGGACCACCACCGGCTTGGCCATGTACAGCACCGCGATGACGCCAACGGTGATGAAAAGGATGCGGGCGTGAGACTGGCGCCGGTCCTCCGCCCGCTTGTCGGTAAAAGCGCCGCCCCCTTCCGGGCGACGCATGGAGATCGTCCGGTCGAGGTCGTCGGTATCTTCTTCTTCGTATGGGGCCACGGCCGTCAGAGTCTACTGCAAGGGTAGAGCCCTCGGCCGGCACGGCCGGCGGCGTTGGTTGCCCAAGGCTCCGCCAAGATCACGCCCCAAGACTTCCTGCCGCGCAGGGTCCTGGGCCGGCACGGCCTCGCTTGCAAGAAACTCCCAAGTTTTAAGAGGATTTGCGAGTCCCGTAGGGACGATTGAACTTGGCCCAGGACTTCAGTCCTGGGTTTGATGCCCCTGAAAAGTGAGTCCCGTAGGGACGATTGAAAATGTCTCAACGAAGCATCGTCAATCGTCCCTCCGGGACTCGTCTGGGGCAGCCCCTCAAGTCCGGCACGGCCGGCGGCGCTGGTTGCCAAGGATGTTCGCGACCTGATAACCCTACCTACCCGAAGCGCTCCGAACGAAGCCAACGCATAGGCCAGCGCACACACAACCATCGCGATGATCGAAGCCTGCGTGCTCAAACGCACGAACTCGCTGATTTGGTCGTCGGTCACGCTGAATTCGCCGTCTAACGTTCCTAGCTCAGGGGCTTCGGCCCACGCCAGCAACGTGAAAGTAATAGTAACAAGCGGCGGGCCGAAGGCCGCTGCAGCGCCAAAGTTAGACCGCGGTTCGCCGAATTCGACCAATTGCTGTGAAGCAAAACCACGTGACCGCGATGACACCAGCCGGCACGATGCGCTGAACGAAACTTGGGTCTACAAAGACGACAGACATTGAGAGTTGGTCACCGCTAATCCGCTGCGGCAGCTGAAGGCGAATCAACCCGATGAACGCAATCGCCGAAACTACGTACACCGTGCCGACCGTGAGCAAAGTGACGGGGAGCGCAACTTCTTTCCATCGGGCACTGGCACGCAAGCGCAAATGGATGGCGTAAGCAAGCGCGGTACCCACGACGGCAATCGCGGCCGCGGCTGCAGTGCTCAGCCAAACAATCCTGTCGATCACTGACGGGTCAACGGTCGGCATTACTGGCTCTTTGTTCGCGGTCTAACGGATCTGCGGTTCACCGGTGCGGGCAACACGCAGAACGTGCAAGTAGAAGTAGCACGACCGAGCCCGGATCCGGTGCAACCGCTTGTTAGGGCGCCCTGTGACGACGCGGTTTGAGGAACGCCCACGCGGCCGTGAACCACACGACTGTGTTCACCAGGGCCGGCACGACGATGAACGTGAGGAGATCACTGGACGAGCTGGCGAGCGTGGTACCTGCCGATGCGGGAAGGCCAAGTAAGAATATAGACCTGTCGAAGCGTCCGTGGCCTCCGCCGAATCCGCCTTGAGCTAGAAACATCGCTAACGCGGTGAGCCCGGCCACAAGGGGAAAGGTGCTCACGAGAACCGCTCGTTTCACGCGAGTCATTGCGCCCCAACTTGCCCTTTACGGCCGTTTTCACCGGAGGATCGGCTGCCGTGCCGCGCGCGCCTCATCGAGCCGGCGCACCGGAGTGGTGTGC
>JBKJQB010000122.1:0-4362 GCA_046594105.1 Thermoanaerobaculia bacterium
CAGAAACCAGAAACCAGAAAGCAGAAACCAGAAAGCAGAAACCAGAAACCAGTCCTCGACGCGCGAATCTGGGGCGATAGTATGGTTGCGCCTTCGATTTCTGGTTTCTGGTTTCAACTCTGCCCCACATGTCCGACCCTCTCTTCATTCACCCGGCCGAGGCGAGACGTCGCTTCCGTGAGTTCGCGCTTGGCGACGTGGGCGACGGCGATCTGGCCCGAGGGGCGCTTCTCATCGCGCTGGAGGAGTATCCGCAGCTCGATTTCGAGGAGTGTTTCGCCCGGCTCGACGATCTTGCCGAGCGCGTTCGCCGTCGCTGCTCCCTCGGCGAGCCTCCCGTCTTCACCCTCGGGCATCTTCACGCCGAGATGTTCGATGTCGATGGCTTTCGGGGAGACAACGAGAACTACTACGATCCCCGCAACGCATACCTCAACGAGGTCCTGACGCGGAAGCAGGGCATCCCTATTCTGCTGGCCATCGTCTTTCTCCACGTCGCCCGCGCCATCGGCCTGACCGCGTCGGGAGTGGGTTTACCCGGTCATTACATCGTCAAAGTCCAGTTCCCGCTCAACGAGGTCTACGTCGACCCCTTCCACGGCGGCGCGATGCTGACGTTGACCGAAGTTGCGGAATTGGTCAGCGGAATGGCGGGAGGACGGGACCGGCTGAGCAGTGAACATCTTCGAGCCTGGGCTGCTCGGAGGACTCTCATCCGCGTGCTGGCCAATCTGCAGAACATGTGGACGCGAGCGGGCGATCCACGCAAGGCCGCCTCCGCAGCCGAACGAATGGTCCTTCTTGACACTGCAGGAACCGCCGTCTAACCTCCCGCCCTGTGAACGACTCTCGAAACTGTTGGTGGCAGCAGGACAGCTAGCGGTCGCTCCACGCGTTCCGCATCCGAGGGGGGGCGCGCCAGAATTTCCGGACATTCGATCGACCTCTTCTCGCACGCGGGAGGAGGTTTTTTGTTTCTGTCGAACCGTTGCATGTCGCTGGCATCTGTTGGTGGTGGTGTGGCACAGACGATGACTGTCCCGATTTCCTTGTTTGCTGTGCAGGGCTTCCCAGTGAAGCTCACGGGGGCTGGAGCCGGCGAGCCGGCAAAGCCGGCAGAAGACCGTAGCCCCCGGCTTCAGCCGGGGGAACGCGGCGACGCGATGCAGCGAAGCCCGCTTCAGCGGGCGACAGAAGGGGTGCCGCATCCTGTGGTCAACCACCGAGGAGTCCTTCCGCTGTTCTGTCGCCCGCTGAAGCGGGCTCGCGAACGGAAGTTCCCGGTTTCCCCCGGCTGAAGCCGGGGGCTACAGTCTCTCGCCGGCTCCGCCGGCTGCAATCCGCTGCTTCGCGACCGGCATCATCGCCGGACAGAATCGTCAATCATCATCATGAGACTCGTCGTCACCATCTTCGAACCAACGGCCGGGAAAGCGGTCGAGGCCATCCGGTCGCTGGACCGCGATCACGACCTGATCGAGGTTCGCCTCGACGCGCTCGCCGATCCGCAGACGGATCTGAGGCCCTTCCGCGCGGCCACCGCCAAGCCCATCATCGCCACACTGCGCGGCGGAGGGCACGTGCCTTTCGAGCGGGCCTTCGCCGCAGGAATCGATCTGGTTGACGTGGAGTACGAGCCCGGCGTCGAGCTCGGCCCGGATCGCGCGCGCGTGGTCCTCTCCCATCACGACTTCCACGCTGTCCCCGACCTGGCACCGCTACTCACGGCGATGCGTGCGCTCGGCTGCGGATTCATCAAGGTCGCGGTGACTCCGCGGGACTTCGCCGGGAATCGCGCGATCCTCGAGGCGGCGGGCAGTGGTGTGACCATGATCGGGATGGGCGAGCGCGGGCTGTACTCGCGGATCGCCGCGCCGTTCTATGGATCGCAATTCCAATTCGTCAGCATCGATGACCGCAGCAGTGCCGCGCCGGGACAGCTCTCCCTCGACCGGGCGCTCGATCTCTACGGCCGGCATCGCCAGGCGCTGCACGCCGATCATCTGTTTGCAGTGATCGGCAATCCCGCGGGGCACAGCGGGTCGCCGGCGATCCACAACCGGCTCTTTCGGGAGCGGGGTGTGGCGGCCGCTTACACCATCGCCTCCACCGAATCGTTCACTGAGGTTGCGGAGCCGTTCGCTCGAGGCGATCGATTTGCTCCGGCGGGGTTGAGCGTGACCGCGCCATTCAAGGAGGAAGCGTTCGCATTCGCTCAAGGCATCGGTGCCGGCCTCAGTCGGAACGCGATGGAGGCAGGCGCCGTCAATACGCTGCTTCGCGGAACCGACGGGATCTTCGCCGACAACACGGACATCGACGGCTTCTCTGCGATTCTCGCCGACATCTGCGGCGGCGATCGCAACTCCGTGGCCATCATCGGTGGGGGAGGCACTGCTCGTGCGGCGCTGGTGGCGGCGGCGAGGGCGGGCCTGCACACGACCGTCTACAACCGGACTTTGGAGAGAGCGGCGAGCTTCGCCGGCCGGGTAGAGAGCCTCGATGCCCTGGTGCACTTCGACGGCGAGATCGTCATCAACACGCTTCCGAGCGGCGTCCACGTGGCCATGGCCTTGCGTCCGGGAATGACCTACATCCAGGCAGCCTACGCCTCGCCAGCAGAGGGACAGAGCCAGTCTCTTGACGGGGTGCAGGTTTTCTCCGGCCTCGATCTGCTGGCAGCACAGGCCATTCGTCAGAACGACCTTTTCGTGGACATCTGCAACGGAGAGCCACTGCGGAACCGGATGGAGATCTCTTGATGAACTTCGAACAGCTGCGCACCGAGTACGACATCGTTCCGATCTTCCGCGAGCTGAGTGCCGATGCCCTCACACCTCTGGCTGCATTCGTGGCCCTCTCCGCCGGCAGTCCGGAAGCCTTCCTGTTCGAGAGCGTGGAGCGGGGAGAGAACGTCGGCCGTTTCTCCTTCGTGGGATTCGATCCGCGCCGCAGCCTCCGGTTCGATGGGACCACGGCCGACCCGGCCGTCACGCTGCGCGAGGAGCTCCGTCCGCTCCGCGTCTACCAGGAGGATCAGCTGCCGCCGTTCTTCGGAGGCGCCGTCGGCTACTTCGGCTATGGAGTGTCCCGGTGGTCGGAGCGTCTCCCCGACTCGCATCCCGACCCGTTGGGGATCCCTGACGCACGGCTGCTTTTTTTCGACAACGTGGTTGTCTTTGATCACGTCCGGCAGCGGCTGTTCGTGGTGGCCAACCTTTTCACCAGCGATCCGGAGGCATCGATCGATGGCGCCAGCGCGCGCATCGAGATTGCCATCGAACGGCTCCGCAACGCCCGCGTCGACGTGTTGATCCTTCCCGATGCCATCGTCGAGAGTTCCTTCACCTCCAACCTCAGCCGCGACCAGTTCGAGGCGATGGTCCGTGCAGCGAAGGAGGAGATCGTGGCTGGCGAGATTTTCCAGATCGTTCTGTCGCAGAGGTGGGAGGCCGAGTTTCCGGAGAGCGAAGCGGTGACGCTCTACCGCGCGCTACGGACCATCAATCCGTCGCCGTATATGTTCCTTCTGCGCACCACCGATTGCACGCTGGTCGGTGCCTCACCGGAGATGCTGGTTCGGGTGACCGGCAGCGTGGCCGAGACTCGCCCGATCGCCGGCACCCGTCCCCGCGGCGCCACACGCGAGGACGATGTCCGCCTGCAGGAGGCCCTGCTCGCCGATCCGAAAGAGAATGCCGAACACCTCATGCTGGTCGACCTCGGGCGCAACGATCTCGGGCGCGTCTGCCGCAGCGGCTCGGTCACCGTCGGCGATTTCTGCCACGTGGAGCGCTACAGCCACGTCATGCATCTGGTCACCGACGTGGCCGGCGAACTTCGCGACGGAGCCTCGCCGATTGACGCGTTCCTCTCCTGCTTTCCAGCCGGGACGCTGAGCGGGGCTCCGAAAATACGGGCCATGGAATTGATCGACCGCTTCGAGACGATGCGGCGCGGACCGTACGGCGGGGCTGTTGCCTACTTCGGTTTCTCCGGCAACCTGGACTCCTGCATCACCATCCGCACCATCGTGCTCGCCCGCGGCCGCGCCTTCGTGCAGGCAGGCGCGGGGATCGTCTACGACTCCGATCCGGCCACCGAGTACGAGGAGACCATCAGCAAAGCGGCAGCACTCAAACGCGCCGTCGCACTGGCCAGGGGATGGGCGGCGCGTAAGGGATGACGGATTCGACCCTGCTGAGCGTTTCCCATCGAGTTCCTTCTCCCCGCCGCAGCGGGGAGAAGGTCCGCGAAGCGGGGATGAGGGGTCCTGCTTCGTCGAGTGAGCTACCCTCACCCGCCTCGTTCACCTTCTCCCCGCGTCCAGGGAGAAGGACTCTCGATGGAAGAGCACGGCCT
>JBKJQB010000152.1:0-3903 GCA_046594105.1 Thermoanaerobaculia bacterium
AAGAACCCGCCGTCCTTCGACAAACAGTTTGTGCGCGACTGGCTGGAGACGACCGGGTGGGACAAGAATCCGCCCGCTCCCGAGTTGCCGCGCGAGGTCGTTACGAAGACCCGCGACAAATACATCGAAGCGTTCCGGGTGCTGACCGGAGGGACCCCGGCGCTGTGAGGGCGATCCCCGAACGTCACCCTGATTGGGGACTGCGCCGGGACGCAGCGATTGATGGGTGGAAACGGGAGCTCTCCATCGAGAGTCCTTCTCCCCGTGCCCGGGGAGAAGGACTCTCGATTGAAGAGCGCGGCCTTCGACGGTTTCTTAGAAGCGATGCCACCGCGCGCCCCGTCGTTCCCCAGTGAGGATGACGGACGGTGACTCTTCGGAAACCAAGATGCATTCACCGGCCTACAACGCCCGGATCACGACCACCCGCGTCACTGGTCCGCCTCCCTGCCAGCGGAACGTTACGGTGAAGCGATAGAGGTCGCTGCCGGCGTTGTGGTGGATGCCCACCCGCACCAGCGTGAAGGCCATCCGGGTGGTTCCGTGGAAATCGACGACCGTCTTCCGGCCATCGATATCGACGGTGGCCTTGCAACCGCGCAGTGGCCGGCCATCCGCGGCCACCGCAGACATCCGCACGTCCACATCGCGGTGGTAATCGATGGCGTCATCGCTGTCTGCCGCCACGCAGAGAAATGGTTCCCGCGGCGCGTTGTGGAGCACTTCCTCGAAGAGTTGCAGCACCGGCGGCGAGTCCCAGATTCTCTTGTGCGGATAGGGAATGTTCGCAGACGGATACGAGCCGATCGGCAGAACCATCGTCCGCACCGCGGCACCGCGCAACCAGGAGGAGGAAACCATGGGAACGGTCCCGTCGCCTGCGTCCTTGATCCGCCGGCCGAAACTGAGAACGCCGTTGTTCACCGCTGCGGACGGCAGTGTGGGGATTCCCCAGCCGCAGACGTTCGTCACCGGGAGAGCGTCGAATTGAGGCGAGAACGGTCCATGCGCCGCGGAGGCCAGACGGCGCATGTAGTCGTGATCTGCTTCCGGGCGGATCCACGACTGGTCGGACAACGGGGTGGTCGCGGTTCCGTCGGCGGTGAAGAGGCCGCTGGCTGGATCGGTGGGCATCAGATCGTAGGCAGCCTGTGAATGGCTGACCACCTCCGCCCCTTCCCGCGCCGAGATTTTCGCGAAGAGAAATCCTTCCGACACGCCTTCGGTCGCGGCGAACAGCGCGTCGAGAGTCCCGCACCAGGGCACGCCGAAAGCCATGATCTGCTCAAAGTCGGAGAGCAGACGGGGATGGGCCTCGAGGAAGGCGCGGAACAGCAGGCCTCCGGTGGAGTGGACGACGGCGACGAGCTTCCGTGCGCCGCCGTGCGACAGGCGATCGACGGCCTCGACCATCGAGGCCATGGCCGTCAAATCGGTGATGCTGCGCCTCCAGTCCCAGCCGATCGCCGCGAAGTCATCGCTGAGGTCGGAGGTGTCATACCCGAACTTTCCGCCGAGGATGTCGTAGAGCGACTGGGCCTGTTTGGCGATGCCGAGGACGTCGCGAATGGGTGGGCCGGCCACGAGGTCGCCGGGAACCGTGGTCAGACGGGAGATGAGCGCCGCTTTCTCCTGCGGATCGATCAGCGTGGAGAGCGAGGGGGGAAACACAATCTGCCCAGTGCTTCGATCCCGCAGCTCACTGGCGGGAAATCCGGGAACGAACAGGATCGGCTTGCGCATCGAACGACCTCCACTGAGGAGTGTCGGAGGCTGCAAAAGGCCTACCGCCGGGGAACCAAAGGCAGCGTCGCGATACCGGCGCTACGAAAGATCCACTACTTCGACCGCTTCTTCCCCTTCTTGAGGTGCTCGACTCTCACCGTGGTGCGGATTCCGCCGCGCACGTAAAAATCTCCTTCCACCAGCAGCCGGCGCGGGTCGATCGCGGCGATGACGTCGTCGGCAATGCGATTGGTCACTGCTTCGTGAAAGGCGCCTTCGTCTCGGTAGGACCAGAGATAGAGCTTGAGCGATTTCAGCTCGACGCACTTCTGGTCGGGAACATAGCGGATGCGGATGGTGGCGAAGTCGGGCTGCCCGGTCATCGGGCAGAGGCAGGTGAACTCGGGGGCCTCGAAGGCGATCTCGTAGTCGCGCTCGCGGTTCGGGTTGGGAAACGTCTCCAGGGTTTTCGCAAGCTTGCTGGGCATGATGTCTCGGTGGAAAGCGCCCGGTCGCGGCGAGGATTCCCGAAGACGGAAGCCTGCCATCCGACGCCGTCGGCCCGACCGCTTATCTGCCGTTGCTGGCCACGAGCTTCTGATTGAGCTCTTTGATCCGCTCCTGCAGCTGGGTGATCTTGGCCTGCGCATCGGCGCGGAGGCGGTCCATGTCCGCGCGCATCTTGGCCACCTCGTCATCTTTCTGCGAGGTGGCGCCCTGCTGCTGCGCGATCTGCTGGGAGCGGTAGTCCAGGTCGTGGCGGAGGTTGTCCATCTGCTCGTCCTTGTCGGCCAGCCGCTGCCTCCACTGCACTTCCTGCTCTTCGTAGAGCCGCTTGATGTCCATCAGCTCGGTGATCTGGGAAAAATCGGAGTAACTGGGAGCCATCTCTCCTCCATCGCGGACGCGCTCTTCGATCTGCGGAAACAGCTTCCGGAGTTTGAGCGAAAGGTCGTCGGGGTCGCTCGAAAGCTCCATGGCGTCCTTGTAATTGATCTTCTGGTGCGCCAGCAGGGCGATGAGCGACTGATTCATCGACTGCATGCGATAAAGGCCGACCGAGCTCTCCATGGCCTCGAGGATGTCCTTGGTGGAACCTTCCTCGATCATCTTGGCGATCTGCGGGGTGTTCTTGAGGATCTCCACCGCCGCGGTGAGCTTTCCCTCCACGGTCTTGACCAGCTTGAGCGAGATGATCCCGCGCAGAACCAGCGCCAGCTGCGACCGGATCTGCTTGTGCTGGTCGGCGGGGAACGCGTCGATGATGCGATCGATGGTCTGAGCGGCGTTGTTGGTGTGCAGAGTCGAGAACACCAGGTGTCCCGTCTCCGCGGCGGTGAGGACGGTCTGGATCGTCTCCACGTCGCGCATCTCGCCGACCATGATCACGTCGGGATCCTGACGCATGGCGTTGCGAAGAGCCTCGCGGAAATTCGGGGTGTCGGTGCCTACCTCGCGCTGCGAGATCGCCGCGACCTTGTCGATGAAGAGGAACTCGATGGGATCCTCGATGGTGACGATGTGCAGCGGCTCGTTCTCCGCCACGCCCGAGATCATCGCAGCCAGCGTCGTGGACTTCCCCGAGCCGGTGGGCCCGGTGACCAGCACCAGCCCGTCGGGAATCCTCGACAGCTCGGGGATGACACCGGGTAACTCCAGCGCGTCGATGCTCTGCACCTGGATGGGGATCCTGCGGAAGACCGCTCCGACCGTTCCCCGCTGCATGTAGATGTTTGCGCGAAAACGAGCCACTCCGGGGACGCCGTAGCCGACATCCACCGACTGCAGCGTATCGAACTTCTCTCTCTGGGCCCGGTTGAGGATGGGCAGAAGCAGCTTCTCCAGATCGGCCGGCTTGAGCGGCTCGGTCTTCACAGCGACGAGCTTTCCCTGCACCCGGATCAGCGGCGGACGCATCGGCTTCAGATGAAGATCCGAGGCTTGCTGCTTGGCCATGAAGATCAGGAGATCGTTGAGGGTGACAGACGTCGCGTGCTTCTCCGCGGCGGGGGCCGTCGGCGTGGGAGCGGTCATTGCCAGGCGATTATACGATCTGGCCCGGCCCATGGAACCGGCCACTGGGGGAACCCGCACCCAGGCCGGCGCGGCCGGCCCAGGCGTCGGTTCCTGATCCGACCGCTACTTCCGCATCACCGAGTCGAGGATCATCAGAAAGGC
>JBKJQB010000223.1:0-60601 GCA_046594105.1 Thermoanaerobaculia bacterium
GCCAGGATCTCGCGACCGATCTCTTCGGCGGACCTGTCGCGATTGGCCTTCACCAGGCGCTGCAGGCGCTCCATGCCGAACTCTTCATCCTTTGCGTTGTGCGCTTCGACGATTCCGTCGGAGTACAGGCAGAGCAAGTCGCCCGGATCGAGCTTGGCGAATCCTCGGTTGTAGGTGGCATCCGGCGTGGGGCCGAGGACTGGTCCGTTGCTGGCCAGCTCCTCGAAACGGCTGCCTTTCTCTTTGAGGATGAAGGGCGGGTTGTGTCCGGCATTGCAGTAGATGAGGATGCCGCTTGTCTCCAGCTCCCCGTAGAACAGGGAGACGAACTTCGTGGTCAGCCGGCCGCGATGGATGATGTGGTTCAGCTTCTCCATCGTGCGGATGATCTTGAAGTCGCGGTCGGTGGCCATGCGCAGGCCCATGTAGATGTCGCGCACCACCAGGGCTGCCGGCAAACCATGGCCGGAACCGTCGGCGATGGCCAGCCCCAGGATGCTGTCGGAGAGCGGGATGAAGTCGTAGAAGTCGCCGCTGACCACTTCCGCCGGCACAGTCTTGCCCCAGATGTCGAAGCCTTCGTATTGCGGAACGCGCTGCGGCAGGATCGACTGCTGGATGCGTTGAGCCTCCACGATCAGCGACTGGAAATGATCGGCGCGCAGCCGCTGATTCATGGTGTAGCGGATGAGGTTGAGCGAGAAAAGGATGTCCTCCCGGCTCAGCTCCGGCGCGATGTCGAAGCTGAGGATGTGCGAATGGGAGTCGCCGGTGGCGATGGCAGCGAAGCGCCTCGCGCCGAGTTTCTCTTCCAGCACAGGATCCACGCCGGGATCGTCGTGATCCATGACCACCGCCCCGTTTTCGATGACCAGTTCGATCGGCTTGTAGTCCTTGGGCACCACGATGCCCAGCACACCGCTGTGGCAACGGCCGAAGCGACCGACCAGCTCGTAGTTGTTGTCGTCGGTGCATTCGTAGATCCGGCCGCCGGTGATCCCCAGCTGGTCCTGAAAGTTCGTAGCGATGGTCTCGCCGATCTGTTCGATGGTGAACCGCGTCGTCTCGGCGCTCTCCATCTGGGCCAGAGTGCGC
The DNA here is from genome assembly GCA_046594105.1 of Thermoanaerobaculia bacterium. GTDB lineage: Bacteria > Acidobacteriota > Thermoanaerobaculia > Gp7-AA8 > Gp7-AA8 > JBDSGC01. The sequence goes on from JBKJQB010000223.1 coordinate 1,096, forward strand.
TCGACCTGCGTGAGAAGTTTCTTGTAATCCACTGGATTCGATTCCCTCTATTTCAGTTCGGTGCCGTCGAGTGCATACGGCGCCGGAACGCCGAGCAGCCCCAGGACGGTGGGATAGATGTCGGCGATGTAAGGAGCACGGTCCGTGCTCAATGTCCGATTGTAGAAAAAGATGCCCTTGACCAGCTCGGGATCCACCGAGCAGTGGTCCCCGCTCCAGACCTGCTTGTTGGGCTCGATGAGGTCCTTGGGGATGCCGCCCAGGGAAGTCTGCCAGGAGACGCGGTAGCCGTCGTTGTTGGTGACCACCAGGTCGGGGATCATGTTCGGATCAAACTGGCGGTAGATCTCTTCGCGCGCCAGAACGCGCCGCACCGGATGCTCGCCATTCTCCGGATCGGTGAGCTGGACCAGCCTGGTCTTCAACTCGATTTTCAGCGCGTCGTACTCTGCGCCGGGGCTGACGATGCCCTGCGCCTCGCGTCCCTTCACGTTGATGTACATCTCCCCGAGACCCATGGCGTACGCGCGGGTGCGGGACCAGTCCACGTTCTCCCAGAACTGCCCCTGGGAGAAGAGCATCTCCACGTTGCGCTCCCGCACCGTCACGCCGCTCTTCAGCGTCATGTAGCCGTTCATGACCAGCCAGGTGTTGTAGTTGACTGATTTGCGGAACGAAGCGAACCCGTGATCGGACAACACGATCAGTGCGGAGTGATGCTGCTCCGCCGCCTTCATGGCATCGCCGACGATTCCATCCATCAGCTGATACGAACGGAGCAGCGCGTCACCCCACCTGGCGGCGAGCTCCGGCGTGTAGGCGGGATGTTTCGGATCGAGGGCCCGCCAGAACACATGCCCCACCCGATCGGGAAACTCGAAACATTGCACCAGCAGATCGCGATCCTCGCTCAGAAACGAGTTGAACATCTTGCGGTTCTGCGCAACCGTGAACTGCATGTCATCCCAGAACATCTGCTCATCCGCAAATCCCTCGGAGATGGCCCATGTATCGATCTGCCAACCCAGCGTTTTGTAGAGACCGTCCCGCTGCGCCAGTTCCGGGGCCCAGCCCGCCGGCGTGGAGATGCGAAACCCGGGGGGCAGATGCCGGGGATCGAAATTGATCGGTGACAGATAGAGCTTCACTTCCGGCTTCGTCTGGATCACATGAAAGCGGCTGATCCCGCGGACCTTGATCAGCGGGTTGAACGGGAACACGAAGTCGGTCCAGCCGCTCCACTCCCCCGTTTTCAGCGTGACCTTCTGCCCACTCTCTTCGATGGTGATCGAGTCGCGGTTGTCGGCCACCGTGATGGTCATGGGGATGGAGATGAACGGCGGCGTGGGGAAGAGTTTGTTCGGCGGCCCCTGAATCGATGTGCGGATCACGCCCTTGTTGTCTTCCAACTGCACGACCTCGATGGAAAACTCATTCGCACCTCCGCGGTGAAAGTCGAGCTCCGAGGTGAAGAAGAACGGCTTGCCGACGCGGCCGGAGAGGTCAGGGACGCCGAGGCCCGACAACAGATGATCGTCGGAACCGAGGTCGTTGGCGGGGAAGGTCACCGGCACATGGACGATGGTGGCGTTGCGGCCGGCGTGCGATGCGGCTTCCCAGAACGGGATGCCCTGGCGACGATTGACCACACCCGGCCTCGTTTCGGGGAGGTACTTTTTCGCGGCCACCCCGGCGGCGATGGCAACGATCACCGCGACGACGGAGAGGGAGATCCCGGCGATTCGTGAGAACCGGAATCCCAGCAGTGCGATCAGGCCGATCAGAAGGAGCGAAGCCGCGGCGGCTGCCAGTGGATTCCAGCGACCGGCCAGAAACCGTTCCTTCGTCTCATCAAAGGCGGCGAAGACAGGCAGGTACGTTTTCGGATCGCGGCGCAGAAAATCGAAGATCCCGGTGCGGCCCGGATCGATGCCGGTGGAGAAGGTCGACCAGGAAACCGGAGTCTGGGCGGGGATGGTGGGACGCAGTGGCCGGAACGTTCCCTGCGCCCGCAGACGGGCCATATTGGGGAGCTTGCCCTCGTTCATCCATTGCTCGGTGTAACGGGCGTCGACCCCGTCAAATCCGAGGACGATGACCTTCTCCCGAGCCTCGCCGGCGAGCGGGCAAAGCAGCGCCAGAAGGAGCATCAGAGGGAGGCGGCGCATCGGGGCGGCATCATACTTGTAATCTTCTGAACCCCGAATGGAGACCAGCATGAATGCGCGTCAAATCGTTGTCACCTTAGCGGTTGCCCTGGTCCTTGGCTGCGGTGGATCGAAAGAAAGCAGAAGCGGCGGATCGGGTGGCGGATCGGCCAGGGACAGCCTGGTCATGGAGATCAAGTCGTCGCCCACCAACCTCGACTCCCGGGTCGGTGCTGACAACGCCTCCGGCCGCATGTTCGATCTGATCTACAGCGGTCTGATCAAAGTCACACCGAACATGGACTACGCGCCCGATCTCGCTTCGAAATGGGAGACGCCGGACGACAAGACCATCATCTTTCACCTCAATCCGGCGGCGAAGTTTCACAACGGGCAGCCGGTCCTGGCCAGAGACGTCAAGTGGACGTACGACTCGCTCATCGATCCCGCCTTCACCACATCCAAGAAATCCGGCTACGCAGCGGTCGACCACATCGAGGCCCCCGACAACGCCACGGTCATCTTCAAACTCAAGGAGCCGAATGCCGGCATCTTCGACAACCTGACCCTCGGCATCCTCCCCACCGGCGCCGACACCAACACGTACAAGTCGAAGCCGATCGGCGCGGGACCGTACAAGGTCGTCGACTTCCGTCCCGATGAACGGGTGGAGCTGGAAGCCTTCGACCAGTGGCATGGCGGCGCCCCGAAGATCAAGCACGTCACCATCCGCATCATCCCTGACCTCACCACCGCGGTTCTCGAGCTGCGTCGCGGCACGGTGAACATGGAAGTGAACATCATTCCCTTCGAGAACGTCGCGGAGTTCGAGAAGAACCCTGACTTCAAAGTGGTGAAGAGCCCCGGATCGGTGTACCAGTATCTCGCCTTCAACCTGCGCGACCCCATGCTCTCGAAAAAGGGCGTGCGGCAGGCCATCGCGTACGCCATCGATCGCGAGAAGATCATCCGCGACCTGCAGCGCGGCTACGCCCAGCCGACGGAGACCATGCTGGCGGCGGGACACTGGGCTCGCCCCAACGACCTGCCTTCCTTCAAATACGACCCGGCGAAAGCGAAGCAGCTGCTCGACGCGGCCGGCTATCGCGATCCGGACGGCGACGGTCCGAAGTCCCGCTTCAAGCTGGCGTTCAAGACTTCGACCGACGCCGAGGCCAACCTGCGCGCCCAGTCAATCCAGCAGATGCTCAAGCAGGTGGGCATCGACATGGAGATCCAGTCGAATGAGATGTCGACCTTCCTCGCCGACATCGGCAAGGGCAGCTTCCAGATGTACTCGCTCAGCCGCAATGGGATCGCCGACCCCGACTTCTACTACGTGATTTTCTATTCGAAGAACGCACCGCCGAACGGCCAGAACCGCGGCTATTACGCGAATCCGAAAGTGGACCAGCTGATCCTGCAGGGCCGCTCCACCTTCGACCGGGCCAAACGCAAGCCGGCGTATGAAGAGGTGCAGCGCATCGTCGCCGACGAGCTGCCCTACATCTCGCTCTACATGCAGACGAACGTCGCGGTGATGCGCAAGAATCTCGATGGCTACGTGCAGTACCCGGCGGGGTTCTATCTGTCGGTGCCCGAGATGACCATGAAGTAAGCGTCATTCTGAGAGCAGCGAGGGGAACGGAGCGCCGGCAAGATGCCGGCGCTCCGTTTCACCTCGAGAGGCGACTCAGGTAACGCGACGAGTCTGCGAAAATCGTTGCGGACGCTTTGCGCACCTACGCGGCCGGCCGTGCCGGCCGGTGCTACCATCGGCGTCCTCATCCATCAATCTCCGAACAGGGAGGACGTTTCCTGTGCTGCATCAACGGCCGCCCGCGCTCTATTCGGCGTTCGATCGCTTCCCCTCCCAGAAGGGCGCTGGCATTCACATCGCCCGCTTTGCCCGGGCACTCTTCGACGTTCATGGCGGCGGTCTTCTCTACGCCCTCGGCGGCGACGGCTTCCCGGTTCATCAGGTGGAGGGCGAGGTGGAAATCGTACGGTTCTCCGCGTCCTACCCGAATTACCTGGAGCGCGCTCAGGCATTCGGCGACCGGCTGACCGCACTGCTCGACGAGGTGGGGGATTGCCTGGAGATCGCCCACTTCCGCGATCCCTGGAGCGGTCTGGCCATCACCTCACGCTCCCCCTCCTACGCCACGATCTACGAAGTGAATGGCCTGCCCTCGATCGAGCTTCCGACCGCCTACCCCGCGGCTGCGCCGTCCACGCTGGAGAAGATCCTGCGCGTCGAACAGTACGTTCTCGAACATGCCGACGCCATCGTCACGCCGGCGGGAACGATTCGCGACCACCTCATCGATCGAGGCATCGAGGCGGACAAGATCACGGTGATTCCCAATGGCGCGGACGTTTCGGCGAAGAAGGGCGCGACGGAAGGAGTCGCGGAAAGGTCCTTGCGTAGCGGCGATGCCGAGGATGACGCGATCCGCCGCCAGCCCTACGTTCTCTACTTCGGTTCGCTGCACCCCTGGCAGGGCGTGGAGACGCTGATCCGCGCGTTCGCTCGCGTGCGCGACGTCGTTCCCCTGCGTCTGGTGCTGTGCTGCTCTCAGGAATCGAGGCAGGCCCGGATCTACGCGCGTCTCGCGGAGAAGCTCGAGATCGGCGAGCGGGTGACCTGGCGATTCGAGTTGGATGCGGAGGCGCTCGCGCCTTGGGTGGAAGGCGCCCTGCTCTCGGTGGCCCCGCTCACCGAGTGCGCGCGCAACATCGTGCAGGGATGTTCGCCGCTGAAGGTTCTCGAAGCGATGGCCGCCGGCGTGCCCGTGATCGCCTCCGACCTCCCCGCCGTCCGCGAGCTGATGTCGGACGGAGTGGAAGGGCTGCTCGTTCCACCGGATCGCCCTGCCGAGCTCGCGCGGGCCATCCGGGTGTTGTACGAAGTGCCGGAGCTCCGCACCCGGCTGGGCCGGTGCGGCCGGGAACGGATCGAGTCCTCGCTCACCTGGGAGCATTCCCTGGCGCGACTGGCCGAGGTTTACGGGCGGTTGGCGTCGCCAGCCACGTTCCCCTTTTCGCAGGAGGCAATCTGATGAGCGTTTTCGCGCAATTGCGCACACTCACGGCCGAGCAGAAAGCGATTCTTCAATCCAAAGACATCAAGCTTCACCGGACGGCCGACAATCTGCTCGCGCTGCTGACGCCGATCGCCGAGCTCGATGCCGCTGCCGAATCTTTACGTACGAAGGCGCGCCGCCTGCGGGGCTTCAGCCTGGTCGCCGCCATCGTGTTCTTCTTCGTAGCACGCGGCCTCGACGGTTCGGCGCGCATCGGGGTTTTCGCTGTTTCCGCCATCCTGGTCGCGCTGGCAATCTTCCTCACCGTGCGCGTGGTGAAACCGCTGGCTCTCGCGGACATCTCCGACAACCTGCGCACGGTGGCCATCCCCTTCCTGCGAGTGCTCCGGGAAGACGTCGCTCCGGGCGAACCGCTGCAGATGCACATCGGCCTCGATCCGCTCGCCAGCAAGAAGCATCTGCTTGCCGGGAAAGTGGCGAAGGAAACGAATTATCTCGACCCCTGGTTCGAAGGGCAGGCAACCTTCGCCGACGGAACCCGACTGCACTGGCGGGTGGTCGATCAGCTTCGATCCCGCACCCGCACCAAACGCAGTGCCAGCGGAAAGACGAAGATGAAGACCAAGAATCGACTTCGGAGCGATGCCGCCGTGAAGCTGTCGTTCCCCTCAAAGACCTACAGTCTGATTCCGAACACGAGCGGGGCGCGCAGCGAAGCCTCGGGCGACAGCAACGCCAAGCGACTGTCGATCTCCTTAAAAACAACGCAGAAGACCATGGAGACCTCCACGCATGCCTTCGAGATGCTGGTCGATCTCATCGCCGATGGATATCGCAGCGTCGCTGCTCGGAAGGGTGCCTGAGATGGATGCCTGCAAAAGCAAACAGGGCTTCTTTACCCTCCGCAGCTGTGGGGAAACCGCCGTGCGGAACTGCACTACCTGCTCGCGACCGATGTGCAGTCGTCATCTTTCTGCGTCCACCGGCTTTTCCCGCTGCCTGGACTGTGTGGCGCGCGGAGCAGAGCAGGAGATCCTCGATCCACCGGGAACCGCGAAACCGGGAGAGCCGCTGGTCTACCGCCCACCGGCCCATCCCGACGACTGGGCCTATGACTATCGCCATCGCTACTACCGGGCGCGCAGTTACGCCCCCTTCTACTACGGCAGTGGTGTCACCGACTCCTATTACGACGACTACGACATGCGCTCGTTTGACCGCGACCTGGGAAGCCGCAGTTCGATGAGCCTCACCGACGGCGCAGACGACGACGGCTCCACAGACTGGGGAGACAGCTGATGTTGCGCCCTCTCTGGCTGACCGAAAATTTTCCGCCCGATCGCGGTGGGATGGCGCAGTCCTGCGACCGCATCGTCCGCGCGCTCCGGAGCCGAGGAGTGACCGTCGACCTGGCGCATCTCAGCCGGCGCGCCGCGACCTGGCGGTCGGAAACGAAGATGCGTGGGCGGCAGATCACCGGGCCGCTGTCTGAAGATCCTTCGCACACCCTCAATCAGCTCTGGAGCCTGCTGTCCCGCGACGACACGCCGCGCCCCACGCACATCGTCGCCTTCGGCGGGACGCTCCCGCTGCTGGCCGGACCGGCGTTCGCTGCGTGGCGGGACGTGCCGCTGCTCACCCTCATCCGTGGCAACGATTTCGACGCCGCGGTGTTCTCGCCAAAGAAGAGCGATGTTCTCTTCAACGCACTGCGAGCCTCGGAGCGCGTGTGCGCGGTGACCCGCGACCATGCCTTTCGCATCAGCGCGCTCGAACCCTCGACCAAGGTGGAGTGGATTCCGAACGGCGTCGACTCGGAGAGCTGGCGCCTGCTGCCCCACGATCAGGAAGCAGCGGGACGATGGAGGGAGCAGAACGTCGCGCCGGGCCGGCGCGTGCTGGGCATGTTCGGACAGCTCAAGCAGAAGAAGGGCGCCCTCTTTTTCCTCGACGTGCTGGAGCGCTCGGGGCGGAGCGGCCAGGTCCATCTCCTTCTGGTCGGTGACCTCGATGCGCCACTGCTGGCCGCCCTCGACGAGAGGCGCCAGTCGCTGGCGTTCAGCATTCTCCCGTTCCGCGACCGCCTCGACCTGTTGCCCCTGTACGCCGCCTGCGACGCCATCGCCGTTCCCTCTTTTTACGACGGACTGCCGAACGTGGTGCTGGAAGCAGCCGCCCTGGGCATTCCGTTGATCGCCTCGAATGCGGGTGGAATGCCGGACGTGCTGGATGCCGACACCGCCATTCTTTTCCAGAGTGGCGACGAGCACGACTGCCGTCGCGCCATCGAGACGTTCGTACGCAGCGAAGACCAGCAGCTCCGGACGCTCGGGCAGCGCTGCCAGCAGCGCGTCCTGCAGACCTTCACGGTGGAGCGAGAGGCGGAGCGCTATCTCGAAGTGCTGCAGGCAACCCTGCGAACCCGTTCCAACATCACTTCTGTGGGAGGCACACCATGACTGTCCGACGATCCCCTTCGACGATTCTTCCGCTACTCCTCCTCGTTTTCTGCTGTGGTCGCGCGGAACACTCTTCGCAGGACTCCAGGTCCACCCGTCCCGCTCCGCCAGCGTCCGGCGCTAAGGCCACACCCGCTACACCAGGGGCCTCCATCGCCATCCAGTCGGCCGGCGGTGCACCGGCCTTCCAGATCACGCCGGGGAGCAGCGACATCAAGGTCTCCTTCGCGGCGGACGGCCAGTCGAGCAGCATCGAAGGAAGCCGGCATTCCAGCGGGAAACGGAAGTACACCCAGAACGGCCGATTGATCGCCGAGGTCAAGCCGACCGACAGCGGATTCAAGGTCCGCTCTCCTGACGGCAAGCAGCTCTACTGGAAAATCAAGCGTGAGGCGGACAAGGTCAAGATCAGCGACAACGAACAGAACGACCATCCCTTTGTCCTGAAATCAAAAAGCGATCGCATCGAGGTTCTGGGCCCCGATGGAAAGACTGTCGGAGCGGTGAGGGTGGATTCGGCCGGGCATCGCACAGTGGCCGAGGATGCTTCAGGGCAGATTCAGTTCACTCTTGTTTCCGATCACTCCGATCGGTTCCTCGGCGTGGCCCTGATGAAAGAGATTCCGGTGGCCATGCGGGCCATCATCATGGCGGAGCTCTCCTCGCTCGATCGCTGAGCGTCCGGGCCCATGATTCTCTACTACGCAGTCGGCGGGGGGTTGGGGCATCTGACCCGGGCGCGCGCGTTTCTTCACGCGGCGGACGCCGAGGAGAACGCCGTGGTGCTGACGGCCTCACCGTTCGCCAGCGACGCGCGAGTGATGGGCAAGGTGACCACGCTGCTGGTTCCCCTCGAGCTCCGCGCAGACGGTGCCGGGTACCGCACATGGATCCGCGAACAGCTGGCGCGAATCGGACCCACGCGGATGGTCATGGACACCTTTCCCGCCGGCCTGTTCCACGAGCTCGACGGGTTCGTGCCCCGGTTTGCTGTCGAGTACATGGCGCGCTATCTCCGGTGGCCGCAATACCTGCAGGTTCGGAAGCCGATGCCTTTCTCGAGGAGCTGGGTTCTCGAACCGCTCCACGAGGAGCAGGAGCGCTTCGTCGTGAAGCAGTCGGCGATCGTTGATCGGCGGCCGCGCCTGCTCGATCCACCCGGTGAGCACCCGCCCGCCGCGGCGGCCATCCCTTCGTCGTATTCGCTGGTGATCCACTCCGGTGCTGAAGAAGAAGTTGATGAGTTGATCCGGTACGCCGAGCAGCTCCGTGAGGCGTCGCAAGGAACGGAAGCGATCGTGGTGGCGGCGAGCGTCCCCTCAACGCGACCGGGAGTGCTCTCGGTCGATGCCTATCCGGCGCTCTCACTTGCGCGCAACGCGGTCCGCATCGTCACCGCCGCCGGCTTCAACGCCATGCGCCAATTCGGCGGCGATCCCCGCCATCACCCCCTCCCCTTCCCCCGCCGCTTCGACGATCAGTTCCTGCGCGCGTCGCGGTGGAGGGTTGGAACGCCGGCACCCCTGCCGGCCGGTCCGCCAGCTTCCAGCCGGCGATTTTGACGCCGGGAGAGATTCGGTGCTACAGGCGGAAGAGTGAGTTCTTGGCTGGCGAAGATCGAAGGCCTGGCACCGAAGGGAACTCACGACATAATCGCGTCGTGGGAAAACAGGTCGTACTCTACGGGCTCGTGGGCGGCCTGCTGATCGCCTTCCTGAAGTTCATCGAGTATCAGCATTTCGTTCACCAGTACCCCTCCGAGCTGTACGGCGGTCTGGTGGCGCTGCTCTTCACCGGGATCGGGATTTACCTCGGCTTGAAATGGACGCGATCGAAAGAGACCGTGGTCGTGAAAGAGGTGCTGATTCATGCCGGTGGACCCTTCGTGCTGGACGCCGGGAAGCTGAAGGAACTGGGCATCACCCAGCGCGAACACGAGATTCTCGGATTGATCGCCCAGGGTCTCAGCAACCGGGAGATCGGAGAGAAGCTCTACGTCTCCGAAAACACCGTCAAGACGCACTCGTCGCGCCTGTTCGAGAAGATGCAGGTCAATCGTCGGGTGCAGGTCGTTCAAAAAGCGAAAGATCTCGCGCTCATCCCGTGAAATCACCCTTTCGTTGACCCAAAATCACCCGAAGTGATGACGACCTCGCCGCCCCTCGAACGCTACCTTGGGCGCTGAAAAAGGAGAAAGAACCATGAAACGAATCGTATGGATCTTCGGCCTGATCTCGGGCGCGATCTCGTCGGCGATGATGTTCCTCACCCTTCCCCTCGCCCACAAGGGCTCGTTCAATCACAGCCTGGTGATCGGCTACACCTCGATCTTCCTCTCGTTCCTGCTGGTCTTCTTCGGAGTCCGCTCGTACCGGGAGAATATCGGCCGAGGCTCGATCACCTTCGGCCGAGGGGTCGCCGTCGGGATTCTCATCACTCTGATCTCGTGTGTTTTCTATGTCGTGTCGTGGGAAATCATCTACTTCCACTTCATGCCCGACTTCGCGGAAAAGTACGCGGCGTGGACGATCGCGGAGAAGAAGGAAAAGGGTGCGAGCGCCACCGAGATCGCGGAGACCCATAAGAAGATGGTGGCCATGAAGGCGATGCTCGACAACCCCGCGATGAACGCCGCGCTAACCTTCATCGAGCCGTTCCCGGTCGGACTGGTCATGACGCTGGTGTCCGCGGCCACTCTGCGCAAGCGGCAAAACGCCGCGCCGGTCGCTGCGGCCGCGGTGGCGTAAAAATTCGTAGCAGGCTTCCATGAACAAAAAGGGCGGCCGAGGCCGCCCCTTTTGCAGATCATCAGTGGTTGCTCACTTGCCGCAGACCGTTTCCATGATCATGGCGGTCACCTCGTACGGATCGGCGTTCGCGGCGGGGCGGCGGTCTTCGAAGTAACCCTTCCCCGCGTTGACGGTGGCCATGGGGATGCGCACCGAGGCGCCGCGGTCGAACTGGCCGTAGCGGAACGCGGTGATCGGCGAGGTCTCGTGCAGGCCGGTCAGGCGCTCTTCGTTGTGCGCTCCGTAGACTTTGATGTGCTCGTTGTGGCGGCCTTCCAGTTTCTTCATGGCCGCCTCGATGACTTTGAGGCCGCCATCTTCGCGCATCGCTTTGGTGGAGAAGTTCGTATGCGCGCCTGCTCCGTTCCAGTCGCCTTTGACCGGCTTCGGATACAGCGTCGCGGCGACGCCGTAGTCCTCGCCGATGCGGTACAGGAGCCAGCGCGCCAGCCACAACTCGTCGGACACTTCCAGCGGCCCGATCGGTCCGATCTGGAACTCCCACTGTCCGGGCATGACCTCGGCGTTCGTTCCTTCGATGTGCAGCTCGGCGCGCATGCAGGCCTCGGTGTGCGCTTCCACGACTTCGCGGCCGAACACTTCGTCGCTGCCCACGCCGCAGTAGTAGCCGCCCTGCGGCGCCGGGAATCCGTTGTCCGGCCAGCCGAGGGGACGCGCTCCCTGGAAGAAGGTGTACTCCTGCTCGATGCCGAACCAGGCGTCCTGATCGGCGTATTTCTCGGCGATGCCTCGCAGGCGGCCACGCTTGTTGCTTTCGTGCACCGTGCCGTCGGCATTGAGCACCTCGCACATCACCAGCAGGTCGCCGTCGCGATGGAGCGGATCGGGAACGAATCGCACCGGCTTCAACTGCAGATCGCTGAAATGGCCCGTGGCCTGCTGCGTGCTCGAGCCATCGAAACCCCAGTCCGGAAGATCTTTCAGGTGCTTGACCGAATTGATGACCTTCGTTTTCGATCGAAGCTTCGCCGTCGGCTTCTGTCCGTCGATCCAGATGTATTCAGCTGTGATTTTTGCCAATGCAGAACCTCCTCGTTCGGAATGTGACGATAGCAGAATCGGGAGCGGCGCGAACCGTCCGAAAATGCCTCAGCCCGGCTGGGCCGGCACGGCCGGCGGCGCTGGTTGCCCAAGGCTCCGCCATGATCACGCCCAAGACGTTCTGCCGCGCAGGCTCCTAGCTCTCGAGGGGGCCGCGGTTAACCGGCCAGGCCTCTCCGGCCCGGCTGACCACCACCTGATTCTTGCCCAGCGACTTGGCGCGATACATCGCCGCATCGGCCCGCCGCAGCAGGTCGCTCTTCTCCTGCTCGATGGAGAGGACGTCGTTGCGATCGGGAATGTGCTGGGCCACGCCGATGGAGGCAGAGAGAACTCCTTCCAGCCGGAGCGGAGGCATGCTGAAACCCCACTCGCGATCCAGAAAAACGGTGTCGGCGACCGCCGCGCGGATCTCTTCGCAAAGCTCCAAAACCTCCTCCAGCGGCCGATTGGGAAGGATGATCACGAACTCGTCGCCGCCGTAACGGGCCACGGTGGCGTCCGCGTGGTGGATGATCCGCTTCAGCAGAAATCCCACCTCGCGCAGGACCTGGCTTCCGGCGAGATGCCCGTGGCAGTCGTTCACCACCTTGAACCGATCGAGGTCCATGAAGATGAGCACACCCTCGGCTCCCGTCTGCCGCGCCTGGGCCAGGCTCTCCGTCAGACGCACGTTGAACCAGCGATCGTTGAACAGGCCGGTGAGGTCGTCTTTCTTGGCCAGTTCGTGCGCGCGCTTGGCGTCGAGCGCGTTCTGCAGCGTGAACGAGGTGTAGCCGGCGAAGATCTCCAGCAGCGCCTTGTCGCGCTCCGCGAACGCCTTCCCTTCCAGCCGGTTGATCAGCTCGAGGACGCCGCAGACGTGCTTGCCGATGTAGATGGGAACGCAAACCACCGAGTGAGTCTTATGCCCCAGGCTCTGATCGATCGCTTTATGAAAAAATTTGTCCGCGTCGACGTCGGTGGAAAGGTAGGGCGATCCCGTCTGATAAACCTGACCGACGATTCCGAACTGGGCCGAAAGGCGATGGCCGATGAGATCGCCCCCCGACTGGCCAAAGGTGGCGATGAAGACCAGCTCGTTTTCCTTGCGCGAAGCCACCTTGTGGAAGGGATCGTCCAGGAGAATGGACCCCGACTCGGAGGGGACGAACTCGTTTGCTTTCTGCAGGATCTGGCGGAGCACCAGATCGAGGTCGATGTCCCGGCTGAGCGACAATCCCGATTTCTGGCGCTCCAGAAAGCGCTCCAGCTGCGGGATTTCCAGTGAGTGGAACTCGATCATGGTCGTAAGGGGATCCGGCGCATTATACGGACTCATCGCGCTCCGCTGTGAACGCATCGCGCTCGAAGGAGATCGCGCGGTATGCCTGGTCCCGCGACAGTCCCCTTCTCCGATACCGCAGGTACTCGCTGCCGTAACGCCAGAGAAACGGGATCACCCCAAGCTCGGCGACCTGGCGGACGTGAGCCAACTCGTGCCGGACCATCCTCTCGAGCTGGTCCTCCCCGATCCCCGCGGCGAGATAAATGCGACGCCCCAGGGTGATTCCAGCCACATCGCGGAACAGCCAGGGCCGGAGCCACCAGGGATAGCCGATGCGGACCACCGCCCGGGCGTCGGCAAGAGCCTCCTCGATCTCCTCAGTCCACCTCATCTATGATCCCGCCATGCGAAAGACGATCCTCCTCGGCATCTTCTCCCTCCTCCTCACCCTGAACCTCGCCGCCCAGCAGGACTTCAGCAAAGTTGAGATGAAAGTCATCAAGGTCGCCGGCTCGGTGTACATGCTCCAGGGTGCCGGCGGCAACATCGGCGTCTCGGTCTTCGACGACGGCTTCGTGGTGGTCGACGATCAGTACGCCCCCCTCGTTCCGAAGATCAAGGAAGCCTTGAAGGGAATCACCACCAAGCCGATGAAATTCATCATCAACACCCACTATCACGGCGATCACACCGGCGGGAACGCCATCCTGGGGCAGGATGCTCCGATCATCGCGCACGACAACGTGCGCAAGCGCCTGCAGAGCGGAGCGACGCTCTTCGGCCAGACCACTCCTCCCGCCGCTCCCGCCGCACTTCCGGTCATCACCTTCAACGACCACGCGACCCTCCACGAAAACGGCGAGGAGATCCACCTTACCCACGTGCCACCCGGACACACCGATGGTGACACCGTCGTCGACTTCAAGACTTCACGCGTGGTGCACATGGGCGACGACTTTTTCAACGGCATGTTCCCCTTCGTCGACCTGGGCAACGGCGGCAGCGTCCGCGGCATGCTGGCCACCGTCGACGCCACAGTGGCCCGGATCGGCGATGACACCAAGGTCATCCCCGGACATGGAGAGCTCTCGGACAAAGCGGGCCTCCGCGCCTTTGGCGACATGCTCCGCGGAACCCTGGGAGCCGTACAGACTGCGATGAAGGCCGGCAAGAACGTCGAGCAGATGAAGAAGGAAAACATCCTCGTCCGCTGGGCCTCCTGGGGCAAGGGTTTCATCAACACCGACCATTGGATCGAGACGCTGGCCGAAGAGCTGAAGAAGAAAAAGTAGGGAACAGGTCGCTCGCTCCCAACCGTCCGTGTTGAGAGGGAGCGCTTACGTACCTCCCGCCATCCTCGCCGTTCTCTTCCATCGAGAGTCCTTCTCCCGGCACACGGGGAGAAGGTGCCGAAGGCAGATGAGGGGCGCTCACACGTGACGAAGAGTAGGACCCCTCATCCCCGCTTCGCGGACCTTCTCCCCGTGCGCGGGGAGAAGGACACTCGACGGGGAGGCTCCCGTTTCTCACCATCAATCGCTGCGCCTCGCGACATGCCATCGCTTCTAATGAACTTGTCGCCATGCTGGGGAAATGGCTGCCTTTCGTAGCGCCGGCATCCCTGCCGGCCGTGACGCGGGCATCCTGCCCGCGGGAGCTCGCCCAGTCGCGCCGGCTGGAAGCCGACGCCACGGCCGGCAAGGATGCCGGCGCTACAGCAAGCAAGCTACGCGGGTCGCTTTTTGACCGACAGCGTCATGGCGAAACGCGCCACCGGCTCGTCGCCGCTGATCGAGGGCACCCGCGCGATGACGGCCACGGAGGCCTCTTCACGCACCCCGCTGGCGTCCGCTCGCGAGACCAGTTGCTGGATGGCTTCTCCATCTTCGCAGGTGAACTGAACGGGCCCTTCGGCGCGCTTCAGAAACTCGGCGCGTACGTCCTTGAAGACGAACGACAGACGGATCTTTCGCGTCTGCATGAGGTGGAACGCGATCAACCCGCCCGCCACGTCGGCTCCGATGCAGAGGACGCCGAAATACATCGAGCGAAGATGGTTGCGGGTGCGCCAGGTCAGGGGGATCACGATCTCGCAGCGCGTCTCGTTCAACTCGATGATGGACGGCTGCACGAACGAGATGAGAAAGACATTCCGGAAGGCCCACCAGCGCACGCCGAGGGTGGCCTTGATGTTGCGCTTCATCGTTTCACCAGTTCCCGATTCGCCTTCCGGCGCGAGTAGGGCGCGGTCAGCCGATCGAACAGCGCATCGGGCAGCAGACGGACCAGCCGCATCAGCAGCGACATCGGCAGCGGAAACTCCACCACCCGCGCCCTTCGCTCCAGACCGCGGGCGATGATCGCCGCCGCCTCGTCCGGCTTCATCACGAAAGGCATGCGAAACCGGTTTTTCTCCGTCATCGCGGTGATCACGAATCCTGGATTGACGGTGGTCACGGCCACGCCGTACGGCGCCAGCTCGATGCGACTGGCCTCCAGAAATGACTGCATGGCCGACTTGCTCGCCGAGTACACCGACGAGGTGGGAAGCCCGCGCAATCCGGCGATGGAGGCGATGCCGGCGAAGTGGCCGCTCCTCCGCTCCACCATCCCCGGGATGACGGCGTCGAAGAGATGAAACATGCCGAGGACGTTCACCCGGATCATGGTGGTGGAATCCTGCAGATTGAATTTCGTGGCGTGCGAGGGGATGCCCACCCCGGCGTTGGCGACAGCCAGATCGAAGGGTCCGCCCAGAGCTGCCTCGCCGCGATGGACCGCGGCGGAAACCGCGGCGGCATCGCCGACATCGCACGGAAGCGCGATTGCCGGGGAAGGCATCGTGCGGATGAGCTCATCGAGCAGCTCACCACGGCGCGCCAGCAGGCCGAGCGCTACACCCTCTCGGGAAAGCAGGCGCGCCAGCGCGGCTCCAATGCCGCTGGACGCTCCGGTGATGATGGCGCGTTGTGGGATGGGCACGAACGGTGAGTCTATCGCAGGGGCCCGCGTCGACGATTCGAGGAAGTAGCTCGGTCGTCTGGTGCGGTGTCGTGGTTCTGAGCTAAAGAAATAGGTTTTCTGCCGCTTGGAATCCGTGCTCTCGATCCCATGACTCTACTTCGACAAGCCTTCAGGAACTCCCTGACAGCCTCCGATTGGACGCCTCGGAATAGACGTGCTTAACAGCGGTTCCGGATTGCACACATGGTCCGTCGTTTCGGTTTGGCTGTCATTCTGCTGCTCACAATCAGTGCTCCGCTCGAAGCGCAGATTGCGCGTCGAGGCGATGTCTTTTACGGGTACTACCAAGGCCTTCCAACGGGCGTTCCGAAGGACTACGCCCTCTGGATCTACATGGACGGCGGTCCTTGGGCAACGCGCGCCGGCGGCTGCCGCCTCATCGACAAATGTGCGCCGTACGCCAGGCCAGGTCTTCTCGTTCCGCGGCCGGACCTTTATCTGTTTCACACGAATGGAACTGTTTCGTGGTGGAACGGCATCGCCATTCCGGCGACGGTTCCCGGACTCGGCTACAACGAGATCTTTCACGATGACACGCCGCTCGGCGACATCACAGCGTGGCCGACCGGGAACTTTGTCGTGCCTGAGCTGACAAACGACGCGAGCGGAACCGCGAAGTTGATCGAATTCAGTCTCCAGCGACGTGTGCGCGACTATTCTTTTCCGGCGGGGTCGAGAGGCGCGCGTCACATCGAGCTGCTTGCTGATCAATGCACGCTGCTTTACACGACCGGTGACGACCTCTTCGTGCATCGAATGAACGTGTGCAGCGGTGACGCACAGAGCGACTTCACGACTTTGTGGCCCGGCCAGAAAGCTGGTGTGGTGCGACAACTCGCAAACCGCGACGTGCTCGTCGCAGCAGGAGAGTGGATCGCGCAGTTCCACCAGGACGGCACATTCGTCCGCGGGCATCCGCTCGACGGCGCGATGGTGATCGCTTTGTCGACGGATGGTCGTTCCTTCTGGGCCGGCAGTGTGGACGCGAAGAATGTCGCGCACCTCGTTCATTTCGATCCGGAGACCGGCGATGGAAATCCGCGCGCGGTCATGATCGGCAACCCGGGAATGGGTTCGCTCTACGTCCCGATGAACGCATCCGATCTCGTCGTCGTTGGTGAGTGGCGAGCGGCGATGCATGGACTCAGACGCCGCGCGATCACCCGCTAGTGCGATCGTACGAACAGCGCGACCGATCCACCGATCGCGACGACGAAGCCGCGCAGGAACTTCCGTCCGAGTCGTTCCCCGAGGCGAGTTCCGCCTAACTGGGAGACGTCATCGGGTTTCCCCGGCAGAGCCGGGGGCTGGTCTGTGAAGCGCGCCTTCGCGCGCACCAACATCGTTTGGCCCTTCTCGCGAACCGTTGTCAAAAGGCGCACTCGGCGAGCTCCCGCGGGCAGGATGCCCGCGACACGGCGGGCAGGGATGCCGGCGCTACGAAGAGCATCGCGCCCTCACGAGGCCTACTTCAATTCGGGCAGCTTCACGCCTTTGCTCAACACGCCGGAAAACAGATCGCCGACCTTCGCCAGGCGGTCCGGCATCGTGCGCAGATTGAACTTGAGCGGATCAAGCTTCCTGGTCACCTCTTCCCATTTCAGAGGAGCGGAGACCGGCGCGCCGTCGATGGCTCGCAACGAGTAAGGGGCCACCAGAGTCTTGCCGTACGCGTTCTGCATGCAGTCCAGATAGAGGCGACCCTTGCGTTGCGAGAGACTGCGCTCGACGGTGATGCCGGGCACCTTCGCCGCGACGGCCGCCGCGATGGAGCAGGCGAATTCCGCCGCTTCCTCATGGGTATATCCGCCGGCCAGCGGCAGGAATACGTGGATGCCGCGCTTGCCCGAGGTCTTCGGAAAGCTGGGAAGCTTCAGGTTGTCGAGGAGCTTGCGCATGATGAGGGCCGCTTCGATGGCCTGTTCGATCCCCTTCCCTTTCGCCGGATCGAGATCGAACACCAGCCAGTCGGCTTCATCCAGGCTGGCGCCGCGAGCTGCCCACATGTGCAGGGTCAGCACCGACATCTGCGCCAGCCATTGGAGCGTTTCCGGGCGGTCCACGACCAGGTGCCGCACGTTGCGATTCGACGTCCGCGTGGGAGTGTCGAGCGTGCTCACCCAGTCAGGCGCCTCGCGGCCAACGTTCTGCTGGAACCAGGAGGGGTGATCGATGCCCTGATTCCAATGCTCCAGTGCCAGCGGTCGGTCGCGCAGGGTGTGGATCATCGGTGCAGCTACCGCGGCGTAGTAGTGGGCAACGTCCTGCTTGGTGAAGCCGTCGCGAGGATAAAGGACACGCTCTGGATGCGTGAGCACCACTGCGGGGACCTTCGCGGAAAGTTTGGGAGAGGACTTTGCCGCCTTCGAAGCGGTTGGCTTCGCAGGAGCGCTCTTGGAAGCGGCTGCTTTTCGAGGAGGTGGAGCTTTCTTAGACCCCTCATCCGGCCTTCGGCCACCTTCTCCCCGCTGCGGCGGGGAGAAGGAACTCGATTGGGGTGCAGCGGCGCGCGATCCTTTTTTCGCGGAGCGAGAGGCGGCGGCTTTCGCAGCGGGCATCGGTACCTCCTTCACCACTTCCTGCGGACTCTTATCGTCACGGATCCCCAGGAACGCGGGATGGCGCAGCCGATGGTCGGTGGTCCACTCGGTGAAGGCCACCTGCACCACCAGGCGCGGCTTGACCCAGGTAGCGATCCGCACCCGTGGTGCGTCGGATGCTGCCGACGCCGGCACCACATCGTTCTCCAGTTCCTCGCGAAACCAAACGCGTTGCTTCGCGGAGAAGCCGGTTCCCACTTTGCCCGCGTAGTGCAGGTCTCCGTCATCGCCGCGGACGGCCAGATGCAGCGACCCCACCTCGCGATTGGAGTGGGTGGAAGGGTTCCATCCGATGACCACGAGCTCCTGCTGGTTGAGGGCCTTGATCTTGAGCCACTCCTTCGATCGCCTTCCCTCGTAGGTCGACGTGCGGCGCTTGGCGATGATCCCTTCCCAGCCAGCGTCGGCCGCACCCTGCAGCGCCACCGCGCCCGACGTCGTCAACACCTCGGCGATCCGGATCGAAGCCGGCGCTCGCTTGAGCAATCGCTCCAGAAGATCGCGCCGCGCCTCGTACGTCTGCCGCCGAAGGTCGTGACCGCCGTACCAGAGCACGTCGAACAGAAAGATCAGCTCGCGCCGGGCTCCCTGCTGCAGAAGCTGGAAACGAGGTGCTCCGTTCTCGTCGAGGGCCACGATCTCGCCGTCCAGCACGACGTCCTCGAGCTTCAACCTGCTCAGCGCGGCGGCGATGAGCGGAAACCGTCCGGCCAGATCGAGCTCGTTCCGGCTCCACAGAGCGACCTCCCCTCCAGCGATGGCGGCCACCGCACGGAAGCCGTCGTACTTCAGCTCATAGACCCAGTCGCTTTCATTCGACGGCGGAGCGTCGGTGAGCGTCGCCAGCATGGGGGGAAAGACCTTGCGCAGCAACGACTGGGGAGACCCTTGCGCTTCTGTTCCTCGCCCGCTCTTTCTGACTGCCACGCGCTGACTCCTGGTGGGATGGCTAAAGCGCCGCGGCGATCGCCTGCAATTGCCCGGCGATCTCCGCAATGCTTGCCTGCGTACCCGTGGCCGTGTCGAAGCGAACCAGCACCGGATCGAAGAGTCCGCGCTGGAACAACACGCTGCGCACCGCGATGAACCGCATGCGCAGCTCCTCGGAGAGTCCCCGTGGTCGGGAGCCTCCTCCGCTGGTCACTGTGGTCGTGCTGGCGGCCGACTGCAACTCGGCGGCAACCTGCGCGGCCATGGCTCGAATCTCGTCGATGGATTCAGGAAGGGATCGAGGAAGTGTCGTATCAGATTCCTGGTTCATGGGCGTCCTTTCCGCTCGCTTCTTCCTCACTGCCATCGCCATGCCGACCGGAAGCCGTGAACTCACCCCGATCGCAGTCTTGATTTCTTCCCGCCGCCGCGTGGGACCGGCGAAGCGGGGCGCGCCCTCAGGGAACTCGAGTTCGGGAGGCAACCGCTAACGGCCGGCGACATAGGGACCAGTGTGTTCCGCGTCGCACGCCGCGCAGAGGCGGCCTGCCGGCCATCTCCGCGAACCTTCCCAGACCACCATCGGGTGTTGCACCGGTGCGGAGGCGACCATGGTGTGCAATCCCGGCGCAAGATGAACCGATTCCACCACGGCCTTCCCGTCGATCACTGCGACCACCGGTCCGTCATCGCCGGTCACCAGATAGTTTCCCGAAATGGCGATGCGGAACGGGACCGGCATCCCCTCGGAAACCGGTGGCAGGCGCACCCCGGCAATGTGCACCGAGCCCCACTCCACATAGTTCGCCAGCACGAACTGCTTCGCCTGACGGGGCA
Source organism: Thermoanaerobaculia bacterium (assembly GCA_046594105.1). Classification (GTDB taxonomy): domain Bacteria; phylum Acidobacteriota; class Thermoanaerobaculia; order Gp7-AA8; family Gp7-AA8; genus JBDSGC01. The sequence goes on from JBKJQB010000223.1 coordinate 21,258, forward strand.
ACCCTTCGCTCACCACCACGTGCGTGGCCGTGCTGATGAGCGTGGCGGCGATGTCATCCTGAATGATGCCCAGGCGCAGTTTCACGTTGGTGATGGCTTCGATTCCGAAGTACCAGGGGCGCGCGCGGAAAACGCTCTCCCCTTTGAGATCCATCACCGGCTCGTGCGCTCCGGTCAGGGCGACCACTTCGCGCACCAACGCAATCTCCCGCTGCGCCTCGTTCCTCCAGGGGCGCGCGGTGATCACCACAGCGATCAACTCGATGACGGCGAACGCCAGTGCTGCAGAACGGCGCTGCGCGGTCACCCAGGGTGCGAGGAGGAGCAGGGCCAGAGGGTAGATTGGAAGATAGCTTTCCAGAGAAGACATCGGCCAGAAGGCGATCAGGCCGATGGAGTAGGCACCGCAGGCCAGGCATACGAACAGACGCCGGCGGACCAGAGCGACCTCCGCATCGCTGCGAAGGATTGCAAGAGCCGCGGCGCGCACGACGAAGTACAGCGGCACGAACCAGAGCACCCGCCATGCATGCTCGAAGGGGATGCGGTTGTGCTCGAACACCCCGTATACGAACGGCTTCCAGTTGCCGGTCGCGGCAAAGGCGAGGGCGATGACCAGAGGGACGGAGCAGGCCAGTCCGATCGCGCTCGCTGCCGAAAGCAAACGCGTTCGGAGAGGTGGCCAGAACGAGCGGGTCCCGGTGAGGAGATCCACGCCCAGCGCGGCGACGAACAAGGCGCCCGCGCAGAGAACGCTCTTCATGGAAACCCCGAAGGCCACACCAAGCAGCAAGCCCCCGAGAATGGTTCGTTTCCGCCAGGACATCCTGCTGACCCCCACGGCGATGACGCCAAGCCAGCACAGGACCCATAGATCATCGGTTCGGTACTCCAGTGAACCGAGAAAGTATGGCGGGAACAATGCCGTGATCGCTGCCGCGACCAGCGCGATGCGGTCGTCTTCGAACAGCCGGCGGGCAATGAACCACACCAGCATCGTCGCCCCCACGAACAAAGGCACCATCAACAGGCGGGCCGCGAACAGCAGCCGCGGATCGTCGTTGCCCCCGGCGAACAGCGGCGCCGTCATCAGGTGGAACAGCGGCATGTGGTTGTCGAACACATCCCGGTACTGCACCAGCCCATGGGCCCAGCCCCAGGCCACGTGCATGTGTTGGGACTCGTCCGAGTCAAATCGGTAGCGGAAAATGAGCGCAAATCGAGCGCAGAGGCCACCAAGGAGGACCGTCAATAGGGCAACGTGTTGCCGCACTCCGTCACTATTTTGTGTGGGAATCGTGACAGGGTACGCCGGCATAGAGTTATGGTACTGGACGCTTGATCGCCCATGCAAATTCCGTTGTCCGAGAGACTTATGGAAGAAAATGATCCAGGTGAGTCCCGAGGTTCGCGCGTCGATCCCATCCTTTCGTTTTGCCACCATTCCGTAACCATGCGCTCTTGCCGAGCGACGGCCCGACCTTCTCTGGCCAAATCGACGGAGTCTTCTCTGCCACCTGCCGGGATTCAGAGCGCGCACGCCCTTCCGCGCGCTCGCGCCGTTGGGACGGGGAACTCGATTCCGCGATGCTATCCTCGCGCACTTCATCCAACTTTCTTATGTTTGAGACCGTCGTTCCCGAGACGTTTCACAGGCGAAGTCGACGAGTCTTTTACGAGACGCTTCCCGTATCGATCGCGTTGCACGCCATCGCCATCGCGGGCTTCGCAGCCGTTACGCTCTGGACGGTCGTCTTCCCGTCCCAGTCTCCGCGGATGACCGTTCCCTACAACCTGACCTCACTGCCGGAGCCCCCTCCGCCACCTCCTCCGCTACCCAGAGGTCACCCTGCAGCGGTGAAGGAACCGCGCTCGCTCCCGCCTCCTCGTCCCACTCAGGTCGTCGCGCCGACGATCATCCCCGACACGATCCCGACCGTCGTCGATCCTCCGCCTCCCCCGCCGGACCCGGTTCCGGTGATGGCCCCCCCGGCCCCAGTGCCAGCCGGAGTGCCGGAAGCCGGTGCGGGAGGAGTGCTCGGAGCCGACCTCGCCGGGAAACTGCGCGGTACGGTCGGGGGCCTCGTTTTCGCTGACGACGGCAGGGTCCACATCGACCGGAACGAAAAACTTCCGCTCAAGGTGATCGAGCAGGGATACCCGCACTATCCCGATGAAGCGCGAAAACAACGGCTCGACGACCGCGTCGTGGTCCGTTACACCGTCGGCACCAACGGCCGGGTCACCGAGATCACGATTCTGGAGCACGCCAAAGAGCCCATGTTCGATCAGGAGACGGTCGAAACGGTGCGCCTGTGGAGATTCCGGCCCCTCACGCTGGACGGACGGAAAGCGGAAGTGGTGCACGAAGTGGAAGTGAATTTCGAATTCCTCGTGCGCTGACTGGACCTCAGCGATCCGACCCGAGCATGCCCGCTGAAGCGGGCTTGCGAACGTGAGTCGCCAGGTTCCCCCGGCTGACGCCGCGGCTACAGTCTTCCGCCGGCTGCGCCGGCTCGAGTTTCCATCAAGCCAGCATTGCTGCGAACCTCTGCAGAGCAGAACGGGAACCCTGATTTGGACAGTGACTCGATCCGACCCGTCAATCCAAATCAGTTTTGAGGATCGGATTCTTCTTCACCAACCGGGCACTTGCCTTGCTCCATGATGATCGCCAAGCCCTCTCCCCTCTATGCCACCTCACAACGACGTCCGGTTCCCCTACACCTCCGAGCTCGCGCTCCCTGTCATCGGCCTCGAATCCGAATTTCAGATCATCCTGGATGGACGGGAAGTCGTGCCCGAGGAGATCTGGCGGACGCCGGCGACCTTCATCGACCGGCCGTTGCTGAAGCGCACCAACAAATCTCTGCAGCTTCCCACCGGCGGGGCGCTGTACTTCGACGGCGGCGTGCTCGAGGTGGTCACTCCGGTCATCGAGATCGCTCCCCAGTGCACCGGTCGCGTGGTGCGCAGCCTCTGGGAGCAGATTGCCTTCGTCCGCGACCAGCTCGACGCCTGGGAACTGCGCGAAGGAAAGAGCGTCGCGCTCCGCGCCTTCAGCTGCCACTCCAACATTTCCTTCGAGCTTCCGAGGGAAGAGCGGAACCGCGATCGCACCATCCAGAAGCTTGCCATGCTGCTGGCCCACCTACTGCCGGTCCCGGCCATCATCGCCGGCGCGAACCGGCGCTCCACGGGCATCGGCGTGCGGCCTCGGCGCGAGCGGATCGAGATCACCGGGGACTTCACCCCCGATCCCGGGCTGATGGCCGCGTCGACCGCACTGATCGTGGGGATCGTTCGCGAGGTGATCTCCTGGCCCTCCTACCGCGTGGATACGCTGGCCGCACGAGGCATTCCTGCTCTGAAGGATGTCGTTCCGGGCCGCCATGCCACCCGCAACGGCTGGGTGGCCAAGGACTACCACTTTCCTCGCAGCCCCTTCACCACCTCACTCGATGAAGTGTCCTGGGAGGTGACCACCGGCGGCCAGATGTCGCTCCGCCAGGTCGCCGCCGCCACGGTCTCGCACTTCCGCGATTCCATCCGCACCCTTTCCGATCCATTCAGCTACCGGCTGCTGATGTCGATGATGCGGGGCGAAACACCTTCGCTACTCGACCTCGACGACCGCCCGGCCGCGTACGACGATGTCGGCCGCCTGGTGCGCTGGGGCACCGTGATCCCCGAACTGGAGAACTATGTCTCGCTCATGCATGACGAGACCTCGAGCGATGAGGAGGCCCGTCGCCGCCGCGCCGACGTTGAGGAAAAGCTGGCTCCTCCCTGGTCCGGCGAAGCGGCCGATCGCCGGGAGCCGCTCCTTCCGCCAACGGCCGCGTCGGGCAACCGACGCAAGCTGGAGCGCCGGAGCAGCCCTCTCACCGCTCCCTCTCCGCGGCTGTCGCGCTCCGCCTACGAGAAGGTTTTTCTGGCACTCACCAGCGGACGCACCCTGCGCATCGGGGACGAGTTGCTGACTCCGGTGAAGGTCAAGGGCTGGTATCACTCGGTATTCGAAACGGCGAACGGCGAGGAACGCATGATCTCCATCGATCAACTTCTCGACCACATGGGATCGTGGAGCTGAGCCGGCACGGCCGGCGGCGTTGGTTCGCAAAGCGTCCGCCACGATCTTTGCCTCAGCCGCGTTCACTGGATCGCCTTTGATTGCAGATGACACGCGCTGGCTGCCTTTAGTAGCGCCGGCCCGGCCGGCAGGGATGCCGACGCTACGAAAAGAAACGATTTCTTCAAGGCCTCTCAGCTCTGGCACGCATCGCGCAATCCGGGCCGATCAGCCCGAAGCAATTCGGGGCCGCTAGCGAAGTACGAAGCGCGCCGATCATCCCAACCGGGGTCGGCGCGCTTTCCTTTTGGGGCCACACTGAACCTCGCCTCATTCCTGCCGAACAAAATCGATCCCCACTTCTACTGCTCGCGACCGTCGTTGTATTCTCCCCTGCGATGAACGACCGTCTCGCCAGCCTTTATCCAGCTCACCTCCAGACCGTCATCCAGCGCCATGACGCCGCGCTCAAAGACGGCGGTTTCGATGCGCTCATCATCGCGGCCGGAGCCATTCATGTGGCCTTCCTCGACGATGCGCTCTATCCCTTCAAGGTCAATCCGCATCTCAAGTACTGGCTGCCCATCGTGGACAATCCGAACTGCTTCATCGTGCACATCCCGGGACGCAAGCCGCGCTTGCTGTTTTTTCAACCGGTGGACTACTGGTACAAGCCAGCCGATACGCCGACGGCCCACTGGATCGACTTCTTCGACATCGAGGTGCTGCGCGAGCCTGCCGATGCGAGGCGCTTTTTCCCCACCACCGGCAAGATCGCCTTCATCGGCGAGCCCTGCGCGGTGCAGACCGGCGAGCTCAATCCGCAGGCGTTGCTCGACCGCCTGCATTTCGATCGCTCCTGGAAGACCGACTACGAGATCGAGTGCATGCGCAGCGCAAACCGGGAGGGCGTACGCGGACATCGCGCGGCGGAGAAAGCATTCCGGCAGGGCGCCTCCGAGTACGAGATCCACCTGGCCTACCTCCTCGGATCCAGCCAGACCGAGGAGGAACTGCCGTACAACAACATCATCGCCCTCAACCAGAACGCGGCGGTCCTTCACTACGTGCAGCACGGTCGCCGGCCGGTTCCTGCAGCGGAGCGACACTCCTTCCTGATCGATGCCGGCGCCAGCACCAACGGCTACGCGTCGGACATCACGCGCACCTATTCGGCCCATGGCGGAGAGTTCGGCGAGTTGATCGCCGCGATGGACCACATGCAGCTCCGCCTTTGCCAGGCGGTGCGGCCCGGCGTGAACTATCCCGACATCCACCACCAGGCCCATCAGGGGGTCGCGGAGATCCTGTCGACCTTCGGATTCGTCAAGCTGGGCGCTGATGCCATCGTGGAGCGCGGGATCAGCAGCACCTTCCTTCCGCATGGTGTCGGCCATTTCATCGGCCTGCAGGTTCACGACGTGGCCGGCTTCATGGCCGACGCATCGGGCTGCACCATTCCCAAGCCGGAAGGGCATCCCTATCTCCGGCTCACCCGCCTCATCGAAGCGCGCATGGTGTTCACCATCGAGCCGGGCCTCTACTTCATCGAGTCCCTCCTCGCGCAATTGAAGGAGAGCGCGCATGCGAAGGATGTGAACTGGGAGAAAGTCGATTCCTTCCGGAAGTTCGGTGGGATCCGCATCGAAGACGACGTGGTGGTGACCGAAGGCGGCCACACCAACCTCACCCGTGAGGCCTTCGCAGGCCTGCCGGCATGAAGCCGGCGCGCCACACCGATCTCGCGCTTCCCTACGTGCTCAGCGTTCCCAGCGGCAAGGCGGACAGCGAGCCGATGCCGCTGGTCATCTTCCTGCACGGTCGGGGAGCCGATGCCAGCGACCTGGCCGACCTCGCGCCGATGATTGACGGAGCGGGGATTGACGGAGCGGGGATCGACGGAGCGGGGATCGACGGACCGGGCCGGTATCGCTTCGTGTTCCCCAACGCCGCGCGACCTTTCGAGGCGTATCCCGGGATGACCTTTGGATTCTCCTGGTTCGACGGCTGGCCGCCGGAAGGAGACTCCATCGTGCAGTCGCGCCGGAGCATGCTCACGCTGATCGATCAGCTGATCGCGCGATACCCGACTTCCGGCAAGGTGATCCTTGGAGGGTTCTCGCAGGGCGGGTTGATGGCTCTGGACGTCGGCTTCCGGGCGGCAACGCCCCTGGCGGGAATCGTGGTCATGAGCGGCGCGATCTATGAGGCCGACCTTCCCGATCTGCGAGCCCGGCCGGGCCAGCGGGTGCTCCTGCTGCACGGTGCCGATGACGATGTGATTCCGGTGGTAGCCGCGCAACGCACCCGCCACGTTCTGGAGGGCCAGGGGATTCACCCGGAGTACCACGAGTTTCCGATGGGACATCACGTCACGCCAGAGTCGCTCGAGGCGGTGACGACGTTCATCCGCTCCTGCCTGACCTCCCCCTCCTGAGCCGGCAGCCGGCACGGCCGGCGGCGTTGGTTCGCAAAGCGTCCGCCGCGATTCTCGCTTCAGCCCGCGGTCACTCGATCGCCTTTCGTAGCGCCGGCATCCTTGCCGGCCGTGCCGCGGGCATCCTGCCCGCGGGAGCTCGCCCAGTAGCGCCGGCTGGAAGCCGACGCCCCGGCCGGCAAGGATGCCGGCGCTACGTTCGCTTCGCTCAGAATAACCCGGAGCGCTCAACAGCCGAGTCCGTCGACTTATCGGTTCTCCCTGGAATCAAAATAACCCTCGAATCCTTAGGGGAAGTGGCGTATGGATTGCTACCTCCATCAGCCAATGGCGACCCCTATGACAATGACGAAACGGCTTGGCGCTCTCATCGCTTTCGTGGCGATTTCAATGCTCACCCCCCGGGCCGATGCTGCCGTGGCCACCGCCGCGAGCTTCGACGACAAGGTCGAACACTCCGCCGCCATCGTCATGGCCCGTTGCCTCAAGACCGAGTCTCGCCTCGATCCCACCGGACGCTGGATCCTCACCTACTCGACGTTCGATGTGGAGAAGTCGATCAAGGGCAGCACCGGACAGCAGATCACGCTGGTCACCCCTGGTGGAGAGCTGAATGGAATCCGTCAGGAGACGATCGGCGTCCCTGCCTTCCAGCCCGGCGACGAGAATGTTCTCTTCCTGAAAAACACCAAACTCGGTCCGACCGTGCTGTACTTCGACCAGGGTGCTTACGGCGTTCGTGCTGATGATCGCGGCGAGAAGATGATCGCACCTGTCGCGTCGAACCTGGTGAAGGTCGACGCGCAGAGCGGAAAGGCAGCGGCCATCGACGACGAGCCCCGCACGCTCGCAGCCTTCGATCACGCCGTGCGGGAATCGATGCAGAACGGACCCGATCGCCGCATGCGCATGGAAGCGTTGCAGGCCCGGAAAACGGAGCAGTCGTCGCTGTGGTCTGTTCTGGCCGGCAACAAACTTCTCGTAGCACTCGCCGTGGTCGGCGCCGCTCTGGCCACCTGGCAGCTGCTCCGCCGGTAATCCGCAACGTGGTGGTCGTCCACGGGCGGATTCATCCGAAGCACTCGGCACTCCTTTTGGATTGATCTCCTGCGTGCCTAATTCCGCGCCGGCTGCCGGAGTCAAGCGAGCCCTCGACGGGGATCAGCTCGTCCTGTTCTATCAACCCATCCATGACCTTCTCACCCGCGCGGTGGTGAGCGCTGAGGCTCTGCTCCGGGCGCACCGCGGCGATGGGGAGATCCGCAGCGGCGTGCCCATCGCCACCGGAGCCGAAAAGGGGTCCGACTTGTTTCGGCTGGATTCCTGGACCATCCACCAGGCGTATTCCGATGCGGCCCGTTGGCAGTCTCACGGATCGGAACGGGTTCACGTGAACGTCAATCTCTCGCCCAGAGAGTTTGAAACGAACAGCCTCACCGACCGGCTGCGGAAGCTGGTCACCGGCTGCGGGATCGACACCAGCACCATCAATCTGGAGATCACCGAGACCGTTTATATCGATCATCCGAAAGAGTCCATCAGCGTGCTGGAGGAGTTGAAAGACCTCGGCGTCCAGCTCTGGCTCGACGATTTCGGCAGCGGTCACTCCTCGATCTCCCACCTGCTGCACTTTCCTCTCGATGGACTCAAGCTCCCCGGCAGCTTCATCAAGCCGCTGATGTCGGATCAACGAGCCCGGGCCATCACCCGTTCGATCATCGAGCTCGCCCATGAGCTGGGGTTGAAGGTCGTCGCGGAAGAGGTCGAAGACGAGCAGCAGCTCGCCTTTCTGCGCGAAGCCAAATGCGATTTCATCCAGGGCTTCCTCTTCAGCAAGCCGATGCCCGTCGCGGAATTCGAGCAATTGCTCGCCAGGTCCGCCTCAAACCCGGATCGTCGGGGTTCGTAGCGCCCGCATACTTGATTGTTGGAGCTCGCCGAGGAGCGCCGGCTGGAAGCCGTCCAACGGCCGGCAAGGATGCCGGCGCTACGAAAGGACCGGGGCAACAGGGGCAGAACCTCCTGGAGCGTGATCCTGGCGGAGCCTTGGGCAACCCGCGCCGCCGGCCGTGCCGGCCCAGCGTTGACGCCGTGTGCTGCCGTCGCCTACGCTGCGGCTGACCGTGTCTTTTCTCCGCAGCCTCATGGTGTACTCGTCTCTCTCGACGATCAAATATCTCAGCAAGCTGTTCTATCGCCTCGACTTTGTCTGGGTCGGCGACGTTCCACCGAACCCGTGGCGCGACATCCGGCTGGTCGCCTTCCTCAACCACACCAGCCTGTTCGAACCGGTGTTCCTCGGCGGCGTGCCCAACAACTTCCTGTGGAGGCTGGCCGCTCACGGTGTGGTTCCAGCCGCAGACAAAACCACCGAACGTCCCCTGGTCGGACTGGTCTTCAGGTTCGTCGCTCATCACGTCATCGCCATCACACGGGAACGCGACCACACCTGGTTCGAGGTGCTCAGCAGCATCGATCCCAGCTCGATGGTCATCATCGCGCCGGAGGGGCGGATGAAACGGGAGAACGGCCTGGACCTCAAGGGGAACCCGATGACGGTGCGCGGAGGGATCGCCGACATTCTCCTGGCCATCAAGGAGGGGCGCCTGCTCCTCGCTTACAGCGGCGGCCTGCATCATGTGCAGGCGCCGGGACGCGTTCCTCGGCTCTTCAAAACGGTGCGGATGCGGACGGAGATCCTCGACATCGCCGACTACATCGTGAAGATGTCGGCTGACGGCGGACCGGACGCCTTCAAGAAAAACGTCATGCGCGACCTCGACCGGCGGCGCGACTTCTACTGCCCGGAGGAAGGCCGTTCCCTGCTGGAAAACGTGAGCTGAGCTTCGACGGCGCAAATCGTGAGCGCGTCGAGGAGCTGAGCTCATCACCACTCCGCATCTACGTCCGCCGGTCGCCGAGCTCCCGCAGGAACTCGACGGCGAACCGGGGACCCTTCCCCTCGTCTTCATGCTTGAAGAAGACGTACGCCTCTTTCCAGTTCTGCTCGCGCACCCGCCGCACCCACGCAGCGATCTCTCCGTCGGCGTACTCGGTCCGGCGCAGACGGAGGTAGCCCCACGATGCGGTGGCCACCACCAGCGACTGAGGGTCGGCCACTTCGTCCGTGTCGGCGAGGCAGAGAGCGCAATCGCGCGACCGCAGAATCGAGTAGATCTCCTCGTCGAACCACGAGGCGTGGCGAAACTCGAACGCCGCCTGGCACCCTGCAGGGACCACCGCCAGAAACTCGCGCAGCTTCAGCGCGTCTTTCCGCGCATAGGGTGGTAACTGGAACAGCAGCGGCCCCAGCTTTCCACCGAGGACACCTGCGACCTCGACCAGGCGCGCAACGTCCTCGGAGGCGGCCACCAGTTTCTTCTGATGGGTGATCCGCTGGGGCGCCTTGATGGAGAAGCGGAATCCGTCGGGAACCTGCGCGCCCCACTTCTCGACTGTCTTCTCATCCGGCATGCGGTAGAAGCTGTTGTTGATCTCGACCGTGTCGAAGCGCTCGGCGTAGTACGGCAGCATCTTTGCGGCGGACAGATCTTCGGGATAGAAGGTTCCCTTCCATTCCTTGTAGCTGTAGCCGCTCGTGCCGACTGAAACCTTCATCGAGCTTCAGAATACACCGCGGTCAACCGCTGGCCCGCCGCCTGATGGAGCGCCGCGCGAGAATCAGGCATCCTCGATCAACCAGTGACCGGCTTTTCGCAGGACGCGCGGCATGAGACACCAGCCAAGCGCCGTTGGCGCACCGCCTCAGACTGCGATCAGGCCGTTGCGAACGCCGTATCGATACAACCCGAGGTTGTCTTCGAGATTCAGCTTGCGCAACAGGCGCGAGCGGTGGGTGGTCACCGTCTTCACGCTGATGTCGAGGACGGCGGCAATCTCCTTTAGGCGTTTGCCCGAAAGGATCATGTCCATCACCTCGGCCTCGCGACGGGAGAGCCGCCGATGCGTGGAGATGTCCACGACCTGGAAGGTCATCGGAGAGAGCGAGTCGACCACCTGGAGAAGCTCCAGCTTGATCCGTTCGATCTCGGCGCGGGAAAGGGTTGAGTCGATTGCGTGGATGAGCTCTTTTGCGTTTGCAAGTGTGGCCATGGCCAATCGAAGGAAAAGTGCGTCAGGCAAATTCTGAGTTGAGTGGACGTTTTGTCAGCGAACGCTCACGCCGCGAAGGATCCCTGCGCGCGGCACTGATGCGCAGCGATTGATCGCGAGTGACGAGACCGCCGTCGAAGGTTTCAGTCCCGTAGGGACGATTGAGCGGTAGCCCAGGACTTCAGTCCTGGGTTGAGCGTGAACGGCAGAGTGAGTCCCGGAGGGACGATTGAGCGTCTCCCGGAATGATGTCGCCGCTCCGCGGCTTTGTGTGCTTCCCGCCCTGAATCCCAGCGCTCACGCGCTGGGCTACGAAGATTCCGCCGCTCCGCGGCTGCAGCATCGCGATCTTTCGGTCCGGCGCAGAGTCCCTTCTCGCCATCAACGGGTGACCACGGGCCCCCTAGTCACCTCACTACGCCTCTTCCGAACGCACTTCGATCTTCCCCTCGCGTACACGGGTCTTGAAGGTGCGCGCGGGAAACGTGGTCGGCCCGTTGACCACGTGCCCGTCGTCGAGTGCCAGCTCCGACTGATGCCAGGGACACTGGATGGCGTCGCCGACCAGTTTCCCCTCCGAGAGCGGACCTCCCAGATGGGGACAGGTGTCGGTGATGGCGAAGATCTGCTTTCCCCTCTTGACCAGACAGACCGCGACGCCCTCGGCGACGACACGGGTCGGCTTCTCCTCCTGAAGGTCGGCCGCACTCATCACGGCAACGAACTTCTTCGGTTTCCCAGCGTCGGCGGTGGCCGTGTGGTCCACGCCGATCTGCTCGCCGAACACCAGGTGCCCACCGAGCCAGGCGGAGGAGCTGCAGAGCGCGTATCCGAGCATCGACAGCCCGACCGCCGTTCCGCGGCTCTGGTTGCGACGCCGCATCACCAGAGAGGTGACGTACAACCCGGTCGCCGCAAGGTTGAGCATTCCGTGTACGAGACCGACCTTTCTCCCTTTGTCGTAGGTATCGGACCAGTCGGTCAGGCCGGTGACGGCCGCGCCGAGCGATCCGGCGATGCCCACGGCGATCGCCGCGTCTGCTGCGGTGCCGATCTCCTCGCGATCACTCACAGCCTCGAGGACGTCGAGAACCGCTGCGACGGTCCAGGCGCCGATGGGAATGTCGGTCAGCACCGGATGGAGTGGATGTCCAAGCCAGGTTCCATGCAGCAGGTTCTTGATGGCCCGTCCTGCTTCGCCGGCGAACACTCCATGCACGGCCTCCTGCAACGGGTCTGCGGCCTGATCGAGCCAGTCCTGCTTCGCGATGGTGTCGATGATTGCGTCGTTTGCCATGAGGGCATGCGCCGCAAGAGCGCTGCCAGCTCTCTACTTCTGGTGTTTGCCGCAGAAGTACGTGGTGCGGCCGCCCACCACAGTCCGCTGGATGGTTCCTCCGCATCGAGGGCAGCGCTCACCGACCTCGCGACGCTGCACCAGCCAGGCGGCGGGGTACTGCATGCCGCGCGCTTTCCGGACGATGGTGGATCGCAGAATCGAGCGCATCGACGTGAAGATCGCTTTCACCTGCTCCGGCTTCAGCGTTTCGGCGCTGCGTCGAGGGCCGATGGCGGTCTGGAACATGGTCTCGTCTGCGTACAGATTGCCGATCCCGGCGACGAAGTCCTGAGACATCAGCAGCGCCTTCATGGCCCCCCGACGTTGCCCGATGAGCTGACGAAAGTGCGCCAGCCGGAACGAAGGGTCGAGGGGATCAGGACCGAGCCGGTGCTCTTCGATGTAGGCCTCCGGACTGGCGGCCAGACCGACCACCCCGAACAACCGCATGTCGTCAAAGGCCAGGTGCGCAGCGTTGTCGAAATCGAAGACCACCCGGGAGAAACGCGGCTGCTCCCCGCGATTGCGGTAGTAGAGGAGATCTCCGGTCATGCCGAAATGCAGATGCAGCCAGGCACCGCCGGCGGCAACGAAGAGATGCTTGCCGTGCCGCCGCACCGATTCGAAGCGTCGCCCGACCAGCGCGGCCTGAAGAGTCCTGCGAGGCAGGGAGAGAATCCGCTCGTCCAGCACCCGGATGCGGGCAATGGTCTGACCCAGGGCGTGCCGCGCAAAGTAACGCGTGTAGATCTCCACTTCCGGAAGCTCAGGCAGTTTCGTAACCTCGCTCGGTTCGGTGGTTCAAGATCCAGGCCTCGAACGTTGGCGACACCTTCTCATGTCCGTCCTTTTTTCCGATAAAGTCTCCCCATGGCGCGCATTCCGGAAGTCGATCCGTCCCAGGCCGAGCCGCGCGTTCGCGCGGTGCTCGAAGCGCAACGTCAGCAATGGGGCGCTCCCCTCAACAACCATCTGCTCTACGCGCACCGTCCGACGATTTTTCACGCAGCGCGGGCGATGTGGAGCGGCATCGGCGCCTCCGGACTGATCCCTCTTCCGTTGCAGGCGCTGGTCAATCGACGGGTGGCCGCGCTGATCGGCTGCCAGTTCTGACAGGACCTGAACGCTGCGGTCGGCAGCCAACTGGGAATCAGCGACGAGAAGCTTCGAACCATCGGCGACTATGCCCTCTCACCACTCTTCGATGCTTCCGAGAAGGTGGCCCTCGAATTTGCGGAGGCCATGACCCTCACCGGCAACGGAGTGAGCGATGAACTGTTCGCGCGGGTTCGCCATGCCTTCGGCGATGATGCGACGGTGGAGCTCACCGAGATCATCGCCTGGGAAAACGCCTCCGCGCGATTCAACCGGGCCCTGGGAATCCAGTCGCAGCACCTCTGGAAGCGCTGAGGGTCTGGCGACCTCCAGGAAACCGTCGAATCCAGCAGCTGGTGTTCAGGGCGTCGCGCTTTTCCGTCGCCTGATCCACTCGTCGATGCGCTCGGTGAGCAGGTCCATCGGCAGGGGGCCTGCCCCAAGGATCTCGTCGTGGAATCCGCGGAGATCGAAGCGATCGCCCAGCTCGCGCTTCGCTTTTTCCCGCAGCTCCGTGATCTTGAGCTGTCCGATCTTGTACCCCAGGGCCTGACCGGGCCAGACGATGTAGCGATCGGTCTCGCTCTGCACTTCCACTTCGTCGGTGGCCGAATGGTCATGGAAGAACTGCACGACCTGCGCACGGCTCCACTTCTTCGCGTGCAACCCGGTGTCCACCACCAGCCGGATGGCCCGCAGCATCTCGTCGTTCAGCCGGCCGTAGTCGCTGAAAGGATCCTGGTAGAAGCCGACTTCCTTTCCCAGACGCTCGGAGTAGAGAGCCCAGCCTTCGACATAGGCGGTGAAGTTCACGCCGTTCTTGCGGAACTCCGGGAGATCGGTCAGTTCCTGGGCGATGGCGATCTGCATGTGATGGCCGGGAACACCCTCGTGATACGCCGTCGACTCCATGCTGATGGTCTTGCGCGACTGCGGATCGCCGGTATTGACCTGCACCCGCCCCGGGCGCGATCCGTCCTGCGCTCCCGGCTCGTATTGCGCTCCCGATGCTTCCTTTTCCCGGAATGTCTCCACCGCCTCGACGATCACTTTCGCCTTTGGAAACCGCCCGAAGAGCTGCGGAAGCTTGAGGTACATGGCGTCGATGAAATGGCGGTAGAGATCGAGGATGGCCTCCCGGGACTTCGGATGGAGGTCGGGGTTCTTCTCGATGGCCGCATTGAACGCCTTCAGGTCCGGGAAGCCCTGCGCGTTGGCGATGGTCAGCATCCCGGCCTCGATGCGGGCCACTTCGCGCAGGCCGATCTGATGAATCTCTTCTGCCGAGAGGTTGGTGGTGGTGCTCCGGCGCACCCGGTCGTTGTATCGCTTCACGCCATCGGGAAGCGCCCACATGCCCACTTCGCTTCGCCCGTGCGGCGCGTACTGGTCACGGACGAAGATCTCGAACTTCTTGTAGGCGGGGATGATGGCGGTGCGGATGGCATGGAGATACTCGCTTCGGATGCGCGTCCGCTCCTTCTCCGGAATGGTCTCCGGGAACTTCGAGAGCGGCATTGCGAACGGCGTTTTCTCCGGCTCCTGAGAGCTGATCCGCCCGGCCTGCTCCACCACCTTCTCCAGCAGAAACTTCGGGGGCATCAACCGGTCCTTCTCCCCTTTCCTCATGTTGGCCATCAGGGCGTCGAACTGGCGGGGCACCGCGCGCATGCGTTTGGCGTAGTCGTCGTAGTCCTTGATTGTCTGGAAGGCGAAGTACCCCGGCATCTGCGCCACGAACAGATGGAAACCGCTGATCTGGGTGACCGGCATCTCCCAGGTCTTGTTCGCGAAATCCTCGATCGTCTCGCGCAGGGACCGCACCATCAGCGCTCGACTGATCTTCTCCTGATCGGAAAAGCCCGCGGGATCGATGGCCAGGAACCGGCGCAGAAAGGAGCGGGAGACTACGACGTCGCGCCGGATCTCCGCTTCGGAGAGATCGCTGGAGCGATCGTTGTAGCGCTTGTCGCCCAGGATGGATGCGAACTCCGGCTGGCTTCGCAGGGTGTACTCCCACTGCTCGCGCAGGAGCTCATGGAACTGTCTGCGCCGGGAGTCCAGGCCGGAAGCGGAGAGGGTCACAGCCAGCAGCGGAGCGGAAAACAGAAGGAGAGCGAGAGCGAAAAGGAGGCGCTTCGGCATGGGTGAAGCTTACAGCGCCGACCCCTCCATGACGATCGTCTGGAGCAGGCGATCGGAAACACCCCGGGAACACCACAGGCCGTGGCCGTGAACAGGATGAGGAAAAGCGCAGCCGTTCGTCTCACGCGCGGTGGGACGGGAGTTCCGGAAGAAGTTTTGTACCGGATTTTGCGTTTTTCAAGATG
This sequence comes from Thermoanaerobaculia bacterium, assembly GCA_046594105.1. Classification (GTDB taxonomy): domain Bacteria; phylum Acidobacteriota; class Thermoanaerobaculia; order Gp7-AA8; family Gp7-AA8; genus JBDSGC01. Next base: position 36,644 of record JBKJQB010000223.1, read on the forward strand.
GAGCAATTCCGCTCCGGCATTTCGCGGATCGCGCCGTCCTGCTCCTTGCCGTGAGCTCCCGTCCGACTCGGAAACGGGCCTGGAAACGCCTGACTGTTACACTGCGAACACCGATGAACTCCGAATTGAGCGTAGGCGAGCCTCGGCATCGCGCCCTGATCGTGGAGGACGACCCAGCCATCAGGAAGCTGGTCGAGAAACTCCTGCAGCGCAGTGGCATCGAGATCGACATCGCCATGGACGGCAGGACGGCCATCGAGAAAATCGGCGCTGGCCAGTACTCGGTGGTCCTGCTCGATCTGATGCTGCCGGAAGCGACCGGCTTTGAAGTGATCGACTTCATCAAGGGCAGCGGCCGGAAGGTTCCGGTCGCCGTGGTGTCCGCGGTCTCTCAGCAGTCGCTGACCCAACTCGATCTCGATGTGGTCAAGCTCGTGATCGCCAAACCCTTCGACGTCGACGAATTCACCAAAGCGATCGTCACGCTCTGTCGCGAGCAGAACCCGCCCGTCTGATCGTCGAGATCCTTACTTGACGGCGATGGCGCGCGCCTGCTTGTAGTCGACGATCCCCTTGAACATCTTTTCCAGCGCGTCCTGCAGCAGTGTGCGCATCCCCTGGTCCTGCGCAATCTTCCGAAGCTCGTCGATCGGGGAGCGCGCCTGCACGGCCCGCTTCACCTCGTCGGTTCCCGTCAGAAGCTCGTGCACGCCCATGCGGCCCTTGAATCCGGTGTTGTTACAGGCAGTGCAACCCTTCGGCTTGTACAGCATGAGTTCCGGTGTGTAGTCCACGCCGGTCCGGTCGAAGTAGTCGGCACCGTACGCCTCTACGATGTCGTTGAACTCCTGCACGGTGGGGTGGTAGCCCTCTTTGCATTTCTGGCAGAGCGTTCGGATCAGCCGCTGGGCCATGATCCCCAGCAGGGCGTCGGCGAAGTTGAAGGGGTCGATGTCCATGTCCAGCAGCCGGGTGATGGTTTCCGGAGCGGAGTTTGTGTGCAGGGTGGAGAACACCAGGTGGCCGGTGAGGGAGGCCTCGATTCCGATCGCTGCGGTCTCGTGGTCGCGCATTTCGCCGACCATGATCACGTCGGGATCGGCTCGCAGGAACGATCGCATGGCCGAGGCAAACGTGAACTCGATCTTCGGCTGTACCTGCACCTGCCGCAGACCCTTCTGCGTGATTTCGACAGGGTCCTCAGCGGTCCAGATCTTCATGTCCTCGGTGTTGATGAACCCGAGCGCGGAGTGCAGCGTGGTGGTCTTGCCCGATCCTGTCGGTCCACAGACCAGACAGATTCCGTAAGGCTTCTCCAGGATCTTCTTGAACGCCGTGAGGTTGTATTCACTGAACCCCATCTTGTCGAGGTGGAGCGGTTTGGAGGCGGCCAGGATACGCATGACCACGTCCTCGTTGCCGTTCGCGGTCGGAATGGTGGCCACGCGAAGCTCGATCACACCCTTGGAGTACTTGAACCGGATCTTCCCGTCCTGCGGTTTGCGGCGCTCGGAGATATCGAGGTTGGCCATGATCTTGAGCCGCTGGACCAGAGCGTTCCGGTGAGCTCCCGGGACCTCCATGAATTTTGAACAGTCGCCGTCGATGCGCAGGCGGATGCCGCAAGGATTCTTCGGGCCATCGGGTTCGACGTGGATGTCCGAGGCTCCTCGGTTGAACGACTCGATGATGAGCTGATTGGCCAGCTTGACGATGCCGGAGTCGGTCTCGTCGATCTCCGGCGCGTCGTTCGGCTTGACCTCTTCTTCCGTCACTCCTTCGCCATCGCCAAGCATGTCGATGATCTTGGCCAGATCGACGCCCTCGCTCGGCGCAGAGTCTGTCTTCTCCCCATACGACGTGGCGATGTACTGAAGGATCTCGTGCTTGAGTGCCACCTGGAAGTCGTAGCGAGGGGCCAGATTCATGGCCCGGATCCCGTCCAGCCGGGTGAGGTCCTGCGGGTCATCCACGGCGATGACCAGCATCCCGGGGCGCCGCTCGACCGGCGCGCAGACGTACTTCTTCCACATGTCCGAGGGGACGCGCTCGCGCAGATCCTGGGGAATGGTCTGCTCGCCGTCGTAGCTGAAAAACGGGGAGCTGTAAAAGCTTGACAGCGACTTCCCCATCTCCTCTTTGGGCACGTTGAAGTCGTCCATCAGCACCTTCTCGACCGTGACGTTGTTCAAGCGAGCGCTGCTCACCGCGGTCTCGATGTCCTTCTCCGACACAATCCCCTTGTCGACCAGCCCGCCGAATTTCGACGGCTTGCCCTGACGGGCAACCTTGTGCTGGTTGTAAAACGCGATCCCCAGAATGCGCGCCAGCTCCTCGGCACCGTCTTCGTCCAGTTCGGTGAAGGCGGGGCCGTGTCGCTTGTTGATCAGCTGGATGACACCGAGCAGGTACTTCTCGAACAGGATGGGAACCGAGAGCACCGTCTTGGTCCGGAATCCCGTCTGCTTGTCCCAGCGCTGATCGAAGCGCAGATTGGCGTGGAACTTCGCCAGCTCGGCCGCATCGTAAGCATCTTTGATGTTGATGGTCTTACGGGACAGCGCGGTGAACCCGGAGATGGAGGCGAAGGACTTCGGAACCCGGATCTCCTTCGGCACATCGCCAATCTTCTGCAGCGAGTAGAGCTCCTGGTTCTTGGTGTCCACCGCGTAGATGGTCAGCCGCTCGGCATCCAGAAGCTCCAGGATCTTGTCCTTGAGCGTCATCAGAATGTGCGGAATGGACTCCGCCGCGTTGATCTGATTGGTGATGCCGGTGAGCTTCTTCCGGTATTCGAGCTCGCGCTCGAGTGAGGATGAGGTCGCTTGGACGGTCATAGGGTCTCCGACTGGGACGGCTGCGTGTCCAAAAAGGATAGCACCAGCGCCCGGAATCGAGGGGATGGGCACGGACCTGCGCGTTGGACTCGGTGGTTCGTCAGAATAAGCGTGTCCTTTCTGTCGCCCGCTGGAGCGGGCTCACTGGATTGGATCGCTGAGTTTCCCCAGGCTGACGCCGGGGGCTACTGTCTCTCGCCGGCTGCGCCGGCGACATCGAGGGATCACCGCTCAGATCCCGGTCACGCGGATCACTTCCTCGAACGTGGTCGTCCCCTCGGCGAGTTTGCGCAGGGCGCTCTGCCGGAGCGTACGCATGCCCCGTTTGATGGCCATGTCCTTGATCTTGAGGAAGTCTTCCGAACGATCGATGAGGTCGCGGATGGCGTTGTCGATCGGCAGGATCTCAAAGATTCCGGTGCGGCCGAAGTAGCCGGTGTTCCGGCAGCGGATGCAGCCGGCACCTTCCTTGACGATGATGCGTTTCCCCGCCGGCGCCTGCAGGTTCAGCATGGAGGCCTCCTCGAACGTCAGGGGGCGGTTGCGCTTGCAGTCGTCGCAGATTTTGCGCATCAGGCGCTGGGCCATGGTGCCGATCAGGGTCGAGGAAATCAGGAAGGGCTGGATGCCAAGGTCGATCAGGCGTGTGACCGACGTGGCGGCGTCGTTGGTGTGCAGCGAGGAGAACACCAGGTGGCCGGTAAGCGCCGCCTGCACGGCATTCTGGGCAGTCTCCTCATCGCGGATCTCGCCGACCATGATGATGTCGGGATCCTGGCGCAGGATGGTGCGCAGCGCCGCCGGGAAGGTGATCCCCACTTTTACCTGCACCGAAGTCTGATTGAACTCTTCCCACACCATCTCGATCGGATCTTCGATGGTGGTGATGTTGGTCTCCGGCGAGGCCAGGGACTTCAGCGCGGAGTAGAGCGTGACCGTCTTTCCCGAGCCGGTGGGACCGGTGACCAGGATGATCCCGTGGGGCCGCTTGATCCATTCGGCGAACAGTGCCAATTCGTCATCGTAGAAACCGAGGCCGCTCAGGTCGCGGATGAGAATGTCGGGATCGAAGATGCGCATGACCATCTTCTCCCCGAACACCGTGGGCAGCGTGGAGACGCGCAGCTCGATCTCTTTGCCTTCCCGTTCGGTGGTGATGCGACCGTCCTGTGGGCGGCGCTTTTCGGAGATGTCCATCCGGCACATCGTCTTCAGCCGGGAGGTGATGGCCAGGTTGACCTGTTTGGGAACGCGCTGGATCTCATGAAGCACGCCATCGATGCGGAAACGGATCATGGCGAACTCGCGCTTCGGCTCGATGTGGATGTCGCTGGCCCGGGAGTCGTACGCATGCTGCAGCAGGTAATCCACTGCGTTGACGATGTGCGCGTCGCTGGACTCGATCTCCGCGCCCGATTTGAGCTTGACGTACTGCTCGAGGTTGCTCAGGTCGATGGCGCCGCGCCCCATGTCGCGACCGGCCTTGGTCACCGCGGCGCGGAAGCCGTACTGCTCGGTGATTACCCCCATGATGTCGCTCTCGGACGAGACGACCAGCTCGATGTCCTGCTTCACCATCTGCCGGAAGGTATCCAGGGCCACGGTGTCGAATGGATTGACGACGGCCACGATCAGTTTCCCGTCGCGCACCGCGACCGGAACCATCTGGTGCTTGCGCGCGAAGGGCCGGGAGATTTTCGACTCGATCATCTCCACGTCGAGCTTCAGCGCATCAATCTTGAAGAATTTCAGATGCGCGTCTTCCGCGATCAGCCGCGCCAGCAGGAAGTCATCGATGCGCGTTCCGCTGCCGCTGGCATCGGTGAGGTTCATCGTCATCAGCGCTTTGTAAGGGCTGGCCTCATCCTCGTTGCGCGTCTTGGACTTCGACTGCGTGCGGGTCTGGCGGTCCTGATGATCGATGTCCAGCTTCTGGCGCTGATCGATGAACCCTGCGCTCAGAAGCAGCTCCCCGAGATACCCGAGAGTGATTTCCCGTGTCTTGCGCGATGCGGCGGCGGGGGTGACGGTCATGATACGGAAGTAATGGTAAGGCTTTTCGGTGGCGGCGCCCTTGTTGGGCGGTCAGACTCGCTCCGGCATCCCGAGGAAGCGCCTAACGCACGATCATCCTGAGGCCGGCACGGCCGGCGGCGTTGCTTCGCAAAGCGTCCGCCACAATTTTCGCCTCGGCCGCGTTCACTCAGCCCGCCTTTGATTGCAGATGACACGCGAGCGTGTCATCTGAAGAGAGGGGGCACTGCGCGGAAACACAGTTGCGCAGTGCCCCAGCCCAGAACCTGTGAAGAAATCCCCCAACCGTCATCCTGAGCGGCGTGGGTGGCGGGCGGGAAGTGAAGGATCTGCAATCTCGAGGATGCGGCCGAACGACACCCGCGACGTTGCAGATCCTTCGCCGTCTTCGCGGCTTCAGGATGACGGATGGTCCATTTCGCACTCACCGAGGAGTCGCCCCTCACTCGTGAACGTCGAGCAGAAACCCCTTGAGGTACTCCCCTTCCGGGCAATCGAGCGAGACCGGATGGTCGGCACCAGCCGACAGGCGCCGCACGAAGGACACTCGGCGCCCCGCGTCGAGCGCCGCGGCGAAGATCACTTTCTGGAACAGGTCGATCGAGATGTGGCCGGAACAGGAGAAGGTCATCATCTGACCTCCGGCCGGGATGCATCGCAGGGCGAACAGGTTGACGTCCTTGTACGCACGGGCCGCACGATCGACATCCCCGCGCGTTTTCGCCAGCGCCGGAGGATCGATGATCACCAGCTCCGCAGGCTCCGGGCGGTTGCGCACGAAGCTGAAGGCGTCGGCGATGGTGAACCGGGTGGGCGTAGTCAGATCGTTCAGCTGATGCTGGGTTTTCGCCAGCTCCATGGCCGGAACCGAGGTATCGACGTTCTCCACGGAGCTGGCGCCGCCGGCAGCGGCGTACACGCCGAATGCTCCGGTGTACGAAAACAGGTTCAGCACGCGACGGCCGGATGCCAGCGAGCGAGCCAGCTCCCGGTTCTCGCGCTGATCGAGGAAGAATCCCGTCTTCTGACCGGAAGTCGGCTCCACGCGGAAACGCAGCCCGTTCTCCAGGATCTCTGTGCCCGCCTCTCCCTCGCCGGACCATTGCGGTGCCAGCGGAAGGCGTTCGGTCTCCCGCGCCGGGATGTCGTTCTTGAAGAAAATCCCGCGCAGCGACACCTCGCGGCGCAGGATCTCGATGACCAGCGGCTTGATGGTCTCCAGTCCCGCATTGGCGATCTCGACGACGGCCACGTCGCGATAGACGTCGACGATCAAGCCGCTCAACTCGTCGCCATCTGCATTGATGAGCCGGACCGCGTCGGTCTTCTCGCTGCGCAAGCGGGCGCGGCGGGCGATGGCCCGGACGATCCTCGCTTCCAGCGCCGCAGCGGAGAGCTCCTCCGCACCGAACGTCAGCGCGCGGAGGCGGATTTGAGAGTAACGGGAGTGGAATCCCGAGGCCAGCCGCGTGCCTTTCGCATCGACCAGATCGGCAAAGGCGGCATCTTCGGGACCACGCTCGTGCCCGATGGCTCCGCCAAAAATCCAGGGATGCCGGTTGGCCACCACGCGCTCCTTGCCCGGCTTGAGGGTGAGGATGCGGCGGGCGGCGGAGTCGAACAGGTTGTCGGTCATGGCGCGGTCTCTTTTCGGGCTGTCGGGTGAAGAAAGGGGACGGAAGCCCGCGCATCATCGCATCATCGAACGGCGGATCGCGTGGCCGGGTCGTTCGCAGCGCGAAGATCAGGAACTTCTCTCCGTAAGACTAATTCATGCGCGATTGTGGACTCGCGCTTTGTGGTCGCCGCCTCCCGAGCGCGCGCCCGCGCTGTGCAACACTGAATCGATGAAGAAGCGCCGGCCTCCGATCGGGGGCCGGTGCGCACCGGGGATGGTGTGAAACGGACCGCACCGCACGCACAGAATTCGCGCGCGCGCCTCTCACCCCGTGACCCTATAATGCAGACTATGCAACCGCGTGGCGCAAAGCAGTTCCATACACAGTGTCAGGAAGATGTTTACCGGCAGGTCAAGTCGTATCTCGATGAGCTGGTCGACGAGCACTTCGACGATGCCGAGCATTGCGATTTCTATCTGAAGTATGGCTCCACCGTTCTCGAGGTCTCCATCGAGCCCTACCAGGATGACGACGCGGTGATCGAGGTTCTGGCCTTCTGCGTTCAGGGTGTAGAGCCTTCCTTCGAGATGATGCAGGACCTGCTGCGATTGAACTCAGAGGTCCCCCTGGGCGGTTTCAGCGTGGTGGGAAGCGACGTCTTCTACTCTCACTCGTTCCTCGGGCGGCGGTTGAGCCCGGAGCAGTTCATCGCCTCACTGGAGAACGTGGCCACGATTTCGGACGAGTACGACGAGACCCTGGTCGGCAAGTACGGCGGGGAGACCGCGCTCGAGCGCATTCGCGGAGGCGCCCACGGCTCCATCAGCGCTGCGGCCCGGAAGGCGGATAGCAACTAATGATGAGCGGCATACCCCTTGCTCTTTGACGCCGGCATGACCTCGAAGGCAACCGCCGGCCTCTCCGCCGCGCTGATCGTATGTTCCCTCTTCTCCGGCTGCACCGGAGGGCAGGAGGGCAGTGCAGCTGAGGAGAAGGCGCCCGGCAGGAACCCGATGGTCACCTCGAGCAATCCGTCCGCCGTTCCGGCGCACCCTCAGCCAGCGCAACCCGATCCCAGGAAGGAGATCAAGTCGATCAGCACAGCCATTCCTATCTATGCCGGAGCAAGGTATCGGGATGACTTGACCCGCCGCGACTCAGTGATGATTCGTGGCCAGTACGGTCCCGATTCCCAGGTGTTCACGCTTGCTACCGACGACTCCTACCCGCAGGTCTACCACTACTACACCACCTATCTGGCGCAATTCCGGGCCTACCCCGCACCCGCGCCCTATCCGGCCCCGCAGAACTGGCGTACGCTGGAGGTCCAGCTGAACCAGGCCATGCAGGACCCGTTCATCCCGGGCGACACCTTGAACAGCAGTGGAAAGCAGGTCACGCTCCAGGTCGCTGAGACCGAGGCGGAACCAAAGACTGTGATTCGCTACATCATCACGTCGCAACCCATCCAGCCGGGTGCGGCGATCCAGTAACGGCCGCAGTTCTGCGAGGCGGGAGGCTTATGTATCCCTGGCGTCGCATCCTCGTTCCCACCGATTTCTCCACCGCCTCAGAATGGTCGTTCGACATCGCGGTCAGTCTGGCGGCGACCACAGGCGCTGAGTTGCTGGTGTTGCACGTCCGCAGCACGACCCGATCGCAACCAGACCAGCTTCGCTTTCCTGCTGACGAGTCCCTTTACGCGTACGCCGAACAGGTCCAGCTGGACAAGCTGCGCGAGCGGGCCGTCCGCGCGGGCGCATCGGCGGGGGCGAGAATGATCGTGCGCAAAGCGTCTGACGCCGGAGCGGAGATCGCTCGTGCGGCCTTGAGCGAGGGAGCCGACCTGCTCGCCATCGCCACGCACGCCCGCCATCATGTGGCCCACCTGATCATCGGATCGACGACCATCAGCGTCCTGAGAGATACCCCCGTTCCTCTTCTGGCAATCCGATACGGCATTCCCCGGCGTCCGGCGTGCCGCAGGATCGTGGTGCCGGTGCACCCGAGCCAGACCTCGAGCGCGGCCGCTGATCTCGCCGCGGAGGTAGCGAACGATCAGGGAAGTGAAGTGCATCTGGTCACTGTCTGCGCGGACGCAGATCGGAACGCTGCGGCCGCTCGGATCGATCGCCTGGCCTCCACCTTTTCACGCCCTCCCGCTCGCGCGGTCCTTCGGGGCGACGACGTCGAAGCGGAGATCGCCCGCTACATCGCGCGCGTCACTGCCGATACGCTCTTCATCAATGGTGGAGCGGGAACCATGGGGGCGGTCAAACGAGACTTCATCCGGCGGATTCCGACGCCGGTCATGATCGTGCCGCCGTCCTGACAGGGGTGGGAAGAGATCAACACTCACCTCCTCCATCCGCCGGGACCGGACCTCGTCCGTGCTTCCCGCTTTCGTAGCAAGGATCCTTGAGCGACCGGAGCAACAATTTTTTTCGCCAGGGGGTAGGGATTCTCGCCGCCGGCGACCCTCCTCACCGTGCGGCCTCTTTCGATGAAGCTGGTGGTGCCCGGGCAGGATGCCCTCGAGAGCGACCAGACAACGGAAACCATCGCGTTGTCGCAGCAGCATGCCGCCTTCCTGTCGCGCGTATCGAGCGCGATCAATCCGCACATGCCGGAGGAGTTCGGTTGGCCGCACACAATCCGACTCATCCTCGAGCGAATCGAGGCAAGTGGAGTGGACCTCACGGAGGCCACTTGCGAGGGCGAAATCGCCGACCTCGGCGCGCTCGGGCTGCAGTCTTCTTCGCGCCGCAGGCCTGCAGTCTCCCGCTAGCGAGTGGTCTTTCGCTTGCCGCTCGTGCCGACGAGCAGTTCCACCAGCGTGGTGATCGAATCCGCCTGCGAAAGGTCGATCCCGCTCTGGAACGCCGACTCAATCAATCCGCGGATGAGCTCCGCACGGCTGATGGCCTTTCCGTGCTTGAGGCGGATGTCGATGGCCAGACGATCGAGGTACGCAACATGGCGGTCCAACAGGACCACAGTGATCTTTGCCCACGGTTCCGTGTGGACGATAGGCCGGCCGCGATTGCTTTTGACTGGACTCACAGGTTCTCCTTAAATAACTCAATTCCTACGGAAAGAGTCTAACCCGCAGGGTGGATTCAAGTCCATCCGTAATGAAAGATAGAAAGGTCGAAATGGGTACGCCCCGTTGCTGACGCGAAGCGTGAAGGACATCTTACCTCCTCTTCGGATGCGGAGTACGACCCAACGGTCGCGGCGACTTTTCAGATCCGTCGGGCACGCGCAAGGAGAGTCTCGCGAAGAGTGATCGCCGCCGCCAGCCAGGACCATCGCGGTCTGCAGTGCGCGCTTCTGACGACGCGCTCGCGCGTCATCTGCAATCAAATGCCGAGTGAACGCGACTGAGGCGAAAATCGTGGCGGGCGCTTTGCGAACCAACGCCGCCGGCCGTGCCGGCCTCAGGAGAAGAACAGCTCGTCAATCGGCCGGTACGTTCCATCCTTGGCAAAGGGAACGTATTCGAAGCCGCGGTTGAGCGGATCGTCATGGCGCACGGTGGTGTAGTCGATCCCCAGCGCCGAATAGATCGTGCAGGTGACGTCTTCCGGCCGCACGTCGCGGTTCTGGCTCCACTGGTAATCGGTGACCTTGGATCCTGCGGCGTCGGTCTTGCCGATGACCTGTCCTCCGCGGATGCCGCCGCCAGCCCACACCGTCGACATGCGCAGCGCGTGATCACGACCGCCCTGGTTGTTGAGGATTCCCGTGGTGCGGCCGAACTCCGCCACGATCACGACCAGAGTATCGTCCAGGAGCTTGGTTCCGGGAGCGATTCCCGGCATGGAGCGGAGGTCAGTCATGAGCGCACCGAATGCGGAGTCGAACTGGGCCGACTGGGTGTAGAGCGAGTTCACGTTCCTCTGTCCTTCCATCGGCTTGTTGTAGATGCCGTTGTGGTGGTCCCATCCGCCGAGAGTGGCCTGGACAAAGCGGGTCCCTTTGCGAGCGGCGACCAGATTGCGCGCCACGATCAGGGAATCGCCAAAGGTAGAAGCGCCGTAACGGGTGTGCTCGTCCGGGCTGAAGCTGAACGTGGCGTTGATGTTGGGGGAGTCCATGAGTGCCTTGGACTGGATGTAGAAGTCGTCCATGTCCAACGTGCTCTTTCCGAGGTCACCGGAGGAGCGATTGGCGTCGAGGGAGCGCAGCAGATTCCAGCGGTCGCCGAAACGCACGGCGCCATCCGGATGGCTGATGGTGGGAAGTCCCGTGGCCGCCGGCTGGACACCGAAAGGAGCATAGGTGGCCGGCAGGTAGCCGGAGGATGGGATGCCGGTGGCATTGAGGGCGATGAAGCCCGGCAGAACGTCGGAGGTCTTGCGGGAAACCTGAGACTCGAGCGCGACCACTGCTCCGATGTGCGGAGCGATGGCGCCGGTGGCACCGCCCGGGTTGCGGGCGATCTGAGCCCAGGTCTGCCCCAGGGTGTGCACTGCAGCCCACGACAGACCGCATCGCACCAGCGAGATTCGGTCGAGGTGCTCCGCCGTCTTCGGCATCAACTGCTGGGGGAACCGCACGTTTCCGCCCTGGTAGGAGGTGGGCGCGAAGTCCAGAGGAGTCCACGCACCCTCTTTCAGATCCCAGGTGTCGATGTTGCTCGGCGCGCCGGGGAGGAAGATGAAGATACAGTTCTGCGCGGTCTTCCGGAGGTTGACTCCCGGTGCGCCGGTGGCGCCGAAGAGCAGTCCCGGGTTCATGACGTCTGCGAAGTAAGAGGCGACCAGGCCGGTGCCTGCAACCTGCAGAAAGCGCCGGCGGGAGAACCCCTCACCCTTCAGCGGAAACCCGCCGCCCTTTTCACAGGTGGGACACTCGATGGTGCTCTTCGGTAGTTTCGGTCGGCGCATGATGGAGTCTCCGCTGCGATCTACTTGAACAGAAACTCCACGGAGTTGAGGAGCACCCACTGGAGGTCTTCAGTGCGCTGCGACAGGGTGCCCGCCTTGAGGAATGCGACCGCCTTGGTCTTCTCGGCGGCAGTGGGAAAGCGCGACAGCGTGGCAACGTAGAGGGAATCGGAGATCGCTGCAGGGTCGGTGGTCGCCAGCAGCGTCTTGGCCACACTCGAGTTGGCGGTGGCCTTCCGAACCCGGCTGACCACCACGGTGGTGTTGTTCATGAGGGAAAGTGCCTGCGAAATGGAGCCGTCATTCGTGCGCGGGTCGTCGTCGCGATTGCCGCGGCCAAAGTCGTCGAGGAAGCGCCCGTAGGTGGTGTTGCGCGACTCGAGCGTGTCGGGCAGCTTGATGGCCTGGTTGACGGTGCCCATCCCCGACACGGTGAAGGTCACCGGAACGCTGGTCGCTCTGGTGATGGCATCGAGCAACTGTTCGGCGGGAAGACGCTGGGGAAGGTGACGTCCGAAATACGGGGTCCAGCTCTCATTCCAGGCAGTTGCTGTGAACTGCGAGGAGAGTTGATACGCATTCGACATGGCCATGGTTTTGATCAGCCAGCGCAGGTTGTAACCGCTGGCCGCAAACTCCGTGGCCAGATTGTTCAACAGAGCGGGATGAGTCGGCTGCAGCGAAGCACCGGCCTGCAGAGTGGCGGGATCCAAACGATTCAGGTCGAAGTTGTTGACCGGCTCCACCATCCCCAGACCGAACATTTCCTTCCAGATGTAATTGACCGTGGCCCGGGCGAACTGCGGGTGCGCCGTCAGAATCCGACCGTAGCCTTCCCGCCAGTTCTCGGTAGTCCTTGGCCCCTCTCCAGTCAGCAGGAACGTCGGGAGGATGACCGGCGAGCCATTCAGTGGCGCTCGCGGCGTCTTGTTGCCCGAGGTGGTGTTCAGGGTGTAATTACCCGCAGCAACATCCTGGATGTCGAGGCTCACGATGTTCGGGTTGGTCGGATCGGTGTAGCCCTTCTTCGCCTGGGTTCGCGCAAAGAAGGCAGCGTTGCCCCAGAAATCCGCCCTGGTCTTGCTCTTCAGATAGCTGTTGACCAGCTCGAGGTGACCCAGCCCGTTGTGGCAGGAGATGCACTGCGTCGGCACCCCCAGAAACTTCTCCGCCGAGTGAGAGGCGAGATTGTCGTAGGTGTCCTGGATGGGGCCGTTTGGCTGGATCTGCCGCACCCAGTAGTCCGCTCCGCCGTTCACGAATGCGTCGCCCTTGCCGGCGAGAAGCTCGCGGACCATCTGGTCGTAGGCCTTGCCACCGCGGATGGAATCGCGGATGAAGGCGTGGTAGGCGTTGCGGCCCTGGGGATACTCGCGGGAGCTGGAAGACGACTGGACGTTCTGCACAAGATCGCCGAACCACACCGTCCAGCGATCGGCGAATCCCTCCGTTGCCAGCAGCGTATCGATCATGCGCTCCCGTTTGCTGGGAGTGGGATCGGTGAGAAAGCTCTGGACCGTGGCAGGGTCGGGAATGGCACCGGTGATGTCGAGGGTGACGCGGCGCAGGAACTCGCTGTCGGACGAAAGGGTCGCCGAGGGCACGCCGTTCTTTTTCAGAGCTCCGAAGATCTCGTTGTCGATGACATTGACGGCACTGGGGTAGGTGGAAATGAAACTGGGAGGTTCGGAAGGACGACGGCGCGTCGGGGCGACGCTCTCCGCGACGATCGACAGCTTGTGATACGTCGCGGCCTTCACGTCCCGCTCAGCGCGGAAGTCGAACGGGCCGACGGCGCAGGTCTGCTTCTCCCCTGCCAGAAGAAGAGCAGGAGTCACCGCGACGACAGCAAGCCAGGAGGTTCGTTTCATTGCGTGTTTGGACGAGCGAACAAAGTATACGTTTACGTTTTTGTTTCGAAACAAAAATGGGATCCAAACTTCCCCGCCAGTCCCTCCGGTGACTACCGATTCCTCGCTCCCGCCGACAGCGTGCTGACGAGCGGATCGGCAGCATATTCGTGGAGTTTGCGGATGTCGATGCTGATCACCCCATCCTCCCGCGCCGGATTGAACATGCTGACGAATCGTGCCCCCCACACCACTTCATGCGGCTTGTAGGAAGATCGCGTATGGACGGTCTGCGAGAACGTCTCGTCGAAGCCGTTCAGCAGGATGAGAAACTCGCCGTCCGTCTCCTGCAGCGCGTCGGGGCCCATCCCCCACAGCGGACTTTTGTCGTCGATGGGGTGAACGAGAGTCCATGAGAGTGGGAAGAACACGACGCGATCCCGCTCCAGTCTCATCGGCAGAAACTCGCGATCGGTCACCGCGGTGCCCCCCTTCTTTCGCCGGCTCAGAAGGACGCGGGCCTCGAGATCGACGATCTCATTGGTTCGTTGATTGACGATCCGGAACATGAAGGCGGTGCGGTCCCGGTACGGGGCGATGACGGCGATGCTGCTGAAGAGCACTTCCACCACCGGACGGGCGAACCGCGCGAACATGATGCCGGCGATCAGAGCGAACCCGAGGAGACCGATCAGCGACTCGGCAGTGACGATGAGATTGGCCGTCAGCGTCTGTGGCGAGATGTTGCCGTAGCCGATGGTGGCCATGGTGTGGACGCTGAAGAAAAACGCTCGCGCAAAACGCTCGCTCACCGCGCGGCCGCCGGCGCCACTGAGTGCGTTCGTACCGCTCAGCAGATAGGCCACGGCAAACAGGGAGTTCAGGCCCAGATAAGCGACCACCACGTACGCGAGGAACCGAGTCCAGGTGAGGGTGAGCAGGTAGTGATAGACGGAGAGCGACTTCAGGAACCCCAGCCCGTCCCGCCGCACGTTGAACGTACCGTCGCGATTGAGCAGCCGCTGGCGGCTCTCCCTGGCCACCACGGTCCCGAAACCAAGATCCAGATTGGGATCGTCTGCTGGAGGGCCAGGCTTCCGGTGGTCGAGCGAAGTCACCCGCTCATTCTACGGGCCCGGCGGGACCTGGCGCCTCAGTGGATCATCGAGACTACGATCGCGGCCAGGAGGACGATCACTACGGCCAGAGAGATCCACATCGCCTGCACCGTCGGCTTGTGCATGTTGACGGTCTCCCGCCGCTCTCCCAACAGATGCTGCAGATACTCCACCCGGGGGCGGACCGTGCCGACTTTGTCTTCCAGTTCCGGATAGATCACCTGATTGATCTCCGGAACCATGATCACCGGGATGAATGTGGCCCCTCCGATGCGCGTGATGTAGCTCGACAGCGCATCGTTGTGCGGCTGATCGCCCGTGACCACCAGACAGTGGTAGACGGTTCGCGACTGGAGGACGGACAGCGCCTTCTCCACAGGGCTCTTGGCCTTGTAGGTATTCAGAACGCTCTCGGCGGTCTGGCGGAGAATTCGCTCGTTCAGCTCGGGTACCCGGGTGAAGATGAAGACCGTCTCGCCACTGGCGAACGAGATCTTCTCGTTCCGGCGGTAGATGATCTCGCCGAACTCGGTCCACTCCTCCGGCCCCTGGTCGGTGGAGAAGCCCTCCTCCACCAGGCGATGCATCAGGCGGGCGACGGGGTCGGAGTCTGCCGGGGACTCCACAGGTTTCTCAGCTTTCAGCTCTTGCATATTTGTCGATCAGTCGGATCAGGTCGGGGAATTCAAAAGGTTTGCCCAGGTAGTCGTCGGCTCCGCACAGGCGGGCCTTCTCCGCGATGTCGCGATCGCCGGACAGAACGATGTACGGGATGCCGCGGGTTTCCGCCTGCCCCTTCAACTCGCTGCAGAGAGCTTCGCCGCCCATTCCCTTGATGGTCAGATCCGCCAGGATCATCTCCGGGTGTCCCGCCTTCACCGACTCCAGTGCGGACTGGCCGTCTGCGACGACCTTCGACTGGCGCCCATGCCGCTGGAGCACCAGCGAAATGAGCCGGGCAACCTGAGGATCATCCTCCACTACAAGAATCAAGCGAACCCCTATTCGAACCGGATGCGGATGCGTTTGCGCAGATGAGCGACCGTGGCCCCGGCAAGACACCCCATCGTATTCCACGGAACATCTTCCCAGCCGGTGACCCGCGTGGGCAGCACCTCCTGCCACGCGG
The DNA here is from genome assembly GCA_046594105.1 of Thermoanaerobaculia bacterium. Lineage (GTDB taxonomy): Bacteria > Acidobacteriota > Thermoanaerobaculia > Gp7-AA8 > Gp7-AA8 > JBDSGC01. Next base: position 52,123 of record JBKJQB010000223.1, read on the forward strand.
CGAGCACCAACGCAAATGCCACGCCTAGTCCCACCACCAGCGCATAAGTTCTTCCCCTCCGTGCGGGGTTCCCGTCGAAAGAGAGGAATGCCAGCGTGCCCCAGGGCAGAAAGAAGATGGCGTCGGCGATCGCCGGGGCCACCGAGGCAAGCAGCGCGACATTGCCGACCGTGCCCTGATCGTAGCGGCGGATCAGGGACACCAGTTCGGGCAGAGACATCCGGTCCCGCATCATGGCCCGGCCGGAGAGGAGGAAGATGGTGACCGCCATCGTCGCGGTCACCAGAATCAGCAGGGCCACGGTCACGCCGCGCGGAATCACGATCACTCTGGCTTCCGGTCTCCCCACGGTCACATCCTAGGCTAGGCCGGCACGGCCGGCGGCGCTGGTTGCCCAAGGCTCTGCCAAGATCACACTACAAGACGTTCTGCCGCGCGGGCTCCTGGCCCGCATTTCTCACACCCATCCTGCTGCAGACGCGGAAGGTGGCTGGCGACGGACGGGTGTGAGAAATGCGGGCTGGAAGAGCGAAGCGGAAGCCGCGCCGGAGACTCCGGCCCGCTCAGCAGCGCTGGCACAACCATCGCAACGACGGGTCCCCATGGGAAATCTACTTTGGTTGATCATCGTGGTCCTGGTGATTCTGTGGCTTGCTGGTTTTGTCATGCACATCGGCGGCGGGCTGATTCACTTGCTCATCGTCATCGCCGTCATTGTGCTGATCTTCCAGCTGGTCACCGGCCGCAAAGCGCTCTGAGCGCGGCGACCATCTGAATCACGCGCTTCGGATCGACGGGAGCATCGACGCGCCCTTCCCGCTTGAGGGAAGTCCCGGCGATGAACCCGTCGGCCGAAGCGTAGTCCGCGGCGTTCTCCGCCGTGACGCCGCTCCCGACCAGCACCGGAGCCTCCACCGCGCTGCGGACCGTTTCCAATCTGCCGCGGTCGGCGGGCGAACCGGTCTCCTGTCCACTCACGATCAGCGCATCGGCCAGCCCTCTGGTGCGCAGGTCCCTGGCCATCCGCGTCTCATCCGCATCCACCAGCGGGGAGGCGTGCTTGACCAGGAGGTCGGCAAAAATCAGAACCTCCGGCGCGAGGGTGGCGCGCAATCGCAGCGTTCCCGCCGCACTGCCTTCCACCAGTCCCTGGTCCGTCAGCATCGCGCAGGTATGGACGTTGACCCGGATGAAAGAGGCCCCGGTCGCCGCGGCGATGGCCAGCGCTGATTCCGCATCGTTGCGCAGCACGTTCACTCCGAAGGGAACCTTCACCGCCGCCACGGTCGACGCGATGGCCTGTGTCATCGCGGCCACCGTTGCCGCCGGCACTCCTGTTTTGAAGAAAGGGCGATCGCCGAAGTTCTCGAAGATGATCGCCGCACATCCCCCATCCGCCAAAGCCCGAGCACTGAGGATCGCGCCGTCGATCACGGCATCCATCGAGCCGCCGAACAGCGGGGATCCCGGCAACGGACGCAGGTGCACCATCCCGAACAGAGGTGCTTCTCCGAAACGACGGTGGAACTCTTCGCGGGTCAGCATGACGCCGATCGTAGCCGTTTCGGAGCGCCGCGGGCGAGATCCGCTCCCTGCGCCTGCCGCCCGGTCAGCATCGATCGCGCTCCCGTCGGCCGGACGCGGGTGCCCCATGCATCGCCGCCCATCCCTCCCGTTATACTCCCGCCGCGATGTCCGAGCTCAAGCTCTACAACACCCTTTCGCGCGAGAAAGAGACGTTCGTTCCTCTGGTTCCGGGAGTGGTCAAGATGTACTCCTGCGGACCGACGGTGTACGGCCACCCGCACATCGGCAACCTACGTACGTTCCTGTGGAGCGATCTGCTCCGTCGCTATCTTGAGTACCGCGGCTACCGGGTCACCCAGATCATGAACATCACCGATGTGGAGGACAAGATCATCCGGAACGCCACGGCGGCGGGACAGGACATCAACACCTACACCGCGCCCTTCATCGAGGCGTTCCACAAGTCGCTGGCCGAGTTGCGGGTCCGTCCTGCCGACTCCTATCCCCGCGCTACGGAGTTCGTGCCGCAGATGGTCGCCCTGGTGGAACGACTGAACGACCTCGGCCTCACCTACTCCGCCGATGGATCGTTCTACTTCAAAGTTGCCTCGCTCCCCGACTACGGAAAATTGTCGCGGATCGAGATGGACGCTGCCAGCGATTACAGCCGCATCGAGACCGACGAGTACGAGAAAGAAAGCGCCCGGGACTTCGTGGTGTGGAAGGGGCGCAAAGAGGGAGAGCCCTCCTGGCAGACACCGATCGGAGAAGGTCGTCCGGGATGGCATCTGGAGTGTTCCGCTATGGCCATGGAGCTCCTGGGAGAGACCTTCGATATTCACACCGGGGCCGTCGATCTCATCTTTCCGCATCACGAGAACGAGATCGCCCAGAGCGAAGGGGCGACCGGCAAGCCGTTCGTGCGCTTCTGGATCCACGGCGAGCACCTAAACATCGATCAGCAGAAGATGTCGAAGTCGGTCGGGAACATCTACACCCTCGCGGAGATCCGGGACATGGGCTACGAGGCGGTGGCTCTGCGCTACGCCCTGCTCTCCGTCCCCCATCGCACGAAACTCAACTTCACGACCCAGTCGCTCGATGACGCGAAACAGGCGCTGTCGCGCATCGAGATTTTCCTGCTCCGCCTCGATGAGGTATCGCGATCCGCGCCGCACGATGCCGCCCACGCCGACGGTCAGGGCGACGATCTGATCGGCCGCTTTCTGGTCGCATTCGACGAGGCGATGGACGACGACCTCAACACCGCCGGCGCCCTGGGCGCTCTCTTCACCCTCATCCGCGATGCGAACATCGCCCTCGACGCCGGGCGCATCAGCGCAGGCGACGCCGCGGGAATCAAGACGGCCCTGATGAAGGTCGATCCGGTGCTGGACATCTTCCCGCGCCACGACGCCAGCCTCGACGCGGAGATCGACTCGCTGATCACCGCGCGCACCGCGGCGCGGAAATCCCGAGACTTCGCGGAGTCCGACCGAATCCGCGACCAGTTGCTCGCGCGCGGAATCCTGCTCGATGACGGCCCGTCGGGAACGCGCTGGCGCCGGAAGTAACCGCCCGACCGTGCGGCCATCGCTTGAAGACGAGCTGGTGAACGGAGCGACGCGCCGTTGGGTTCTTGCTGCGGCGGGCAGAAGGAACTCGATCGTAAGAGGCCGCGTCGAAGCTCCGTCCTTCGAAGCGACAGGCAAAAGTTGTCCGCTCCCGATCGCGTAGACTGCCTCCGTGATCGGCTATCTGCAGGGAACTCTCAAGCGTCTCGATGCCACCACCGCGCTGGTGCTCGCCGCCGGCGTCGGCTACGAAGTGCGCATCTCGCTGCAGACGTACTACAAGCTGGAAGGGACACGCGAGGCGGCGCTGGAGATCTACACCCACGTCCGGGAAGACATGCTCGCGCTCTACGGCTTCGCATCCACCGAGGAGAAATTTGCGTTCGAGAAACTGATCTCCATCTCCGGGATCGGCCCGATCCTCGCGCAGAAGATTCTCTCCGGGATCGATCCGGCCGATCTTGCGGATGCCATCGCCCGCGGCGATGCCCGCAAGGTCTCTTCCATCCCCGGCGTGGGAAAGAAGACCTCCGAGCGGATCTGTCTCGAGCTGCGCGACAAGCTGGTGATGCCGGCAGGAAGCGCCGGAACCGCCCCGGTCCACACCAGGCTCTCAGTCGACGACGACGTCCAGTCGGCGCTGATCAACCTCGGCTACCGGCCGAAAGACGCCGACGCCGCGGTGGCCGCGGCCAGGGAGCAACTCGGCGTCGACGCGGAGTTTTCCGCAGTGTTGCGGACCGCGCTGCGCCAACTCACACGCTGAGGCCGGCACGGCCGGCGGCGTTGGTTCGCAAAGCGTCCGCCACGATTTTCGACGGTCCTGCGAGGCTTTGCTCCTGGCGTTCAAGGTGAGCCAACGAGCCCCTGATGCTGATGATTGTCCATGCCGGGCGGACCCGGCTTTCCTGCACGAGCACGCCGATTGCTGGGATGATGGAGCGATCAGGGAGGTTCGATGCGAATTCGAGCGATTGCAATCATCACCGGGGCGGGCCTGACGCTGCTCACGAGCATAGGCTGTCATCACGAAGCGAACGACCACGGAGCGGCGGCGTCCGATACAACGGAAGTCCAGACCACCTCGCAGCAGAGCCAGACCAGCGCCACGACGGCCACGGAAACCGGAGGCGGCACTCCTGTCGTCAACACCTCGGGGACCCTCTCCATCACCGGCACCACGGCGACCGCACCGGCGAGCCCCGGAACCAGCACCGCCGCACCTGCTACCCCCACCACCCGAACCACCTCGTCGAGCGGCACCCGATGACCGTTGCCTGCCCGCCTGGTGTCGTCCCCAGGCGGGATGGATGCTCCGCAGGCCGGAGACCCTCGAAATCGGACGTCGCCCCGATCCGCTTCGTGCTTCTGGGCCTGATCTTTCTTGTCAGCGGAACGTTGCCTCCATTGTTTGCACTCGAACCAACCAGCGCGTCGTTGCTGCGCGACGCCTGGCCGAACGTTCCCGCTCGACGCCTCGAGCTGATGGGGAAAGGGATCGGCATCGTCTTCAGTCCCGACCTCAGCGTCCCCGACAACTGTCGTTTTTATCGAAGCCTGGGCTTCGCCTGCTTTCAGGAAGCCGACTGGTCGCGCGTTCTGGATCAGGTGCATCGCTACAACGTCCTCTATCCGGAAAAACAGCTCTCCACTCTGGTGCTGGAGACGCACGGCACCAACGGGAACGGCTTGAAGCTGCAACAGAGCTACGACCCTGCGGCGGACCGCTCGTACATCTCCGTCGGCGCCCTGCAGGAACATCTGGCTCCCGACGGAATCCGGTTCGTCATCATCAGCGCCTGCAATTCCGGCCGACTTCTGCGCCCGGAGATCTACAACCGGCTCGATCCGAACAACGGCGACAAGTTGTTCCTCCCGGCGACCAGGGGCATCGTCAACGCATCGCGCGACTTCGATCCGCAGGGCAACACCGCTCTGATCATCACGCCGTTGTCCAGCCACATCGAGACCACACTGGTCGGTACGATCTCCGAGCTCTCCATCGCCGCGCGCCAGGCCCTGCTCCGTTCGGCGCGAACGCTGATGGTCCCGCCGCCCAAGGAGTTCGCGGTCTCGGACATGATGGCGCAGATGGTCACCCGCGACTCCCGGCTGGAACTGACCACCAACAGTTTCGTCGACGACCTGTCGCGCCAGACGGAATCGGTCGATCGGAGCGAGCAGCTCTTCCGTCGCTTCATCACCTACCTCAACGCCATCGCCGCTCGGGAGGAGGCCGCCACACACCTCGCCTCCGCCCACAAGAACGCGAAAACAAAAACTGCCCGAAAGGCGCCGGCGCGCGCCTCCGCTCCCTCTCCCAGACGCTAGGCCGGCACGGCCGGCGGCGCTGGTTGCCCAAGGCTCCGCCAAGATCACGCTCCAAGAAGTTCTGCCGCACAGGCTCCTAGTCATCCGCTCGTACCAGTGCCGGCAGCGCGGTAAAAAACACGCGCTCCCTCATCACTCCGGCCGCGCTTCTCCCGCTTCGTCCCAGATTTTCACTCGATGGCTCTCGCTGAGAAAAAACGAGCCGACCAGGAACGTCATCAGGGCCACGCCGATGGACCAGTAGAGTCCGGCGTAGAGGTTGTGCGTCTTCTCCACCAGAAGCGCGGCGATCAGCGGGAGCGTTCCCCCGAACCATCCGTTGCCGAGGTGATAGGGCAGGGAGAACGAGGTGTAGCGGATCCTGGCCGGGAAGGCCTCGATCAGGAACGCCGCGATCGGCCCGTACACCATGGTCACGTAGATGACCTGAATGAAGACGAGCAACACCAGCATGCCCATGTGTGGATTGTTCGGATCGCCGTTCGCTTTCATGGCGTGATAGATCGGGATGTAGGTCAGGGCGGCGATCAGGTTCCCGGCCATCATGATTTTCAACCGGCCGATGCGATCGGACAGCGCGCCAAACACTACAAAAAAGGGCATGCCCAGCAGCAGAGCCGTCCCCACGATGATGCTGGAGGTCGACAGATCGATCTTCAGCGCCGTCTGCAGAAATGACAGCGCGTAAAACTGGCCGGTATACCAGACCACGCCCTGTCCGGCCGTCGCGCCAAACAGCACCAGCAGCACGATGCGGATGTTCGCCCAGTTTCCGAAGCTCTCCCGCAGCGGCTGCACCGAAGTCTTCCCCTGGGTCTTGATGGACTGGAACAGCGGCGATTCCTTCAACCGCAGGCGGATGTAGAACGACATCCCCACCAGCAGCAGCGAGAGAAGAAACGGAATCCGCCAGCCCCAGGCCTTGAAGTCCGCGTCGGGCATGGACTTCTTCACGGCCAGCACCACACCGAGGGAGACGAAGAGACCCAGAGTGGCGGTCACCTGGATGAAGCTCGTGTAGTAGCCGCGGCGATGGTCCGGCACATGTTCGGCGACGTAGACCGCGGCGCCACCGTATTCGCCACCGAGCGCCAGACCCTGCAGGAGACGCAGGATCAGGAGCAGGATCGGAGCGAGAATGCCGATGCTTGCGTAGGTGGGCAGCAGCCCGATCAGAAAGGTCGACAGTCCCATGATGGTCAGAGTGACCAGGAATGCGTATTTGCGGCCGATACGATCGCCCACTCCTCCGAACACCAGCGCGCCGAACGGCCGCACGATGAACCCGGTCGCGAACAGGGCCCAGGTCTTGATCAACGCCCAGGCGGGGTCGCCCTTGGGGAACATCAGCTCCGACATGATCACGGCCAGGCTGCCGAAGATGTAGAAGTCGTACCACTCGATCATGGTGCCCAGTCCGGAGGCGAAGATGATGCGGAAGATGGGGTACTGCGGGGCCTTCGAGCTGCCCAGGGTGGTGTCTGTCATGGCTCTCCTGTCGTCGCGCTGGTCGCCGGGAGAGGCAATCTTACGCGAGCGATGCAGGCATCCCAGTCGATCATGATTGCCTCCCGGCGCCTCACGCCGCACAATCGACGGCTCATGTCCGATGGCTCCACCACGAACGTTGATGTCTGCCGCGTCCATGGAACCACCAGCACGAACGAGCCCGATGTGGTGGCCGTGGAGGAGCCGCTGGAGATTCGCCTGGCCTGGTCGGACTCTGCAGGTCCTCGCGAGAAAGTCATCTCCGTGACCATGCGCACGCCAGGCCACGACTACGATCTGGCTGCCGGCTTCCTCTTCACCGAAGCGATCGTGGCTACGGGCGAGGCGATCGAATCGATCCGGCATTGGGGTGGCCCGAACGTCGTGCGGGTGGAACTCCGGCCCGGGCACACCTTCCATCCCACCACCATCGAGCGCCATTCCTACACGACCTCGAGTTGTGGCCTCTGCGGAAAAACCTCGATCGACGCCGTGCGCATCGCCCGACCCGCTCCGCTGGCGAAACGAGACCCGGTGGCCGCCAGTCTGGTGCATACCCTCCCCGCCCTGCTCCAAAGCGCACAAGCTGGCTTCCTCTCGACCGGAGGACTTCATGGAGCGGCGGTCATCGATCGCCAGGGCCGCTTGCTCACGATGAGGGAGGACGTCGGACGGCACAACGCCACCGATAAGGCCATCGGAGCCCAGTTTCGAATGGGCTCGACGCCACTGTCGGACGCCCTTCTGATGGTCAGCAGCCGCGCCAGTTTCGAGCTGGTGCAGAAAGCGCTGGTCGCCGGAATTCCCATCCTGGCGGCCGTCGGAGCGCCGACGTCGCTGGCCATCGAGCTGGCACGCGACGCGGGAATGACGTTGCTGGCATTTGTCCGCGACCAGAGATTCAACGTCTACTCAGGAAGCGTCCTGTAGGCCGGCACGGTAGAACGTCTTGGAGCGTAATCTTGGCGGAGCCTTGGGCAACCAGCGCCGCCGGCCGTGCCGGCCTGGACCTACCGGAGCCCCCGGAATCGCTCCGGAACGAATTCGACGTCGCTCGCTTCCTTCGCCGCGATGGCGATCTGGAACTCCATGACATCGGCGGGCACCGGATTCTGATAACCGGCCAGAGCCCGCTTGATCGCCGCCACCGGATCGAGCGACTCGGTCCGGGTGGTGCGGTAGACCTTGACCGCGATGGCCTCGGCTGCGCCGGGAGTCAGCAGCTCCGGCATGATCGGGAGCAGCTCCGCGGTCGCGCTCTCCGGGAACATCACACCCCGCCGCTTGCTCAGCGCGCGGATCAGCTCCAGCGACTCCGGCGCCGTGGTGGTAGGGAAAATGGGGATCTTTACATCGACGCGGCCCGGTCGCTTCAGATCGACTTCGATGAGATCGGGACGGCTCGATGCCAGCACCCAGATGATCCGCCCGCGGTTCGCGGGATCGCTCATCTGCTGCGCAAACATCGAATAAACCCGACCGGAAAGCCCCGAGTCGTTGGCCCCGGAGTCGCGCTTTCCCAGCGTCTGATCGGCTTCATCGATGAACACGAAACAGCG
>JBKJQB010000083.1:0-13970 GCA_046594105.1 Thermoanaerobaculia bacterium
CCGCCCCTGGCCGGCGTTGGTGAAGGAGGTGGATCCGGTGACGATCGTCGTCTCCGGTCCTACCGCGAGATCGACCCGATTCTCGGTGGCCTGCGCGATGGCCGGAGCACCGGGCGCTGCGATGGCCAGAGCGGTGACGGGAATCTTCAGCGTTGCGGGGTCGCCCTGCACGGTGACCACGACGGCCCCCTCGTACGTTCCGGCGGGGAGCGCGTTCGTGGTGATGGGAAGCGTGCTTGAGGCACCTGGGGCGAGCGTGAACAGCCCCACCACTCCGCTGAAGAATGTTCCCTGATGCGTGGTGGTCACGGCAGCGGGCTGGCCACCGTTGTTGGTGATGGTGTACGACGTCGATCCCTGCGCACCCGGCAGCAACACCAGCGGCTGCGGCCGTGCGGTGACCACGACGTGGGGAGGCGCCGGTGGAACCACCACAGTCACCAACGCGGTCCTCGAGGACGAGCCGCCCGGCCCCACTGCCGTCAGCGTGTAGGCGGTGTTGACCGTCGGCGAGACCGTGATCGATCCGTTCAGCGGCTGGACGCCAAAACCCTGATCGATGGTGACGGTGTCCGCGTACACCGTGCTCCACGTCAGTTGAAGGCTCTTGCCCAGAGCGAGCGGAGGAGGAGGGTAGAACCCGTTGATGACGGGCGCGGGACCCCCTGCGCCTTTCGATCGCTGCGCGCTGGAGGCCACGGTGGCGTAGGCGATGCTGAGAATTCCGGTGAGCAGAAGCAGCAACGGGATGCGCGCGAAACGCAGTCTCATGGGGTCTCCGGGGAACATGCTCGAACGGATGTCACAACCTACCGTGAATGGACCGTGGACGCAATTGCCAAACGCTCAGCGCGGCGCCAGGGAAGTGCAATCGCAGGTCGTCGCGCACCCGATGACCTGAAAACAACTGCCGCTCCCGTCGTGATGAGAGCGCCGGTGACCGCACCCGCAGCGATCGGCCTGCTCGGCGGATTCGAGCGAAGCGCGCATCGTCCCCCACGTCAAGCGCAGCGAATCCGTCTCGTCGAGACCTTTGACGCGAATCGAGGACGTAACGGAAGGGCGGGATCGCCACAGAGCGCCGAAAAACAGACGCCGGGGGCGCGCTCCCCACGCGAAAGGAAGATGCGTCATGCCCCTGCCGCTACAATGCCGCGCCGTGAAGAACGTCATCATCTATACCGACGGGGCTTGCTCCGGAAATCCGGGGCCGGGAGGCTGGGGCGCCGTGCTGATGTTCGGCGACACCATTAAAGAGATCTCCGGAGGGGAGCGTCACACCACCAACAATCGGATGGAGATGCTCGGCGTGATCCGCGCCCTGGAACAACTGCGCGAGCGCTGCCGCGCGGCCGTTCACAGCGACAGCTCCTACGTGATCAACTGCTTCCTGCAGGGATGGCACGAGAAGTGGCTGCGCAATGGGTGGCGCAACAGCTCGAAGCAACCGGTGGAGAACCGCGATCTGTGGGAACAGCTCCTGGCGCTGAGCCAGAAGCACGAGGTGTCCTGGGTCAAGGTGAAGGGCCACTCCGACGACGAGTGGAACAATCGCTGCGACGAGTTGGCACGCGCGCAGTCGAAGATGTTCGCCTCCCTCGCCTGAGGCCGCCTCGATCGAATCCTTCTTGCGAGCACTGCATTTGCTCCCCGTAGAATGCGTCGGTGCGATCCCGGATCCTGCTGTTGATTGTCGTTCTCTGCAATTCCACCCTCTCCGCTCAGGACTGGACTCAGTGGGGCCGCACGGCGCGCCACGATGGCGCCTCCCCAGCCATCGGCCGCACCCCCGACCGGATCGAGGCCCGCATGGTGCTCGATCCCTTCGCCGCCGCGGAGCAGGCCGTTTCCGATGGAGACCTCTACGTTCACTATCCCGTTCCGCTCATCGACGGCGCCGACCTGTTCGTCGTTCGTAAGTCGGGAACCTTCTCGGAGCTTCGCTTCTGGGAAACGCAGATCTGGAACGTCGTGAATGTCCGCCGCTCCGCCTCGAAGTTCGTTACACGCTGGACCCGGGCCACCGACTGGAAGCCGCCGCCGTACCAGCACGGTCTCTGGGAACCGGTCTATCACTGCGCGCTCACACCGGACGCCATCTGGGCACCGGGAGCAGGCGGGACCATCGACAAAATCAACCGCGAAGACGGAACGTTGATCCGCCGGTTCCATCCTTTCGGACCGACCTTCGATCCCACCATCTTCGTGGCCGGACCGCCGGCGGCGGATGCTGCCGGGAACATCGTCTACACCGCCTTCCGCCTGGCCCCGAACAATCCATGGAGCTCCGACTCGCTCGGCTCCTGGCTGGTGCGGATCGACGCCGGCGGCACGATCCGCGCCGCAGCATTCAGCGCCATCGTTCCCGGCGCACCACCCGCCGATGCGGCCTGCACGTCGGTCTTCGATTTCACCGGCCGCCCGGGACCTCCCACCCCCGACGCCGTGGCCCCCTCCCAGCGCTGCGGCCCGCAACGCCCGGGACTGAACGTCGCGCCGGCGGTCGCGGCCGACGGAACCATCTACACGATCAGCCGCGCCCACCTGAACGATCGCTGGGGCTATCTGGTGGCGGTCAATCCCGACCTCAGTCCTAAGTGGAGTGCTTCGCTGCGCAATCGCTTTCTGGATGGCTGCAACGTGACCATCCCGCCCAACGGAACGCCCGGCGGATGCAGCATCGGAGCGATCACCGGCGTCGATCCCGCCGACAACCTTCCCGGATCGGGACGGGTGAACGACGACTCCACATCCTCCCCGGTCATCGCCCCCGATGGCAACATTCTTTATGGTGCGTACACCCGCTACAACTACGGCCAGGGCCACCTCATGTCCTTTTCCTCGCGAGGCGCCTACCTCGGCGCCTACGGATGGGGATGGGATCTCACTCCTGCCATCTACGAGCACGACCGAACCTACTCGATCCTGTTGAAGGAGAACCACTATTCGGTCGGCTCCTGGTGCAACAGCGAGGAGACCTGTCCTTCCGATCGCACCCTCTATTCGCCAGCAGACCCGGAGGCGTACTTCATCACCCAGCTCGACTCGTCGCTGCAGAGGGAGTGGCGGTTTCGCAATACCAACACGAAGAGCTGTGAGCGCGACGCATCGGGAGCGATTGCCTGCGTGGAAACCTCCCCCAACGGATTCGAGTGGTGCGTCAACGCCGTCGCTGTCGATCGGCTGGGACGGGTGTACGCGAACAGTGAGGACGGAAATCTCTACACCATCGATCAGGGCGGACTGCTCGCCGGCCACCTCTTCCTTCGCCTGGCCATCGGGGCGGCGTACACCCCCACCTCGATCGGCGCCGACGGCCGGATCTACACCCAGAATTTCGGCGAGCTATTCATCATCGATCAGGCGCTGAGACGCCGCGCCACACGGCGATAAGAAAGCAGAAGGCAAAAACCAGAAGGCAGAAACCAGAAACCAGAAAAACCTCCGGCCGCCGTCATCCTGAACGGCGTGGGTGGTGGGCGGGAAGTGAAGGATCTGCAATCTCGGGGATGCAGCCGACAAGCATCTGCGACGTTGCGGATCCTTTCGCCGTCTCCGCGGCTTCTAATGACCTCTGTCGTCATGCTGCGGAAAATGGGCGCCTTTCGTAGCGCCGGCATCCCTGCCGGCCGTGCCGCGGGCATCCTGCCCGCGGGAGCTCGCCGAACAGCGCCGGCTGGAAGCCGGCGGACCGGCCGGCAAGGATGCCGGCGCTACATTCGCTTCGCTCAGAACCACGGAGCGCACGTCCGTCTCTTTCTGGTTTCTGGTTTCTAGTTTCCGCTTCCGCTTCCGCTCTGCTTCCCACCCCTCCGCGTCCGGCGTGACATGATGCCCCGACCATGAGTGAACCATCGACATTCGCCTCGCTCGGACTCGGTCCCGAGCTTCTGAAGACCATCACCGACCTCGGATACGAGGCCCCCACGCCGATCCAGGAACGGACCATTCCGGTGCTCCTGGCCGGGCGGGATGTCATCGGCCAGGCCCAGACCGGGACCGGCAAGACCGCCGCCTTCGCCCTGCCCATGCTCTCCCGGATCGACGTGAACAAGAGTGAGACGCAAGGGCTGGTGATGGCCCCGACGCGCGAGCTGGCCATGCAGGTCGCCGAGGCCATCCATTCCTACGCGCACGGGCTCGGTCCCCTTGTGGTGCTGCCCGTCTACGGCGGCGCGCCGATCTTTCACCAGCTGAAGCGGCTCGAGCGCGGCGTGCATATCGTGGTCGGCACCCCGGGGCGGCTGATCGACATGCTCGATCGCAAGGCCCTCCGGCTGGACCGTTTGCGCATGGTGGTGCTGGACGAAGCGGACGAGATGCTCAAGATGGGGTTCATCGAGGACGTGGAGCGCATCCTTGGCGACGCCCCGGCCGATCGTCAGACCGCACTCTTCTCGGCAACGATGCCGGACGGCGTCCTGCGCATCGCCAGGCGTCACCTGAGGAATCCCGAGCGCATCGAGCTCGAGCACAAAACCTCCGTCGCGGCGACGGCCATCGCGCAGCGATTCCTGAACATCAACGAAGGCCAGAAACTCGAGGTGCTCACCCAGATCCTGGAGCTCGAAGAGAGCGAAGCCACCCTCATCTTCCGCCGCACCAAGAACGGCGCCGCGGAGCTGGCGGAGAAACTCCAGGGACGCGGCTTCGCTGCAGAGCCGATGCACGGCGACATGAACCAGTCCCAGCGCGAGAGCGTGATCCGCCGTCTGCGCGCCGGCCAGGTGGAAGTGGTCGTAGCCACAGACGTGGCCGCGCGCGGTCTGGACGTCGAGCAGATCGAGCACGTCATCAACTACGACGTTCCCAACGATGTGGAGGCCTACGTTCACCGCATCGGAAGGACCGGCCGCGCTGGCCGGAGTGGCGTGGCAACCCTGTTCGTGACCCCACGCGAGCGACGGATGATGCGGGAGATCGAGCGCTTCACCGGCATGGCCATCAAGCCGATGAAGATGCCCACCCGTGCCGACGTCGCGGCAAAACGTGTTGATGTCTTCAAGGACAGTCTGCGGGAAAGCCTGCAGGAAGGCGGTCTCGATCTCTACCTGCAGGTGGTCGAAGAGCTGGTCGCGGAGGGCACGTTCGAGCTGGCCGAAGTGGCGGCCGCCGCGGCGAAGTTAGCCAATGGCGCCCGAGGTCTCGTGGATACCATCCCCAGCGCGCCGGCAACGCGGAGCAGGAGTGAAGCGAAACCGGCGGCGAGCGCGGCTCCCCCTCGGAGTGCTGTCAAACCTCTTGCGAAGAGTGCAGCGAAGCCGGCGGAGAAGCGACCCCTCCAGACCAGCGCCGAACCATCTCGCGAAAGGATCCCGTCATCGGTCGAAACCCCCATCGCACAGGAGAGTCCGGCCCTCGAAGTCCGGACGGAGGATCCTCTTCAAGACGTGGAGAACGACACGGCGCCGATCGGCGAAAACGATCCGCTGGCCGATTCCGCCGCCGTTCCCGTAGCGGACGATGCAGGCGACTCTGCACAGAAGAAGAAGAAGGTGCGGGCGAAGGCTCCCGTGCCGGACGCCGATTTCGACCCCGATGCCCCGGTGCGGTTGCGCATGGAAGTGGGACGTCGCGACGGCATCCGTCCCGCTGATGTGGTCGGGTCCATCGCCAACGAAGCAGGGATCTCCGGCCGCGACATCGGGCCGATCGACATTCGCGACGACGTCACCTTCGTCAGCATCCCTGCCGGCAGCGTCGATCTCGTCCTGGACAAAGTGGGCCGCGCAAAGTTCCGCGGCCGCCCGGTCAACCTGCGTATCGCCGATGCCGATGACGATCGCCTGCGGCCGAAACCGAATCCGGAGGATCGCCGTCCGCCCCGGGCCACGAGCGATGCCCGTCCGTCGCGTCCGCCGTACGGGGATCGCAAACCTGTTGGTGGAGAGACGCGTGGGCCGAAGCGCGACTTCCGCGAGGATCGCCCTTCGCGTGATGACGATCGGCGTCCACCGCGCTCTCCCTACGCTGCTCGCGGAGGTCCCCGTCCTGGACCGGGCGGGCCGAAGCGTGCTTTCCGGCCCGGCGCCGGTTCCCCTCCCCGTAAGTTCGGCAGCGACCGCCCGCCCCGCGATGATGATCGACGGCCCCCGCGCGCTCCGTATGGTGATCGCGGCGGCCCGCGTCCCGGACCGGGGGGTCCCAAACGGGAGTTCCGGCCCGGAGCCGGTGCCCCTCCCCGCAAGTTCAGCAGCGATCGACCGGCGCGCGATGACGATCGGCGTCCGGCGCGCGCTCCGTACGGAGATCGTGGCGGCGCGCGGCCCGGTCCCGGCGGTCCGAAGCGGGAGTTCCGGCCGGCCGGACCTCGCCCCTCGCGTCCTCGCGATGACGATCGTCCCCCTCGCCGCGACGCGTCCGCAGGCGCACGTCCGGCGTACGGAAAACGTCCGTTCACCAAATCGACAGGCGGCCCGCCACGACGGGGACCGGGCGGCCCGAGTCGCGGGCCGGGTGGACCGAAACGGGGAAAGAAGTAACGGGAAAAGATCCGACCTTCCTTTCGTTGCGCCGGCATCGCTGCCGACTGGGCCGCGGGCATCCTGCCGGCGGCAGTTCGCCGAGGAGCGGCGGCTGGAAGCGCAATGGCCTTAACTCAGGCATTTTGTTGACAACGGCCCCTGAGGAAAGTCCAACGATGTTCATGCGCGCGAAGGCGCGCTTCACAGACCAGCCCCCGGCTCTGCCGGGGGAATCCCGATGGCGTTGCAAGTGCGGCCGGCGCCAACGCGTTTCCCCGGGCCAAGCCCGGGCCTGGATTGCCAGGCGCGCCTGCACGCGCCCAGCATTCGCCCTGGGAAATCGCGACTGACGTCTGGAACGCCCAAGGCTCCGCCAAGATCACGCTCAAAGACATTCTGCCGCGCAGGCTCCTAGCCTCTCCGACTCATGTTGGAACAGGGCTGGCAATCAGGAGCCGCGGAGGCTTTCGATGAAAACTGCTCTTGAACCTTTGCTCCGCAATGCCACCATCCGTGCCATCGACGGCATCAGTAAGAAAGCGAACGCAGCGGAGAAGATCGCTGGCAGCGCCGTGGGCCGCCTGCTGCATCGCTGGGATGATCTCGATGCGTCGGAAAAAGAGAACGTCGCTGCCATCGTCATCGCCACGGCGACCACCGCGGTCACCGCCATCGCCGCACTGAAGTCGAGAAAGAAGACCGTGGCCAGGAGCGCCGCAGACGTGGCGAAGAAAGCGGTGAAGAAACTGACGACGTAAAGGCAGAGTTGGCGTCACAGGAGACTCCGAGTAGCGCAAGTACGCGCCGGCAAGGATGCCGGCGGACCGGCCGGCAGGATGCCGGCGTTCCGCAAGCAACACCGTTCGCCGAGATCGGCGCATCGCGGATGGACGAAGGCGCACCGCAGCCCCGGCGATGCGCGACAATGTCCTGATGCTCAATCGCCGGGACTTTGCGCGACTCCTTTCCCTCTCCGCCACCGCTGCCGCCCTCCCCCGTTCCGCCCGATCGGCCCCCGCATCTCCGTCCGCGGCCGCACCATCGGTCAAGCCGAAGCGGCTCGCTCCCGGCGACACCGTCGGCCTGGTGCTGCCAGCCACCGCGGCGTTCGAAGCCGACGCCATCGCACTGGCGCGGGAGCAGCTCGAGGCCATCGGCCTCAAGGTGCAGATCGGGCCGCATGCCTACGACCAGTGGGGCTACTTCGCCGGACGCGATCGCGACCGGGCCAGCGACATCAATCGCATGTTTGCCGACGACGCCGTCGCCGGCATCGTCTGTTTTACCGGCGGCTGGGGCTCGCCTCGCATCCTTCCCTATCTCGATTACGCCCTGATCGCGCGCAAGCCGAAGGTGATCATCGGATACAGCGACATCTCCGCGTTGCTCAACGCCATTTACAAAAAGACCGGCCTGATCACCTTCCACGGACCGGTTGGCGGCTCGAACTTCGAACCGTACTCGCTGGCGAACTTCCGCCGCGTGGTCATGACCGCCGAGCCGGCCGGACTGCTGCAACCCCCCGACAAGAAGCCGGCCGAGCTGGTCGATCGCACCAATCGCATCGTCCGCCTGGCTCCGGGAAAAGCGAGCGGCCGGCTGGTGGGCGGCAACCTGACCATGGTCACCTCGATCATGGGCTCGCCGTACGAGATGGAGACTGCCGGCCGGATCCTCTTCCTGGAAGACATCCACGAAGAGATCTACCGCATCGATCGCATGCTGTCGCAACTGGCTCTGGGCGGAAAACTGGATCACCTGGCCGGCTTCGTCTTCGGCCGCTGCACCCAGTGCGAGGTGAAAGGCCCCAGCTTCAGTCTGGAAGAAGTGCTCCGCGACCGATTCTCATCGCTCGGCGTTCCCGCGCTGGCCGGGCTCTCCTTCGGCCACATCGAGCAAAAGCTCACGCTTCCCATCGGGGCCATGGCCACGCTCGATGCAGACGCCGGCACGCTGCGGATCGACGAAGCGGCCGTGAGCTGACCTCAGCCCCTCAGCGCCAGCGCCCCGTCCGCACCTTTGCGCCGGCGGCTCGGATCATCTGGTCTTCATCGTCGTGAGGCATGCCGGGCAGTCCGAGCTCTCGCGCGATGGTGCGCCACTCGTCCTGAAAATCGGGACGCTGATGGTGCGGCAGAGAGACTCCCTGCGTGTAGAAGTAAATGTGCAGCACCTCGGCCGCCCAGGTCACCGCCATCATCTCGGCCGCGGAAGCCGGTCCGAACGGAGCAGGGTTCATCCCCTCCGGCAGTCGGAAGAAGCCGGGATTCAACACCAGCGCGTAACTCTTTCTCCTGGCGTGATCGGAGGCAGCGAGCAGCGTCGGCAGCGCAGGCTGCGGCGCTCTTCCCGCTCCCGGCTCCGTCAGGTCTTCGATGACCTGGACCTCGTACTCCTGGCCACTGAGGATCTCGATCAACTGCCGGCCCCGGGGCGTGGCCGACCACAAGGCCAGCCCTGCGCGCGTGGCCTCTGCAGAATTCCGGACCTGCCGTTGCGTGAACTGCGGCCGCATCGCCGAATCGAAGCGCACGCGGTCACCGGCGAGAACAAACGGTGACCATACGACCGTCTTCTCTGCCGGCAGGCTTGCACCGGAAAGAGGGAGCGCGATCAGGAACACGATGGCCATCGACGATGTCTGCATTGGTTACCGATGATTCTGCGCCCGGGAGCGGCAGCATTGACTGAGCAATTCACACGAACTGGCTACAGACAAAGACTGATGCCTTGCTCAGGAGATGCTCAATCGTCCCTCCGGGACTGGCCTCGTCATTCGTTCAACAACCCAGGACTGAAGTCCTGGGCTACAGTCAATCGTCCCTACGGGACTTGCTCTTCGCTTCGACAATTCCGCAACTGCGTTGTCACCACCGGGACGCTCAATCGTCCTGACCGGACTGGTGATTCGTTCCGCGGCTGTCCAGCCTCACCGCCCCGCCGCGGCCCGCTGCAGCCCGAGGTCTACGATCTTCTGGATCAGTTGCGGATAGGTCTTTCCTGCTTCTTCCGCGGCGGAAGCGAACTCCTCGCTGCGGGCGATTTCGGGATTGGGATTCGCTTCCAGGAAGTACAGCTTGCCGTCGGCACCGAGGCGAAAATCGATGCGGCAGTAGCCGTCGAGATCGAGGATGCGGGCGATGCGGCGGCTGGTGCGCACGACATACTCCTGCAGCACGCTGTCGATGTCTTCGGCTCGCTGCTGGTAGATGCCGCGGCGCCGCTGGTAGTCAGGATCGTGTTTGACCGCGGCGGTGGCAATGGACACCGAGCCGGGCGGCATGTTCTCGAACACCAGCTCCCACACCGGAAGCACCTGCAGGCGCTGGTTGCCGAGCATGCCGACGTAGAACTCGCGCCCGTCGACGAACTGCTCGGCGATGGCGTCGGACCCGTTGCGCTGATGGATGAAGGCCACGCGCTCGCGGAGTTTCTCGTCGTTCTCCACGATGGAGGCCTGAGAGATTCCGAGCGACGCCTCGTCGACCAGGCTCTTCACGATGAGCGGGAACTCCAGTCCCTTCGGCCGGACCACGCGCCGTCCGCGGGGAAACACCGCAAACTTCGGTACGGTCAGATGGTGATAGGCCAGCAGCTTCTTGGAGAGGGCCTTGTCGCGCGCGAGCATCATTCCCCGCGGATGGCAGCCGGTGTAGGGGATCTGCATCAGCTCGAGGAAGCTGGCCACGTGATGATCGAAATCCTGCCGTCCGTGAAACTCCTCCAGAAGGTTGAAGACGATGTGAGGATTCCAGTCGTGGATGATGGAACGGATCGGCCCCAGCTCGTCGGCCACGCCGAGGGGTCGCACCTCGTGGCCGAGCTCCCGCAGCGTGTTCACCACATCGAATTCGGTCTTCCACTCATAGGCCTCGCGCTCGGAGAAGCCTTCCATGCTCTCCGGCGGAACCAGGGAGGGATGCACCAGCACAACCACGCGCAGCTTTCGTTTCATAAGGCAAACCAGTTGCGACGGCTGTAATGAAAATCCATCGTTTTCACGGTGAGCAGCACCGCGAACTCCATCTTCAACCGACGTTGCGGGCCGACTGCGCGCAACTTGAGCTCGCGGCTTCGGCCGATCATGTCCTTCAGCACCTGCTCCAGAGTGAACTGATATTCGCCGGTCCAGTTCGAGACCAGCCGGCGGATCTCGCTCCTGCTGCTGCGAAGAAAATGCGAGGCCAGCGGAGAGCGCTCATGTCCCGGGTCGTCGGAGAAGATCCGGCGCAGGTCGCGATCGTATGTGTCGGGATAGCTGACCAGATAGCGCTCGCGCTTTTCGGCGTAGTACTCGCCGAGGGTCATGCTCAGGTGCCGGAGCGACTCCGGCTTCAGGCGATTGCGAATCTGCCGCGGCTGGCTCTTGAGCTCATCCAGAATCTCGTCGACGTATTCGAGTTTCCGCAGGGCCGGCCATTCCGCGTAACGCCGGCGCCACCCGCCACCACGCGATCCGATGATCACGGCGAAGGTCTCGGCGAAGTCTTCCAGCGGATGACTCTGCGCGTAATACAGACGGAGGTGCTGCACGTATCGACGGCTGGCAGGATTGGGCCGGTACTGTTCCGGATAACGCCGCGACGGATTGCCGAAAAGCTGACGCCATCGGGGATCGCGGCCGATGGCGTAGGCGTTGTCAAGGGCGTGTCCACACTCGTGCCGGAGAATCTTCAGCATCTCTTCGCGAGTGCCCCCTTCCACCTCCAGCATGTGCTTGCGCTCCAGCTTCATCAGCCGTGGATGGGCCAGGTAGAACGGGATGGCAATTCCGGGAACGCCGTCGGGCACGAACCAGTCCGATGACAGCCAGGTGTGGGGACGGAACCGCAGCCCGCGCCGGGCCAGATCCTCGTGGAGCTCCTCGAGGCAGGCCTCGATCCAGGTGCCTTCGATGCGCAGGCCCAGCGAACGGAGCGGCGTCTTCAGAAGCTCCGCATCACTGCGGTCTTCCCACGCTTGCGGCCGTCGCTCGGTGGTCCTCGTCACGGCGCGCATCGTATCGCGGAGAGGAAACAGATCACGATCCACCGTTGCCTGGAGGCGCGCTTCGCATCACAATCCTGCAACTCCCACCTTCCGCCATGACCGCGACCTTTTTCGCTACCCCCGCGGCCTTCCGCAAGTGGCTGGCAAAGCACCACGCTCAGACCTCCGAGCTGCTGGTCGGCTTCTACAAGAAGGGCTCCGGCATCCCCTCGATGACCTGGCCGCAGTCGGTGGATCAGGCTCTCTGCTTCGGTTGGATCGACGGGGTCCGCCGCCGCATCGACGACGAGCGCTACAGCATCCGCTTCACTCCACGAAAACAGAAGAGCACCTGGAGCTCCGTCAACATCGCGCGGGTCGCCGAGCTGACCCGCCTGGGCATGATCCAGCCTGCCGGGCTGCGCGCCTTCGAACAGCGCAGTGCGGAAAACTCCGGCATCTACGCGTACGAGAATGCTGCGCGCGAGCTTCCGCCCGAATTCGAAAAACAGTTCCGGAAGCAGAGGAAGGCCTGGCAATCCTTCACCGAGCAGCCTCCGTCGTACCGCCGCGTGGCCATCCACTGGGTGACCAGCGCGAAGAAGGAAGAGACCAGGACACGGAGGCTGGCCACTCTCATCGAGGATTCCGCGGCCGGACGCCGGCTGGCCGTCTACACCCTGACGCCAAAGAAGGGTTGAGTGCCTTTGGAGCGCCGGCGTCCTGCCGGCCGGTCCGCGGGCATCCTGCCCGCACGAGCTCGCAATCGACTCCCAAAACGAACGCGACCATCCGCACCACTCAGCACGGGTCATGCACCACGAAGCCAATCATGGCCAAAGCCGAGGTCGCGCCGTATCTCACCTGGATAGAAGACGTCGTGGATGCGGCGGAGGGGTTGGAGGCGGAGGACAAGAAGATTGTCGTGAACGCGCTGCGCGCGCTGGCCCGCCGCGTCCGCCGGAGCAACCGACCGTGGCACGAGCATGTCTTCGCGCTGGCCATCGCCCGCTTCGCCTTCGTGGCCCGGCTGCCCGATCACCTCGCGGAGCGCATGCCCATCTGCGTGTACGTGGAAGGGGGGCAGGTCCACGCCTATCTCACCGACTCCGAGCGCAGCACCTTCCCGCTGGAAGAGGCTGCGCTGCGGCTGATGCCGAGCAACCTCCTCGGGCTGGTGGAGACCATCGGAATGTTCCGATCGGAGAAGTGGCAGAGCGACGAGTTCCTCGCGGCCGGCCACCTCGCCGACGCCCAGATCCTTCTGGTCGACGAGCAGTCGCCGCTGGCGCAGGAGATCCTGCGGCTGGTGGCGCGCTGTCTCTATGGCATGCGGCCGGCGGAGCCGCTCGAACGCCGATACGCTTGAACCGACCGGCGTAGCGCACCGGCGAACGCTCCAGCCTCAGCGGGTGGTCGACCGTGGAGTTCCCGCGCGCCGGAGAGGGGCCGGCTGAAGCCGTCCTCACTACCAACTCTGATTGGGATCGCAGGAGCTGCCCAGGTCATCGCCAGTTTTGAACGGTGAGTCCGCGAAACCGCTTGAAGTCCGATCCATTGAATGTGACGAGGGTCAAGTTGTGGACTCGGGCGGTGGCAGCGATCTGCCCGTCAGCGAAGGGCGGAACATGTCCCTGCGCTTGAAGTCTGGCCCGTTCCGTGGCGTGCCAATCTGCCGCCGCGCGGTCGTAGTCCAGGATGGGCATCGTGGCCAGAACGACCTCGTGCAGGTAACGCTCAATGGCCTCACGGCGGCGGGAAACGGGAAGCCGATGGGCTCCGAAACGCAGTTCGTGCCAGACCACCGAGGAGATCGCGATCTCCTCCTCATGCCGCCGAAGTTTCTGCAGCACTCCCGCCGCAGGACTCGGCCGCAAAGGCTCGGATACAACGTTGGTATCGAGCAGGTACTTGAGTTTCACAGATCGTGATCCCGTCCGGGCGCCTGGTCTCTCGTGCTCCCAAAGACCGCCTCAGGATCGATCTCCAGTTCCGCCAGTGGAATCTCGCGACGGAATTCGTCCCATGCCTCCGAGAATCGTCGCGCTCGCGAGCTCAAACGCTCGTACAACTGCGGGCTGACCAGGAAGGCCACGCTTTCTCCCCTCCGCGTCAGTTCCACAACCTTCCCCGATTCTGCCTCCCGCACCAGACTGGGCAACTTCATCCGCGCTTCGGCAATGGAGTGACCTTTCCTCACGTAGCTCACCTCATGTACATCAAGATGTACATCATATCACCGGAGGTGCCGCCGGCACAAGGCAATGGCGCCTCGCCTGGCCACACCGCAGGACTGCGGCGGAACACATCCTCTCGCTCGCGCGGATCCAGCCACCGGCCGAAATGGTGGCGGAGGCTATGCCAACAACGCGGCGGCGCGTCGCCGCCTGTGGCGGGAGGACTCGAACCTCCGACCAACGGATTAACAATCCGTTGATTCTATCGTCCGCCGTCGTCATCTTTCGTCATTACAGAGAGCAAACCGGCTTCTACCCTCGATCCGCTAGCCACGCTTTTGCAACCATTTTCATGTTTCGT